>CAZLFJ010000010.1:2844-8988 GCA_964558795.1 Candidatus Woesearchaeota archaeon | reverse complement strand
GGTAGAACTTCAGATACAGAAAACAAGAATTTTTCTGTCCTTCCTTTTTTAGTTTCAAGGCCCTTCCTTCCGTGCTTTGAGTTCCCATAACTTTTCTGAAATCAAAAACCTTGCCGCTGTTTTGCCATTATATTTGGAAAACCAGGACTCTTTGATTTTTATTCAATTTTTCAAGCTTTTAATGTGTTCCTACATTTTTTTATCCTCGCTGAATGCTTTTGGGGTTTATGTGGAGTAAAAGACATTTTATTGGTCTAGCTTGATAGTAATTTTTGCTGCTTTTTGAACTATTTTTATTGGGTAGTTTTTTATGCCATAAGTTTTATAAATGCTCTTTTACTCTACGTTTTGGAGCATTAAAATATATAAAAAAGGGCCAAATGACACATAAAAAATACATAAAAATCGGAGGTAAAACTTACGGCCCGTATTATTACGAATCTTACAGAGAGGATGGAAAAGTTAAGAAAAGATATGTTAGGGACTTTCATGAGGATTCTGTTACTAAAAAAACCGGTTTTTTTTACAAATCTTTAATTGTTTTTCTAGGTGTCTTTCTTGTTTTTACTCTACTTTTTCTAGGGGGCTTCTTTTCAAACAGTCTAACTGGTAGAGCAATTATTCAAATTCAAGAAGATCTAAATTCTGAAAGTCAATTCCTTGAAGGTAATTTGGCCTTATCCGTTTTCGGAGGAGAGCTTTTACCTTCAGATTCTATTATTCGATTAAATCTTGGTTCTCAATCTGCTGATAGATCTTTATCTGAATTAATTCAAAATCAAACTCGTGGTGATTACTATCTTGAGGGATTCAATATTTCTGGTTCTGGGGATGGTTATGGTTTTCTTGGAGAATCTATTTCTAGTTCCGATATTTCTTTTGAACTTGAGGTTTTTTTAATTGATGAATCTTCTTTAGATAATTCTAATGATGGAAATGATTCTGAGCAAACCAATTCTAGTGATGATGAAGACTTAGAGTCTAGTGAAGAAGATTTAAATGATTCTGAAACTGGAGATGAAAACATTTCTGAGAATTTTGATGAGGTTACAATTCCAGACTCTGAGGATGTTGTTCAAGAAGAGCTTGTAGAAGAATCAATTGATGAACAAAATATAGAAAATCCTGATGAACTAACTGAAGAGATTTCTGAAGAGATAGATAGCTCTAATTCTGAAATTACTGGAGATTCTTCTGATGAATCTGTAGATGATTCAGCTTCTTCTGAAGAAGATTCTTCTTCGGATAAACCGAGCATTTCTAGTAATCTTATAACTGGGGCAGTTATTTCGGATAGGCTCAATATAATCTCTGGAATTGTTAGTTCTAAAGAGAATTTTTCTTTAAGTCTTGATTCTGGATATAGCGCAAGAATTGTTCAGGGCTCGGTTAGAATTTCTGATGAGGTTTTAAATGATGAAATAATATCTATTAGAATTTATGGTTCTAATGTTATCATATCTACGGATTATGTTTTGACAAGAGAAGGATTTGGAAATGATTTCATTTCCGAAAAAGAATTTTTATTCAATATAACTCTTAGTTCTTTTGGATTGCTAAGGGAAGATGGAGTCTTAACTGCAATACTAGAATATGACAATATGACTCTTATTGAAACTGAAAAAGAAATTTCATCAGAGTTTATTAATGAAACTCCTGAAGAAATATTTCCTCTTTTGAATCAGACAAATGAAACTAAGGATGCCTTGCCAGTTCTTCTTTCAAACATTCCTGACATAACTATTTCCCTTAATTCAAATGTAAGCATAGATTTAGATGACTATTTTTCTAATAATCCAATTTATCTTGTTGATTTTGATTCTAAAATCGACTTTAGTTTGGATGGTTCCACTCTTACAATTTTTTCTGGGAATGAATCTTATCAAACTCTTGCGAGGATTTTTGCTAGATATCTAATCAATGGTAGTGAGAAAACTCTTTCTAGTAATAATTTCTTGGTTTCTTTTGTAAAAGAAAATTATAGTTTTTCTCTTGTTCAACACAGAGCAGTGATAGGTAGGCCTGTTAGATGGACAAAGACGGTTCAAAAACTTGAGAATGAAACCATTAGTGTGGAACTTCCAAAATATAGTATTAATATCTCTGTTAAAAAAATTGAATCTTCTGATTCAACAGATTCCGTGCGAAAGGATGTTGATAAGAGGCGGATGAGAATTACTGGGGCAGTAATCGGAGAAGGTTCTTCTGGAAGTTTTTTGAGTCGTTTGTTTGGTTTCTTTGGTATAACTGGTTTTGTTGTTAGCGAAGAAGTTTTTGAAAATGATTCTGTAATTATAGAGATTGAGGATAATTCTACCTTAATTGAGATAGAATATGAGACTGAGGCACCACAAGCAAGAGAAGAGCTTACAACGAGTGGTAAAAGAATTATTGTTTCTGGTCCAAGTGAACTTGGATATACAGATATTTTGGCATATAGCTATATTGATGATTTGGATAAGAAAATCTCGGTTGAAAGTGCTAGGAGTATTAGTCTTTACTGGCACGCTTCTTACGAGAATGCCTTGAAATATGGTTATATTTCAAATGAATCTGCTAGTTCTTCTTCAGAAGATAATTCTATATTGAATGAGTCTTTAAACTATTCTTTAGATAATAATTCTCTTGAACTTACTCCCGAAGAAACTGTTTCTGTGAATTTGACTATTGAGGAGTTAAATGAGTCACCTATTGAATCCTTTAATTTAACTGATAAAGAATTGAAGGATTTGGAGAAAGATGAAAAGAAGGAAAATAATACTCTTCTAAAAGATACCAAGGATGAGGAGAAAATGAAAAGTTTAATTAGTGGAAATGTTGTTTCTGATCTAGCTTTAGCTAATGAGACTAACTATTCTGATAATTCTGTTGTTGTTAGTATAGAATTTAATTATTCTGATGTGGATGGTGATGGATTTATTGATTATATAGAATGGATTGTTCCGCATTTGTCTGAGCAAGTTTATGATTTGATTATAGAAATTGAAAGTGCAGAGCATTTGGATGAGAATAAAACTTTCGTTGCAGATGTTTATAGCCTTGTTAGTGAAAAAGATGATGTTTGGTTTGCTGTTCCAAACGAGCACTATCTTCGAGTTTCATTTGAGAAAGAGCTTGATAGCACTCGAGATATTACTCTTTATGCTCGTCCTTTTTGTAATGAGAGTATTTTGATTAATGAAACTCTTGTTCCATGTGAAATTTATTTCAAGAAACTTGAACTTGACATGTTAAGGAGGGAAGAATGAATAGGCAAGAATTTGGGTTTGTGTTGCGAGAAGGAAAAAAGGCTTATGTCTTTTCTAAATCGTTATATTTAAGTATTATTAAAAGGAGTAATAAGTATTATTAAAAATGGTAATCAAAAACATAAAATCAAAACTTCCTAAAAAGGATAATTCCTTACAAAAAATATTTGATTATTGTACAAAAAGAAATAAATTGGTTGCAGATACTGAAGGTCATTGTTTAGCTAGGCTTGAAAAAGCAAAACATGATTTAAGTAGGGCATTTGAAGAGATTAAAGCAGATTCTTTTGATTGGACAGTTATCAAGGCTTATTATGCAATTCATCATGCGGGGAATGCTTTGTTGTCTAAAAAACGACAGGAATATTCTAAGGATCATCAATGTTTGATTGTTGCCTTATATCATTTTGATTTAATTCCAGATAGTCTTTTTAATGAATTAAAAAAAATCGATGAAAGATTCTCTGATGTTCTTAGTTTGAATATTGGTTTTGAGTTAAGAAAAATTAGTCAGTATGGGGTGGACGAGTGGAAAGAGATCACTAAAAAAGATGCTGAAATGATTTTAAACATTGCAAGAAGATTTATTGAGTTTGTAGAGGGGGAAGTAATATGATAGAGCAACTAATTCCTGGCACTAAGACCAAAATGCGGATTTTAAAAAATATCTATGATAGTCCTGGAATAAATCTAACAGAACTTATAAAAAAATCAAAGTGTTCTCCTAATCTTGTTCTAGATTATGTAAATTCTCTTGAAAATTTTGAAGTTTTATCTTCTACAAAATTGAAAGGTAAAAAAAGAGTTGTAAGGGAGATATTTTTTAATTTTTCTTCCGAACTGTCTTTGATATTCTTATCCTTGGTAGAAATAGATAGAAGAAAAGATTTATTTTTTAAATATAAAAAATTAAGGGTTCTTTCAGAGCAATTAAAATTCTCAGGGGGATTTGCTTTGGTTTATGGCAGTTATGCTAGAAAATCTTCGGACAAAGAGAGTGATATTGATTTAATTGTTGTCGGAGATAAGATTAATAAAAACAAAATTGGCGAGGTTTTGATAACTTTTCCAGAGGTTAGTTTGAAAATCGAGACAAAAAAGCAATTTTTGGGAAATTTGAAAAAACCTCTTTATCAAAACATTTTGAGAGACGGGATCGCCTTATTTGGAGAGGGAGAATTTTTAAAAATAAAAAACGAGGTGAAGAATGAATAAATTATCTTTATTTTTTACCTTAGGAACAATACTATTTGTTTTTGGACTTTTGATATTTTCTGCACAGGCTTTTTCAACTGGCGAGAGAATTTTAGAATTAGAGCAGGATTTAATTAACTCTGGTTATGATTGGTTAATCAATTATTCTGTCGATTCTCCTAGTGTTGAAGTTTATAAGGAAAATTCTAGTGGCCTGATTTTTTCAGTTGATGTTTTCGGGGAGGATTGGTACAAGAGATATCTAACTGGCATGAATGGAACAGAAAAGACTTTTGATTTAAGATTTTTGGGAGATGTTGATGTTGATTTAATTATTGATCCAACTTGCCCAATTCATACCGTTACAAATGGAGATAATTGTGAGATCTATAACTGGACTGGCTTAAATTCATCTAGACTTTGTATAGACTGTGATTATATTCTTATGAATGATTTAACTAATGAGGGAAATGATTATTTGGGCATTGGAAGTAATTGGGTTCCTATTAATGATGAGTACTGGCCATATTTTACTGGAAGTCTTGATGGAAATGGGTATATTATTAGAGATTTATATTTGAATAGGACTAGTACTAAGGCAGGCGTAGGACTTATAGCAGCGTTATATGCTAATGGAGAATTAAAAAATCTGATTCTTGAAAATGCTAGTGTCCATGGAGCCCATCTTAAATCTGGTGTTTTGGTTGGGCTTCTATCTGGAGGGACAATATATAATTGTTCTGTATCGGGTATTTTGAATTCTTCTGTAAGTAATCAGCCAGTGGGAGGATTAGTTGGTGAGATGACTGGTGGGACCATTAATTATAGTTCTTCTTTTGTTAATATTCATAGTATTGCACCTGTGGGGGGTTTGGTTGGGCTTCTATCTGGAGGAGTAATTTCCAATTCTTATTCAGTGTCAAATATTTCTAGTACTGCGTGGGTTTCACAGATTGGCGGTCTCGTAGGTGGGGTTAGTAGCGGAACCATTAATAATTCTTTTGGAGCGGTGCTAGATTATGGTTATTTGAATGGTTCTAATTCGCCTCCAAAACTTGTTGTTGGATCTTTTACTGGCGGAACCATTGCAAACAGTTATGGCGCAATAATTAATCCAGATTATGGGAATATAACTTTTTCATCTTGGAATGTTTCTCTTTCTAGTTCGGGTAATTTGGCAAACTTTGTTTCAATTAATGATAACTTTGCATCGGTTAATTCTAGCGTTCATTCAGGTTTAAACAGATCTGCTACTATAAGTTTGTATGGCTCTCCTGCAGAGGGCATGGGAACTCCTGTAATTTTTAGAGATGGTATTCTTTGTTCTGATTGTTATAACTTTACTCCCCTAGATTCAGAGATTGTAATTTTTAATGTATCTGGTTGGAGTAATTATACTTTAGAAGATATTTCTGATCGTACTCCTCCTTCTATTGAGTTTGATGAATCAACTACTCCTTCAGGAGAGTATTCTGATGATTTTATTTTTGTAAATGTGACTTCGAGTGACGATAATTTGGAACATTTTGTTGCTACTAATTTTGATAATTCTTTAGTTTCGTGGTGGAGAATGGATGATGTTGATGGAACTACCGTTATAGATTACATGGACAGAAATAATGGGACTGCTGTGGGTGGTGCTGCACAGATTTCTGGAGGAATGTTTGGTAAGGCATTTAGTTTTGACGGAAGTAATGATTAT
>CAZLFJ010000010.1:0-2744 GCA_964558795.1 Candidatus Woesearchaeota archaeon | reverse complement strand
TTTAATAGAAGTTTATCTGCACAGGAGATTAAAGCATTATACAATGCAACTGCGAACCAATATTATAATAATTTTACTGATTTATCTAGTAAGGATTATTTATTCAAGTCTTATGCTGTTGATTTGGCAGGAAATATAAATGAAACTGAAGAAAGAAATTTAACCTTGGATTATGATCCTCCGATAATTTCAATCCATTCTCCAGAAAATAAAACCTATAATAATGGAACTATTTTAGTAAATATTTCTGCAACAGATTTTTCCGATGTTGATTTGATATGGTATAATTGGAATGAGACGAATGCGACATATAGTGGGACACATTATATCGGAGTTCCAGAAGGAGAATATAATTTAACTGTTTGGGCAAATGATAGTTTTGGTAATCTCGGCGAGGAAAATTTGAGTTTTGAATTTAAATATCCTAAAGTTAGTTTAGAGAGAATTTATCCAACAGGAAATTTAGATGTTGGTCAAAATTTATTTTTCAATATCACTTTGAATGTAACTTGCTTAGAATCTGATTGTGGAAATATTAATGTGAGTTTTGATCCAATTGTGCCTGGTTGTGATGTTGTGAATTACGATTGTACAAATACTTGTGATGGTATTGCTCCGGCATTTTCTGGTGGTTATTATTGGGAGAATTATGGGGATTATTGTTATAGTTATGATGGCATGGGCTATTTATCCATTTCCTCTGATAGTTATTGTGATTATTACAACCATCCTAGAGCAGTAGCAGATTCAGATTGTGTAGAATTTTCTTATTATGACGGATATGGGAGTGTTTATATCAATTGTCCAAGCAGTGAGAGAATTGGTGGAGCCCAGGTGCAAGAGAGTGACTGTGTTTGTTTTGGAGATTTTAATTATTGGTCTTATGAACCCTGTGATTATTATGGAATATATCCGAGCGCATATTTTGATTTCACGAATGAATTTTTTGCTGAAGAATTAATTATTATAAAAGAAGGCCTGATTAATACTACTATTGGTGCAATTCCTTTTTATACAAACTCATCTACAAATCCAATTACAATAAACTTAAACGAGTCCCAATCTCAACTCGTTACTATGTGGGTTAATGCGACAGGTTTGGAAAACTCTAGTTATATCTTCTTTGAATTTGCAAACCTAACTACGGATAGTTCAATTAATAATATTACTTCACAATATAATATTACTACTAAAGATTCATCTGCTCCTGTATTGACAATTACAAGTCCTTCGGCAAATGCAAAATATAATCATTCTGAAGTTATTTTTAATGTTTCATCTAATAAGAATCTAACTAATTGTGTGCTTTCTTTAAACGATATCAATTTTTCAATGGATTTATACGGAGATTCTTTGGGTGCGGGATATGTTAATTCTTCTGTTGTAGATGGAAACTATAGTATGGTTGTTTATTGTTCAAATATTTTTGATATTATTGGTTCAAGTTCAGCTAGGCCCTTCGTTGTAGATACGACTTTTCCAGTTGTTGAAATTTTATATCCTCAGAATCAAAGTTATGATATATATTCAACAGAAATTAATTTTAGTGCATCAGATAATCTTGCTTTAGATAAATGTTGGTATAGCTTGAATGGTGGATTAACAAATATTACAACGTCTTGTAGTGCTAATATTAGTGGACTTGTTTCTCAGGGGGGAGAAAACAATTGGACTGTTTGGGTGAACGATAGTTCGGGGAATGTTGGCATTGCTAGTGTTAATTTTAGTGTCGAACCACCTGTAATTGGAATTGAAAGAATTTATCCAGAAGAAAATATTGAAGTAGAATATGGAGAATTTTTTAATGTTACATTAAATGTTTCATGCTTAGAGAAAAATTGTGGTGATATTAATGTTAGCTTTTATACTTATGTTCAAAACTTCTCAAACACGACCTCTCTTGCTACGGTAGATTCTGATGTCGGGGGAGACACGGTTTTTGCCAGTGGTCAGGGTAATGCAAATCAAGTAAAAGAAAAAGCATTTGATCAAAATTTAGGTACTAAGTGGTTGACGTATCATGCGAATCCTTGGATTTATGTTCAACTCGGTTCTGGACAAAAAAGAGTTTGGAAATATGATCTTTGTAGTGCGAATGATCTTCCAACAAGAGACCCCAAAACTTGGATTATTTCTGGAAGTAACGATGGTACAAGTTGGACTGTTCTAGATATAGTTAATTATGGGCAATCTTTTTCCGCTAGAAATACTTGTTATCCTTTTTATCCAGATTCGATTGACCCATACTCTTATTACAAGCTAAATGTTACATCTAATAATGGGCATTCTATGTTTCAGCTTTCTGAAATAAAATATTATTTTCAAAATTTTACTATTTTATTAAATGAAACAATTCCCATTTCATATTCTTCAGAATCTCCATTTTATACAAATGAATCTAATCCGAGAATAATTAATTTGAATGCGGGACAATCTCAATTAGTAACTGCTTGGGTAAATGCGACAGGAGGACAAGGGATAAATTATACTTTCTGCGAATATGCAAATAGGACCCTAGATTATTTAGCAATTAATTCTACTTCCAATTATAATATCACAATTATAGACACTAAACCTCCCGTTATTGAGATTTCTTATCCTCAAAATATTAGTTATGAAATTCATCCCAAAACAATTAATCTTAGTATAACAGACAATTTTCCATTGAGTTCTTGTTGGTATAGCTTGAATGGTGGTTTAACAAATGTCTCAACTTCTTGTAGTGCTAATATAACTGAACTTGT
>CAZLFJ010000009.1:0-21461 GCA_964558795.1 Candidatus Woesearchaeota archaeon | reverse complement strand
GGAATGAATAGTTAATGAAACATTTATTGTATCAGAAAGATTAATATAAAATATTACACTATCACAGACTATTTCGTTCTCGTTTGTTCCGCAAATTGTTAGATTGTAGGTTCCGTCAGTTAAGTTTGTTAAAAAACCATCAAAAGAATCTGTTCCATTTAGTGTTTCTGTCAGGATTCCATTAAGATAAAGTGTCCAATTCACAATTTGATTTGAAGTTGCATTGAAAAAAACCTCGTCATCTGTAAATTCCTCGCCTTGTGTTGGGTCGTGAATTTCTACTATCAATGCATTTGCACAAACTGAATTTACAACAACCCTATATTCATAGTGAGTGATATTGGAAAATGTTCCACAGTTATTTGAATCATATTCTATTTTAAATCTTGATTGTTGCATATGTGTTGAATTTAAACAAGAAAGATCTACCCAAGTACTCCAAACACTGGTATTTATTATATTGGGTGTACAAAAAGAACAAGGAAATTCTCTGTATTGATAATAAGATATGGGGGGGGCACAAGAAAATATATCCAATGAAATCAATGTCATTCTTTGAATTAAGAAATTATTTGTCCCACAAGATGTAAAATTCTGCCATGAAGACCATCCGCTGGAGTTTGAATAATTTGGTCCGACCGAACGATATTCGTAAAGAGTGTTATTGGAAAATGTTCCACAATTATTTGAATCATACTCCTTGAGTACTTTTATTTGTTGCATCTGATTGCCGGAGCAAACAGTATTTGCCCAATCACTCTGAACAATTGTTAGAATATTGGGAGTACATGAGGGAGTACAACTAATAGAATAATCTGATCTTGAATAGGTGTAGACATCAAGGTTCTTAACATAAATCCCTAGATTATTTAGGCTATCACAACAGGTAACCTTATTATTTCTTGTTTCATCACAAGCACAGGCATCATTATTTGAACCTGATGAACCAAAGAAACCATAGCAATAATTCTCCCCAGATTGATAATCTGAATAAAATGCCCAATCTGAAGAATATTGTATACCATCAACATCAAAGTTGATTATACTATTAAATGCGCTTGTAAAACCCAACAGAGAAATAATAATTGTTAAACCTACTACTAAGGATAAGATTCTTTTTTTTGAATTTTCTTTGTTATTCATGCTTTTTTCCTATCACCTTTTCTTCCCGTGGGCATGAATTGTAATTATTCTCTAGTTATTACACTTTATAAACCTTTTGGTTTTGTTATCACTGGAGAATTATAATCTTTTGTGGTAAAAATTTTAAGATAGAAAAGCTATAAAAAGACCAAATAATAGAATGAATTATGAAAAAAGAAACTGAAATTTCGCAGGAAAGTTTTGACAAATTGCATGGTCTTGGAAAGAAAGAATTGAGCCACCCTCTTAAAATTGGACTTGAAATTCATGGCTATTTGGATACTAAAGAAAAATTATTCTGTATGTGCAAGACTGAATTCTTAGATGAAAAACCAAACAGCCTAGTTTGTCCAATTTGTACTGGTCAGCCGGGCAGTAAGCCTATGCTCCCAAATTCTTCGGCAATAGAGAGAATGATTAAGATTGCACTAGTTCTTGATTGTAGAATAAATTATGAAAAAAAGATGGTTTGGCAAAGAAAACATTATGATTGGGCAGATAACCCAAAAGGATATCAGACAACAATATCTGGTGCAAACGCAATCCCATGTGCTGAGAATGGGAAGTTTGAGGGAATCAGAATTACAGAGTGCCATCTTGAAGAGGATCCTGCGCAGTGGAACCCAGAAAATGGAGGAGTTAACTATAATAGGAGTGGGCTACCTTTGATTGAAATTGTTACTGAACCGGATTTTAGATCTTCGGAACAAGTTGTCCATTGGCTGAAGACCATTGTTCATTCTTTGTCCTATATAAAAGCGCTAAGAAAAAATGGGGGAATAAAGGTGGATGTTAATGTTTCGACATATGGAGACAGAGTTGAAATAAAGAATGTGAATTCGATTGAGAAAATAAGGAAGGCAATAGAATATGAAATAAAGAGGCAACTTGAAGAACATGAAAAGGGGAATGTACAAAAGAGAGAGACTTTGACTTTTGATGAAAAACTTGGCAAGACAATTAAAATGAGAGACAAGGAAGGTCAGGCAGACTATAGATTTATTCCGGATCCAGATTTGCCTGCACTAAAAATCACAAAAGAACAGATTGATAAGATTGGGAAGGAATTACCTGAGATGCCTTCAAAGAGACTGGATAAATTGATCAAAGAGTATAAAATTGATAAGGCCAATGCCGATATTTTGGTTAAAAATCTAGAGCTTGTTGACTTTGCAGAAGAGTTGGCTAAGAAAGTAGATTTGAAGACGTATGTTTCTTGGGTTACAATTGAACTATTGAGAATTTTAAATTATAACAAGAAAACTTTGGAGGATGAAGATGTAGAGATAAAACCTGAACACCTTGCCGAATTAATTGGACTAGTTGATAAGGGAGAGATTACCGTTTTGAAAGCAAAACAAATTATGAATGATTTTGTTCCAAAAAGTTTTTCAGTTAAGGAGAAGCTTGGAAAGGAAATTGGTAAAATTTCAGAGGAAGAAATAAGGAAACTTGTTGAACAAGTTATTTCAGAGAATGCTAAGGTTTGGGAAGAGTTTAAGTCTGGGAAGAAAGAGTCATTGAATTTCTTAATTGGTTGTGTAATGAAATTGAGTAATAGGAGAGCAGATTTTGCGAAGGTTAGAGAGATGATGGAGAGGAGATGAAAAATGAGAAAAGCAATTATAACAGGTGCGATTATAAAAAATATTAAAGAGCTCGGAAGAATTTTAGAAAAAAGAACTGTTTATCCTCTTATGCAAGAATCATTTTGTTATACGGCAGGTGTTGTTCGTTTAGTATAACAAGTTTTACGGAAAATGAAGAGAAGGCTGGATTTTCTGTTTTGTGGATGTCTGTCGATGATGCAGTTAAGGCTTTCGAAAGCGTGAAGCCGAAAAAATATAGGGCAAAATTTGTTAGTAAGAGGGGATTTATTATTTTAAGAGAAGCGATTAAGACTAGAAAAAATATTTAAATTTTTTTTGTAAACAAGTTATGAGCAAAATAATATTATCTAGAATGGAAGAGTTTTTTGTTGTGGAAGAGAGGATGGCTTAGGCTATAATGATGCAAAAAAGAGATTCTGTGTAAAAGCAGGTTTATTTTTTTCTATTTAAACATCTATTTAGCAGTTTTTACAACCCCAAATATGTTTCACTTCGATTCTATTTGGAGTTATAGAATAGTTTATAAGGTTGGGAGAGTATAGTATTTTATGAAATACAGATTATTTTATACATTGGCATTTTTATTTTTAGCTGGAAGTCTTGTTTCCGGTATGTGTGCGGGTGTAAAATTTGAAAAGTTATTAAATTCTTCGGATATTGTTTTCCAAGGAAAAGTAATTGATATTACTGAATTATACGATTTAAGAACAAACTACACGGATTATGTTTACACTATGGATGTTAGTCAGTTGTATAAGGGGGATCCTGTAAGAATAATTAATATTACATATTATAGTGATCTTGTTGTTATGTCTAATTCAAAAAAATCTCCAGTTTTTTCTATTGGTGAAAGTAGGCTTGTTTATGCCCAATATTCTGAAAATGGTTTTAGGACTAGCAACTGTGAAGTTCCATATGATTTGAGTATGGCTGAACAATTAGACAGATTAAATAAATTGGTTGGTAATAATACTTGTGTAGAGAAAGCGGGATCTTGTTGTAAAGGAGATATTTGTGCTGCTGCTAATGTTATTTGTTTAGAAGGTACAACTCCTTTTTTTGGTGGTTGTGATGAGAATTGTAGCCCAAGAATGAGTTGTGTTAATGATTCCAGTGTTATTGGTTGTCAAAATCTTTATTGGATAGATAATGAAAATAAAAATTGTGGGCAAAAGAATTTTTGCGGAGCATATATGTATTATGGATTAAAGACATTTGAAAATAAAAACGAATGCTTAAATGCAATTAATCAAACAATAAATTGTCCATTTTATTCTCTTCCTGATCCGAATTGGTGTAAATATGGAGATATAGTCAGCGGAGGGTATAATGAAAATGGATGTTCTAATCCACCCATATGCTCTAAAAATTTATCAAACGGTAGACAAGCTGAAATAAAAATTATGCCAGAAACTGCGTCTGAAAAAGCAATAGAAAGATTGGGCCAATTGAATTTTACGGTTGAACTAAAAGAAGTTGGCAATAATCAGACTGCTTATAAATTAAAAGCAGAAAGGGAAGGAAAAATATTTGGCTTATTTAGAGTTATGGCAGATGTTTATGTTGAAGTTGATGCTGAAAGTGGAGAGGTTTTGAGAACTAGAAAACCATGGTGGGCGTTTTTGGCTAGTGGGATTTAAGAACATTTAATCGCTAATCTTATGAGGTTTTGACTTTTTAATAAGATTAATAATCTCTAAATTGAATCACTAATGTTTAAATAATATAAGTTTCTTAATTGGCTATGAACTACAAAGAATATTTAGAACTTTTTACAGAAGATTTTAATCTTATATTTGTTGGAGCAAAACCTGGTTTAACCAAAAGTAAAAGGGTTGCAGAACATTTACTTAGAATGCAGGTTATGACATTTCATTTGCATGTTGATTTTTTACTTGGCGAAATAATCAAAAATAAATTTTTATCCAAGTTAGAATCGACTGAGAACAAAAAAATCTATGATAACAAGAATTTAGAATTTATGGAAAAACTACGCCTTGTTTATTCCACTGGTTTTTTCGATGAAGACCTATTTAACACCTTTAGAATTTTAAATAATGTTAGAAATCACTTAAGCCATAATCTTATGGTAGAACTTTATAAGGAAGAAAAGAGAATAAAATCCTTGAAAATTCCAGAGGTTATAACAAAAGAGGAGGCAAGAAGTTTAACTGCAATTGAACACCTATTTTATTCATCTATAGGATGTATAAACAATCTTGCAGAGTATTTGCATAGAGATATTTTCTCTGAAAGACTTTCAAGTAGTTTGAATATCGCAATGCCTCCTGCAGGTTCTGGAGGTATTCCTGCCGTTTCCGTTGTTAGTAGAAGATAAGATTGAATAAATAGTATGAAAATTCCAATAGAAACAAAGAGATTAATAATTCGTGAACTAGATAAGAATGATTCTGAAGCTTTTTCTAAAAATGGTAGTGATCCTGAAATTAACTATTTTAACTGGTATCTCCCTTATCCGCTCCCTATAGAGAAAGCAAAAAAGATTATTGAAAAGAGAAGAGTAGAAACTAATACCCATCGCTGGCTTTATGAACTTGCGATTGTACTTAAAGAAACAAAGGAGTTTATTGGAATTCTTAGTTTATATGATGTTAGCAAACCAGATAAAAAAGCAAAAATAGGATACTGGATTGGTAAAAATTACCGAAAAAGGGGATATGCTAAGGAAGCAATTTCAGAAATTATTTCCTATGCATTTAAAGAACTGAATTTAAATAAGATTTCTGCAAAAACAATGATAGACAACAAAGCATCCATAGCCCTTCTTGAAAACCAGGGATTTAGGAAAGTTGGAGTATTAATGAAAGACAAGATTATTGATAATAAAGAACATGATGTAATCGAGTGGGAAAAGTTGAATCCAGAAATATGAAAAGTATAAAAAGGCAATGAACCTATTAAGAGTATGTTAGAACAATATATTTCAAACTCTTATCTACGAGCAGGCATCATACTATTTTTAATGGTCATCTTCCTAAAGGTTGTTCTATCATTTGTATTTATAATTTCTAAGAAAATAGCAAGAAGGACAAAAATTGATTTGGATAATATTCTAATTGATAAGGCTAAAAACCCTATAACGCTTTTAATAATCTTGCTAAGTGTTAAACTTGCCTTGGAACAAATAGTGTTAAATGAATTTGTAGGGTATTCTCTGAGCAAAATCATCTATACTCTTTTGATTGTAACCCTCACCTATCTAGTATATGTTATTATGGACTTAGGAATCCTTGGGGGAATCAAGAATATTCTTGGTAAAACTAGAACAAGGGTAGATAAAAGTATATTATCTATAATTCATAATGCTTTGAAGGTTATAGTTATATTGGTTTCCGCACTTTATATCTTAGATACTTGGGGAATTAAAATCGGTCTATTTTTGGCGGGTCTAGGTATTGCAGGACTTGCAGTTGCTTTGGCACTACAACCGACCCTGAGCAATATCTTCTCGGGAATTTCCATGGTGCTTGATAAAACTATTCGCGTGGGAGATTTAGTTTATATAGACTCAGAAACCAAGGGGAAGATATCCAAAGTAGGATTTAGAAGCACTAGAATAATAACCTTCGATAATGAACTTGTAATTATACCTAACACAAAATTAGCAGATAGCAAGATACAGAATGTGGCCCTTCCAGAACCAAAATCTAGAGTGGTCATTCCTTTTTCTGTGGCCTATGGTTCAGATATAGACAAGGTAAAAAGAATTGTGCTTAAAGAAATAAACTCAATAGCTGAAGTAGAAAAAGATCCTGCACCTCTTGTGAGATTTTTAGAAATGGCTGAATCTTCTCTTAAGTTTAAAGCATATTTTCATGTTGGTCATTTTGATAAAAGATTTCCATCTATTGACGAGGCCAATACTAGAATATATAATGCCCTAAGAAAGAATAAGATTTCGATTCCTTTCCCGCAAATGGATGTACATATAAGAAAAAAATAGTTTTAGTTTTTCTGTATGAATTTTACACTTTCAATATGTTTAAAAAGATTTGAATAGTTAAGTTTTTATGGTGAAAGCAAAAAAAGAAGAAATTTGTAACACTAAGAGTTGTTCTTGTGGTGCTTGTGGTGCTTGTGGTGGTGGCGTTTATGGTTTAGGATTTTTGGGAGCTATGATATATTATATCTCTACAGCGACAAGTTTTTGGATTGGTGCTCTTGGAATTTTGAAAGCACTTGTTTGGCCAGCATTTATGGTTTTTGAAGTTTTGAAGTTTTTGGGTGCATAAAAATTAGTCTTGTAATTCTGTTAGAACTTCCTTCCAGTTTTGCCAAGTAATCCTTCTTTTTCCAGAGATTGTTTTGTTCCAAGGTTGATCATATAATACATGTTCCCAGGGAGGAGTATGATTTCCACCTATTTTCGGCTTATCGTCTATCAAAATTGTTCCGTTTATTCTTGTTTTGTCTCTAGCAATAGTTACATTGTTTAACCAGTCTGCCCCAAGATAATCACGAATCCATTCCCATTTTTCTTGAAGACAATATTTGCTATCCCTATGGGGAGCGGTGCAAATTGATATATCTCGTACCAATGTTTCCATTTCTTTTAATGAGTCTAATGCTCCAGGTATTGGTTTTAAACCATAAAAAAAGTTTTCAGTTTCCCAGACTTGATTAACTTTTTCCCTGTGCTGGAGGGGATAGACCTCGTTTAATCTGAAAGAGTGAACCTGGTTGTGGGGAATAGCCGGAATTTCTGGGAAAAGTTTTTGCCAAGTTTCTATAAAACCCCCAACTGTGTCAACTAATACTCCATCCATATCTACTAAAACCGTTATGTTTCTCATAATTAGCTAAATTATAATATCTTTAAAATGATTTCTATTAATCAAAACATTTATTAATAGCTAAATCTTTAGAATTTTGGAGGTAAAAATGGCATTATTTGAATATGGAATATTGGGATTGATTGCACTTGTGTTTGCAATCCTTGTAATATACGATGTATTGGCTAATCAGAAGAGAATGGATACTGGAATGAAAGTTCTTTGGATCATCCTTGCACTTGTTTTTAGCATCATAACTGGAATAGTATATTACTTTGTAGTATATAAGAAGTAAAATCTTCTTTTTTTGTTTTTTTATTTATTTATTTATTTATTTGAAGGAATACATTTAAAATGCCTTTCTTCTTTTGGTCTTTGTTAGGACCCATAGTTTAATGGATAGAATATCAGGTTTCGGCCCTGAAGATCGAGGTTCGATTCCTCGTGGGTTCACTTCGGAATCTCACCGCAAGGGTTTCCACAAGGGATGACCTACTTCGTAGGCCTCGATTCCTCGTGGGTTCGTACAACATATTTCTTAAAGAAATATGTTCTAACCTCTAGGAATTAAATGTTTAGGTTCTATCACCAAGGAGGTGCGAGTACCTTTCAGAGATATTATTTTTATAGATTCAAGTTCACTTCAACTAACTATAATTTCTTTTGGTTAGGAGAAGCTTTTCTTTATGAAAGAAAAGAAGTTCGTTGGAGGATTAGAAAACTTCCTGTTTTCTAAGCTCGTGGGTTCGTCGAACTTCTTTATTTTTAACATCCAAAAAATCAAAAATTTTCTGCCCTTCCAAGTTTTGCAACTTGAAAGAAAAGAAAGATTCTCCTGACTACAGAAAACAAGAAATTTTCTGTCCTAGTCAAAACTAGAATCCAAGGGTTTGAAAGCAAAGGAAAAACCTTTGTCAGTTTTTCCTCATTCTTCGTCAAAATTTTTTGGAGAGAAATCTCATCGCAAAGCTTAGATTCATACCGAAGGACTACTTTTAAAAACAAGGATCGTTTAAACCTAAGATGGAAGACAATAATATAATAATTAATGAGTCTTTTTTGGATGAAGAGGTGAAATTTGATAAGATTGAGAAGAATGAATTCTCTTCGCCGGAGATATTTGAGCTTAAAAAACAAGCGGATGTACTTATGAGGGATGAAGAGATAAGTGAACTTCTATCTTATGATTTAATTGAAAAGAATCTTGCCTACAAATTGCCTTATCAGAGGCAGGGAGCTCTTAAACTTCTAAAAGAACTAAATGCCACTGCCCTATTGGCAGATGAGGTTGGACTTGGTAAAACAATTACTGCAGGACTCGTAATTAAAGAAGGAGTTCATAGGGGCTTTATAAAAAGAGCACTAATTCTGACCCCTCCCTCGCTCGTTGAACAGTGGGTTGAAGAGTTAAAAGAAAAGTTTGAGCTTGATTTTAAGATACTTGAAGATGTTAAAGATTGGGACAAAAAATATCCATATGTTATTGCTTCAATAGATAGAGTTAAGGGATATGACAAAGAAAATAAGAGGTTTAAACATTACCGGGCTCAAGAAATTTCATGGGATCTGGTTTTAGTTGATGAAGCACATAAACTTAAAGAAAAAAACACGGTCCGTTGGCAATTTGTAGATAGATTACAGAAAAAGAGATTTTTGCTTTTAACTGCAACACCATTTCAGAATGATCTACTAGAACTGTATAATCTGTTACATTTATTGAAGAAAGGCCATCTTGGAACAATGAAGGAGTTTCGTGAAAAGTTTCTATACAAGGGAAATAAAAGATATCCCCTAAACCCTGCACAACTTAAGGAAAAGTTGTCCCAACTTATGGTTCGTAGAAGAAGAGATGAAACAGGGATTGTTTACAAGAGAAGGATACCGCAGATTGTAAAAATAGAGCTTACAAGGCAAGAAAGAACAATTTATGATAACATAACTGAACTTATTAAAAAGAGATATTTTATGGCTGATGGGAATCAAATAAATGGTCTCCTAGCGATTTATGCGTTATTGCCCAAAATAACCTCCTCATCAAAATCAGCAATAGAAACACTTGAAAGAATCTGTGGAGACCTAAAATATCACGATGAAACCAGAATGCTTGCTAGAGGAATTCTTGAGGATTATAAACATCTAGAGAAAGATTCCAAGATAGAAAAACTAATGGAAATTGTTAAAGAAATTCTTGCGAGGTCTGATGATGAAAAAATTTTAATTTATACAAGACATCCAACGACCCTTAGATATATTGTTGAAAAACTCGCTCCACAAAACCTGAGGATCATAGAGTTTATGGGAGGACTTGATAGGGAAGAAAAATCAAAAAGGATTAATGCATTTAAACAAGGATATGCAGATATCCTGATTTCTACAGATACTGGTGCTGAAGGATTGAATTTTCAATTTTGTAGAAATCTGATAAACTATGATTTACCTTGGAATCCAATGTCGGTGGAACAAAGAATTGGAAGACTAGATAGAATTGGTCAGAAAAGAGACATGTATATCTATTCTTTTGCGACAAAAGACACCATGGAAGAATATGTAGTTGATTTGATCATAAATAAGATGTGTTGTGTAGGTCTTGTTATTGGAGAGTTACCAATTATCCTTTTTAATCTCGGTCTTGATGGAGAGGGAAAGCAAACCAATAGCAAAATCGAAGAGAAGTTGATTACAGCATTTCTTAATTCTAAAGGAAATCTGAAGGAGTTTAGTAAGAGTATAAAAGAGATTTCCCGGATAATTGAAGGCGGAATAAAAGAATATGAAGAAAGCAAAGAGGCTACAGGAAAACTTCTTGACTGATTCCCGAGCCCAATAATCCTTAAAAAGCTATTTTTATAGAGCAAAATATGGAGAAATTAAAAGAGTTAGTGATTTCGTTTTTTAAGAGAGCTGGAGCAATTTGCAGAGAAGAGGGAGAATATGTCATAGTTGAAAGTGTTGATGATAAATTCAAAGAAGTTTATAAAAAACCACCACCCTATAAGATCTCTTTTTCTGAGAGGGACAAGGACAGATTTGATGTTGACTGCTTCTTTCCTGGAAGTAAACTATTTAATGTTATTATGGGAACATTGAACCAGAATGCTTCCACAACAATTCTTAAGATTAATTTAAAGGTAGATCCAATGGAAGAAATCAGTAAACGAGTTTCCCTTAAGAACTGTCTCCTAAAAGATTTGAAGAAAGATTATGAAAACAACTTCTTTTCAAGATTTACATTTAGAACAAGTATAAGATATCTAAATAAAAATGAAGAAATCTTTCATGAGATTTTTGTTCATAATAATAAGATTGTAATGGGAGATTTAGAGGATTATGATATATCTTCCGGAGAACTTCAAGAAGTTGATACAAAATATATGGAGAAAGATTACAATATAGCAAGGGAAGAGATTAAACTTTTAACCAAACCAAAGATACAGGAGATAAGTGGTGAAATTTCCGAAAAACTTGATAATGAGATTCAAAGAATAAAGAAACATTACGAATCTCAAAAAGCAGAAATTCTCGCAGTAAGAGATAGATTGTTACAAAGACTTGAAGAGACAAATCGTGAAGAAAACAGCTCTGAAAAAGAAGAGAAAATTCAACGAATAAAGAAACAGATAGGATCCAGTAATTTAGAAGAACAAATAGAAAATTTAGTTAAAGAAGAAGAATTTACTATTAAAGATGAAAGACAAAAACATGCAATAAGCCTGGATACAAAGTTAACTAATACTACCGTATTATATTATCCCAAATATAAACTTAATCTTTTTCTAGTCGATGGACAAATTAATAAGGAGTTTCAGATTGGATATGATCCTCTTCTAAATAAAATGGAGGAAATAAACTGTTTTAGTTGTAATAAGGAGATGAAAGAACTTGCCCTATGTGCCACGGGTCATGTTTGTTGTCCGAGCTGTTTATTTCGCTGCGCTAGTTGTGGAAAACAATTTTGTGAAAAATGTTTAAAGGAAAAATGTAATTCTTGTGGGGGTCCTGTATGCGATAGTTGCAAAAGAACTTGTAAAAAATGCAAAAGAATATATTGTAAACAACATATTAGAGAAGATGCATTCTCTGGAGAAGAATATTGTTTGGATTGCATGGGATTTTGTTCAGAATGTTCGAGAAGTATTTTAGGAGAGAACCTTAAAGAGATATCTCCTGGAAGAAAAATTTGTCTTGTGTGTGAAGCAAGGATTAAGAAGAATAAAGTTCTTGGAGATATATTCAAAGAATAGATTTTAAGATTTTAATAAACTTTATAAATCCAAATATACTCCTTAAACCATGAAAAAAGAAGGCGCTCTTTTGGTGTTCATAGTTTTGATTGCTAGCTTAGCTTTAGTTTCATCTTACCAAATAAATGTAACCAATGTTAGTTTAAAACAAAATTATTCATTAGGTGAAACATTGTCGGGTGAGTTTTTTTTAAGACTGAGAGATATAAATCCCGAATATGACCTAAAGACAAATTTAGGACATTCAATTAGTTTAAAAGATTTTTTGAAAAATAATTCTAAGGCGCTTGATTGTGAATCATTTAATTGTGTAGATAGATATGCTACAAATTCTAGTGGATATAATTCAGGAGTATTAAGAAGGGAAGTTACCTATGGTTTTAAGTTGATCGGTTCAGAAAGAATTGATTCTATTTCAAATATAAAGTTTAATTTAACTCTAAATTTTCCAGAACAAAACCAAATCCCCGTAAGTTTACAATTTTTTGAATATGCAACTCCTTGGACATATCAAGAACCTTCTGAAAATTACACTAGATACACGAGTTATGGATGTTTTAATCCCTTATCTAGTTCTGAACCGAGTGTAGTTTTAGGAGAAGATCAGATTTGTGAGAGAATTGTAGATATGCCCTCAACAAAAAGAGCATTACTAGGAATTAATTATACATTAAACTTGGGAGATCAAGGAACTCCGACAGTTTATATGTCCTTACACAAAATTGGAAATAGTGCTTATGACTCTGAATGTAATTTCACTGCAGTAACAGATAATAGTTGCATAGTGAATTATGAAGAGGCAATACCCTCTGGAGATTATTATGTTTGCGCCAGAAAAGGACAACATGGTGATTTGATTAAATTATACACCCAACAAAACGCAGTTTCTTGTGGTTCCACTCCAAGAGGCTCAGCATCCTCACTAGATTATTCCGTTCTTATTAGACTCCCAACATATAGGGCAGAATCAAACAAGGTTGTAGAAATTGATTTAGAAAATCTTGAATCTGGACAAAACATTCTTGGAGGAGCTTCAAATTATTTGAATAAATATTATCAGAAGAATTGTTCTAGTGGATGTGTGTTGCCTCTTTTTATGAGCGGAATAGCAAACCAAGTTATAATTAGTAATATTGGATTTAATTATATGATGGGAAACAATGAAATGCAAGAAAATAAGATTTATAACATAACAAAAATACAAACAACAGCAAATTTTGAAGGAATTGTTAATCTAGAAAAGGCAGGATTCCTTGTAGATTTTGTAGAGGAAAAGAATCTGAGTGTTTATTTAAGCAAGGGTGGAACAAGGATTCAATTATTTAATGGAAGTGTAAGGGTTTCCTCAGGTACAATGGTGATTAAGTATATCTCTCCGATAAACCTGCCTGCAGGAGTTCCTACAATTATTTCTGCAGACGTTTTTTCTGCGACACCAATAAGTTCTTATCAATGGGTATTTGGAGATGGAACTACCTCTACAACAAATACGAATAGTGTGATAAAAACATATAACAATATTAGCACATTCGGTTTGACATTGAAAGTTACTGACAATAGTGGAAATATGATATCTAAAAATTTCACAATTAATTCTATTACTCCAAGAAATTATCTTAATAAGACTATTGAACAAAAAAGCGAAGATTTGGATTCATTTAGGGGAGATGTAGAACTATTATCTATCCCCCTTAAAGATAAAATTAAACAAAGATTGAATCTTGATGGGATTCAAACATCTATTGATTCAATCTCTTCTCAGATGAGAACCTCTACAACGGATCAGCAGTTCCTAGATCTTGCAATTAGTCTTGGCGAAATAGATGTCCCTCAGAAAATCTGGGTTGAAGAAAGCATCACAGACTCATTTATAACAAATCCGAGTGATATTGATCTTACAGTTTTGAGCGCTATTGCAAAAAAGAAATTAACAGATACTAAATATAAAGAACTTATTTCTAGCTGGGAAATTTCAAATGTTATTGGAACAAAGGAAAAAATAGTCGTAGCTCTGGTAGATTCTAAGGGAGTTAAGAAAACGTTTGCTATTGTTTATGATATTAGTGTTAAAACTGAAGAAAGTGAAACAAATCTCATAATTCAAGGCGCTAGTGGATTTGAATCTACCACTTCATTTCAAGAGGCTGGAACTGCAAAGACCGTATCACTAAATGCAGGCGAAGAAAAAAAGATACAGATAATTAGTTTTGAATCAAATCCTGCAATAATCTATGTTAGTCCAGATCCGAAAAGTATAGATGTGGTTAAGGGAATCAGCCCATGTAATAATAATATGGTTTGTGAAAAAAGTCTTGGAGAGGATTATAAAAATTGTCGTTCCGATTGTAGACCATGGCCAAGGATAATATGGATGTTGATTGTCGTAACAATTCTTGCGATAATAGCTTATACCTTTGTACAAATTCAATTCAAAAAGAATTACGAACGTCACTTGTTTAAATCGGATAGAGAACTTCAAAATCTTATTGAGTCTATAAGAAATTCTCAAGAGAATAAGGTCCCTGAAAAAGAAATAATCGATAAATTAATAAAGACGGGATGGTCTAGAGAACAAGTAATGTATGCATTAAAAAAGTCAAGGGGAGAAAAAACAAGACCTTATGAGTTAATACCAATTGATAGAATTATAAATAGCTTCAATAAAAAACAAAACAAATCGGAGAAAAAATGAAAAATATACTAAAAAAAATTAAGGAAAAATTGGGTAATTTATTTGTTAAGAAAAAAGAAATTAAATTAGGATTTTATGGTCCACCAAATGCTGGAAAGACGAGTCTTGCAAATAAAATTTGTCAAGATTGGATTGGAGAAGACATAGGAACGGTTAGTAAAGTACCTCATGAAACAAGAGAGATTAAGTTTAAGGAGAAAGTTGTTATGGAAAAAGATGGTAAAAGACTTGAATTTAAGGTAATTGATACACCCGGCATTGCAACTAGAATTGATTTTGAGGAATTTTTAAAATTTGGTCTTAAAAAGAAAGAAGCACAAACGAGGGCAAGAGAGGCAACACAAGGAATAATAGAGTCTATAAAATGGTTAGATGATATGGATGCTGTTGTTGTTGTCATTGACGCAACCACAAACCCCTATTCACAAATAAATATTACAATCATTGGAAATCTTGCTGCCAGAAAAATTCCTGTTTTGATTGTGGCTAACAAAATGGATCTCGCTAAGTCAGATATAAAGAAAATAATCGGCGCTTTTCCCGAATACCAGGTAATAGGCATATCAACAAAAACAGGTAAGGGAATTGAAGACTTTTATGCAGAGTTATTTAAAATAGTTAAGAGGACAAGATGAAAAAAGACAAAATGAGAAAAAATGAGAAAGAACTAACAATACATTTTATGCCGTTTTCAGAAATAGCTCATGCAAATAGTATTGAAAGAATAAAAAAAATTCTTGGGCTTGTTTTAGATAATAAATTAATAATATTACAAGGAAGATTAAAACCTGATGAAGAAACCAAGTTAATTGAAAATACTATGACTCTAATTGGAAATCTGAAAGGGTTTCAAGGGGTTGAGATAGCTACTCTTTCAGGAGATAAAGAAAAAACTATCTTTGATAGGATTCGTCATAATATTGTTAGAATATTAATTGGTGAGCAAGATACAGTTACATTAATTGGTCCTGCAACTATTGTAAAAGAGATTAGGAAAGATCCTAAAAAAATAGAGTTAATTTTAAAAAGAGCATAAACATAATATAAACATGGATTCAAATAAAAAGAGGGTAAAATTTTTTGGAATTAGTTTAGGAATTTTCATAATGGGTTTATCACTAGTTAGTGCATGGGTATCTACAGATACAGAATTTAGCAATACAGGGGTTGGATGTATTCAGGCTGAATATTCTGCTTATTGGGTTAATGTTACAAATCCGACCGGAACAATTGAACAGATTAATTTAACTGGGGGGCTTGTCTTTAATATTTCTGGAAATGTAGGAAATTGTTCTAAATATAGTTCTGTAAGTAATGGTTCATTTTGTTGTCCAATTGGATATAGTTGTAATGTAACAAGTGGACAATGTATAGATCCAGATCAGGATTATTGTGCAGTGTTTACAAATAATGTAAGTTGTGGAACAGCGATAGAAGAGGGCCCTAGAACAATACAACAATATTTTCCAGGGACCTATAATAGTAGATGTAACTATACTGGAAACACCTTTGAGGGTAGTGGGGTAACAAATGGAATGACTTGCCAGAATGTATCTAGGTGTGATTGCTTTTGGGATGAAGATGATGAAATTTGTAAGGCTCGAGAGGGAAATTATACTGAATGTGCTAATGAAACTACATTTTATCGAGATCCCATCGGTACATGTACTTACACCCGAATTTCAGAAGACAATAAATGTGAAACTCTTGGAAAGATAATTGTTAAATATAATGTTACAGCGGACCCACAAGGATATAGCTGTCAAAGTCCTCCAGACAAAGAATATCCTTGCTCTTCAGTAGTTGTTGTACCCTTTTTTACATTAACAAATATTATTGTTTCTATTCTTGGATTGGGACTAATTTATTTTTTTTCTAAGAGAGATTATTTTTTGAATAATTAATTAGTCTAAATTTTCCACCAGATTTATAAAGTTGATTTTTCTTATATTTTTATGCAACTTGAAGATGCTATTAAGAAAAGAAAAAGTGTAAGAAATTTTGCAGTTAAGAAAGCTGATTGGAGAAAGATCTTACAGGCTGTTGAATATGCCTGCTATGCTCCGATGGCTGGAAATCAATATAGTCTTAAATATATCTTAGTTTCGGATAAAAATCAGGTTAATACGATTGGAGAGGCATGTCAACAAAAGTTTGTAGGAAAATCAGATTATCTTTTGGTAGTTATTTCTGACAGAAATAAGGTAAAGAAATTGTATGATTATTATGAAAAAGGATTTGGAGCTCAACAAGCAGGTGCGGCAATACAGAATATATTACTAGGATTAACGGAAAGGGGGCTTGCGGCCTGTTGGGTTGGGTTTTTTGAAGAGAATATAGTTAAAAGAGTACTAGGCGTTTCAGACTCTTTGACTATTGAAGCAGTTATTCCTATAGGAATAGAAAATAAGTCTACAGAAACAAAACCTAAGCTAAAACCAATTCTTTCTGCAATGATATATTTTGATAATTGGGGAAAGAAGTATATGGGGGAAGATACTAAACAGAAGTATGATGCAAGCTAGTAATAAAAAGATTTTAAGAGATATGATCGTTTGCTAAAAAATTCTTAAAAAATTATTTCTTAACTTGTTCAGAAAGAAAATATACTTGATTTGAAAAAGTCTCTGAGATGTTTCCATTTTCCTCAAAAACAACAGTAGCCCCAGGTAGTGAAAATTTACCAACTACTCCAACTTTTGAATAGACAATATAGCTTAACATTCTTTCTTCACCTGCTTGAAGGTCTCCAAGATTCCACTGAATTCTTCTTTCTTGTGTATTAATAGAGCTAGGTTTTAGTGTACCAAAGTTTTCATGCACTTTTACTAAAGCTGGAATTTTTTCAATTATAGATATGTTTTCAACATTCTTTCTGACCTTAAGATGCAATCTTACCCTTAATGCAAACTCTCCACCTTTTGTTTTTACATGTGAAACCGACTTTTTAACATCAATTGTGGCAACATTATATCTTCTAAACAACACAATAGTTAATACTGTAATAAAAAGGATTAGGAAAGGAATTAAGTAATTCGTCCTAGCAGAAACAACAAAAACTTCTCCAGGTCCTAGTTGTTTTGACCAAGAATAGATATTTTGTAATCCTTCCCTATTAGACTCAAGGGGTGTTTCGCTGAAGAAAGTAAATGCGGAGGCAATTAAACCTCTTGATAGAGTAATTTTAACTGTTTCGATAGTGTTACCTGAGTTAGATTTTGTTACAGAGTCTGTTTTTATAAAGAATCCCTTCGATTCTTGTTGTGTATCAATTCCTTTTTGTTCTCCGAGAGTAATTTTTCCTTGGATATTCACATCCCCACTATCTGTTTCAAATACTGCTTCAAGTAAATATGCTCCTGCAGGAATATTTTTTAATTTCTCAGAATCCACAGAGACATTAAACCTTTTTATTTCCTTTGAGTCTAGATTGAAATTCTCTGTAAATTCAAAAAAGATTGATTTGAAATGAACTGTTAAGTCTTTTATCTCTGCAGATTCTTTGTTCTTAATATAGAAAAACATCTCTTCCCCAGGATAATTTGATTCCGAATAAATCTCTATAACATCATTTAGATCTACAATCCTTGTAGTAATCTTGTCCTCGTAATTGACTCCGCTAGAATCCCTAAGGTAATAAACAAAAGTATATGTTCCCCTAGCATTTAAACTTTGCAAGGGAAATATTTCAATAGGAATTGTATTCTCTCCGGAGACAATATTAAAATATTCCATTGGAAAAATTGTAACATCTGTTAGTGTATAAATGTTATATCTCCCAGCAGTTGCATTGGTTATTGTTAAAGTGAATTCTGCAGGTCGGTCATATTGTGGAATGATTAAATTATTTACGGGTTGTTTTTCGATATTAATCGCAGAACTAAAACTAAGAACTAATAATGCAAACATTACAATACAAATTGATTTTTTCATGATTATATTAGTTGTTCTTGTTTTATAAAGATTACTCTAGTAAAATATAGCAACTTAAAAGATATACTCGGAGGGATTTGGAAGAAATTATCCGAATTTTTTATGAATGAAGAATTATGAACTTGGTGTTAGAAAGGTTTATAAACCCCAAGAGTAGAACATCTATGTGTTAAAAGTCCTCGAAAGGGTTGACAATTTATCTTCGTAAGGAGAGCACAAATAAAACTATGGCAAGAGAGATATTTAATAAGAATCCAGAAAAATTTATTCCAGCACTAGCTGAGGCGCTAAAGCAGTTTCCAGAAATAGTTGCTCCAGAATGGTCAAAGTACGTAAAGTCTGGAGTTTCCAAAGAAAGAGTTCCTTCAGATCCAGATTTTTGGTATATTCGAACTGCTTCTATATTAAGACAACTATACATTAAGGGAGTTGTGGGTGTTGAAAAGCTTAGAAATAGATATGGTTCTAAGAAATGCAGAGGAGTTAAACCATCCAAACATAAAAAGGCTTCGGGTAAATTAATAAGAGCAATATTACAACAAGCAGAAGTTGCAGGTCTTGTTGAGAAACTGGATAAAGTTCAATTTGGTAGGAGATTGACTCAAAAAGGAAGAGAATTTTTGGATTCGATTAAAGTTGTGGAGGCAGAAAATGGTTCGAAAGCATAATACCAAAAGCAAGAAGAGGCATCTAGATAAAGCTGGAAAAAGAACTACTTGGGCTCCTTTTTGGGCAGTTGTTAGAAAATTTGGACAGGGTAAAAGAGTTCATCCATCCGCAATAACTCATGTTAAGAGAAACTGGAGACAGAGAAAACTTAAGATTAAACCAAGAAAATTAAGAAAGGAGTTTTTAGGATAAGATGGCAGAAGATAAAAAAATGGTTAAGGAAGAGAATGTTGAAGAAGTAGTGGCAACACCTGTTGAGGCTCCTAAGGCTGAAGAGAAGAAAACTGGAAAGAAAGAAAAAGAAGTTAAACCAGAATTAGAAAGAGAATATATCATTCCAGTTAGAAAACAAATATTAAAATCACCAAGGTATAGAAGGGCTAGGAAAGCAGTTAATACTGTAAAAGCATTTTTGGCAAGACATATGCATGTTGAAGGAAGAGATACAAGATTGATTAAAATAGATAGATACCTTAATGAGGCAATTTGGTCTAGAGGAGTAAAGAAACCTATGACAAAGATTCATGTAAAGGCTAAAAAGATTGATGGAGTTGTTTATGTGGAACTTGCAGAAATGACACAGAAATTACAATTTAAGAAAGATAAGGAAGTCAAATTCCACTCTAGAATTTCAAGTATTGGTGCTAAGAAACCTAAAGTTTCATATGCAAAGAAAGAAGAACAGAGTTTAGAAAGTAAAGCTGATGAGAAAGAGAAAGAAAAGGCTACTGCCGAAGCTGGAGATAAGGAAAAGAAAATGGAAGCAAAAGTAATGAAGCGTGAAACTGGTGGAGCTCATGCAAAGAAGACTCAGCCAAGAAGACAGGCATTGAAGAAATAGATTTTATGAAAACAATTCTTTTTGAAATAAATGAAAATAATATTGATAATAGTAAGATAAGAGAAATTTCAGAAATTTTAAAGTCTGGAGGGATTGTAGCTTTTCCAACTGAAACAGTTTATGGACTTGGAGCGAACGCATATAATAAAGAGTCAATAAAAAAAGTCTTCGAAGTGAAGGGAAGACCAATAGATAATCCTCTAATTGTTCATATCTCTAATTTAGAACAGCTGAAAGAGCTGGTAATTGATATCCCCAAAGATGCAGAGAAATTAATAGACAAATTCTGGCCAGGTCCAATTACGATTATATTTAAGAAAAAAGAGTGTGTGCCTTCGGAGGTTTCAGCAGGTTTAGATACAATTGCAGTTAGATTCCCAAGTAATAAAATTGCTCAGGCAATAATTAAAGCTGTCGGGCCAATAGCCGCACCAAGTGCTAATTCTTCAGGAAAGCCATCTGGAACAAGGGCACGAGATGTACTTGAAGATTTGGATGGAAAAATAGAAGGAATAGTGGTTTGTGATTCTTGTAACATTGGAATAGAATCGACAGTTTTTTCTACATTTACGAATGAGATTTTAAGACCTGGAAAAATATCTTTGGAAGAAATTAAAGAGATTATACCCTCCGCAAAGATTCATGAAAATAAATCTGAAAAAATTATCTCGCCAGGTATGAAATACAAACACTATGCGCCAATGGCCAGAATAATATTGTTTGATAGTGCGGAAGAACTGGACAAGTTAAAGAAGGATAATGTAGATAAAAAAATAGAAGTAATATATGAAAAAGATAAAGATAAATTATCTGAGGAATTATTTTTCAGATTTAGAGAAGCAGATAGACAAGGAATAGAATTAATTTTAATAAATAGAACTAATGAAGAAGGAATAGGAAGAGCCTTAGTTGATAGAATAAATCGTGCGATTGGAAAGTGATATATAAGATAGTATCTATTTGTTTGCGTTTTTCCATAAGAACTCAAAATGATTCTGGTATGATTCGGCAATCTTTTTGTTTTTTATTAAAATTATAAATGGTTTTGGCATATCTTGAATCATGTGAATTGAGACATAATCTCCGAAGATTGAAGTTGTTGCATTGCTTTTAATGTCTAAATATCTATATTTGAATTTTTTAAAATTAAAGGGGTCGGTGGACTTATGTATTTTATTACCGAGTATTCTTACGTTGATGTTTGTTTTTTCTGCTTGTTTTGCAACCGCAGGCATTTCGGGTAAAGAAAAATATGCTAATCCAGTTGAGCCAAAAGAAGATAAACTTTTTTGTTTTAGAAAGATATTTATTAAAGTTCTTATTCCCGCTTTCCCTTCCATAATTTTTACTTCGACTGGCTCTTGTGTTTCTTTTTTGATTAAACCTATTTCCCGTATTAATTCTCCAATAAGAAGCTCTTTTGTCTTTATGGGATTTAGAAGATTTTCCGTTTTTGTAGTAGAGAAAAATTTCTTCTTTTCTTTACTTATGTAAGAAACCTGCCCCTTTTCTGCTAGGTGATTTAGGACAGAGTATGTT
>CAZLFJ010000008.1:1472-23443 GCA_964558795.1 Candidatus Woesearchaeota archaeon | reverse complement strand
GAATGCAAATCTGCTTTTTGTTTCCATGATGTAATTACAGAGTTACAACACCTTTTTAAACCTTTCGCTTTTTTAAAAATTTGATGTGAAAGAAATGTTTATAAAAGCTTTATTACCCTATTATATATGGTCAAGTCCAGAGAAAACCTTGTTGGAGCATATGCATTTCTTGTAGGGGTTATCTTGGCAGTTCTTGTAGGAATATTGCAACAAAGCTTAGATATTGCTCAGACAAGTAGTATTCCCTATGCAGTTTTAGTTATTCTTGGGATTATTGTCGGATTTTTTAATTTTAGTGATAGGGATTCTTTTACGTTTCTTGTTGCTTCATTATCCCTAGTAATTGTTAGCGGTTTTGGTCAGACTGCTCTTATTTACGTTTCATCTGTACCAATATTATCTTCACTTAGCGCAGTTTTATCTGCACTGATGGTAATGTTTGTTCCAGCAACAATAATTGTTGCACTAAAAACTGTTTTTAGTATATCAAAAGTTTAGATTAATTCTAGGATATCTTGAAGATTAACAATTCTTGGATCATCAAGAGCCAGACCATAACAAGCAGTATTTATCCAAAGAGGAATGTCTGGAAAATTTTCTAAGTCTCCGATGGGAATATTATCTGTCTCAAAAACAAAAACTTCTTTTTTGGCAGAATATAGTCTATCTGTAAGAGATTTTATTCCTCTGAAATTTTGTCCGTATTTTGTAGAAACAATTAAACCTAATCTATTTACAGACAAGAACTTTACTTTCTTGCCCTTTATTTTTCCCAGTTCTTTATCCAAATCTTGACGAGTTATCTTCTCAAGATTTGTAAGATTAAAGACGTAAACTTCCCTATTAATTCTTAGAGCATTGTTTATTGCATGAAATTTTCCATCGGCTAGAATCAAGAGAGTATCTGCTTTCAAATCTAGTGCGGCAGGATTACACCCAATTATATGGCCATCATAAAAAGCTCCTTTTTTCATCAAAACCTTTTTACCGAGATTTTCTAGATATTTTTTTAGTTCTGGAAGAATGTCCAAATATTGAACTGTTCCTGCAATAGAAATGGATTTTCCCTCCAGAGAATCTAAAGCTGAGAAATCTTGCTTAGAATTATGCTTCTTTCTAAATTCCAAAAATAATTTTTCCATATGAAATTGTTACAAGAATAGTTTAAAAATCTATAGTGAAGGACATAAATAATTGAAAGAATGAAATGTCTTTCCCTAAATAGCCCAGGCACAAACAAGTCAATTTTTAGTGTCCTTGACTATAGTTAAAATCTTTCAAGACCATCATTTGCCTTCTTTGGAGCAACAACTTCTTCTGAACCTTTTTGAATTTTTGCAAATGGAGGTACTGCAATAACTGTGTTTTCGCCAAAACCTGCAATTGTTCCTTCCATTGCTTCGACGGTTTTCTTAATCTTAGCAATTACCCTCTTAAGTTCGATAACATCCTTATTCTTTAAATGCCTTATATCAATAACCGCTATAGTGTAACCTTCTCTTAAAGCATTAAGAATTGCATTTATGTCTTCATATTCTTTCAAAACAAATGTCTTTACTAAAACTTTTGAGTCCTTTACTTGCTGTTCACCACCGATTTCGATGAACTCAGGAGTTTCTTGTTCGCTTTCGCTCTTTTTTTTGAAAAAGTTGAATACCATATTATTAATTGTTGATGAGTGAGTATTTAAACATTTATATTGTGAACTATTTAGTTTCCTTAGGAGATAATTTTTTCATGATATCTTCTCTGATTTCTTCGATTTTTGTGGAATATTCTTGCTCTTGTTTTTCTATGTTCTTTAGTCTTAATTCTATAAGTTCTCTCTTCTCTTTCATCTCAGAGAGTAATTTATCCTTGTCGGAACGCACAACTACTTGGTTTGCAATTATTTTGAAGACCTCTCCTTCTGATTTGGCAAGTTCTTCTATTGCATAGCTTGTTTCATCAAGCTCATAATTAAGAGATTTTTTTTGCATTAGAATTTGTTGAAAACCTTGTTCATACATTTGAATTTCTTGAATCTGTCTTTGAGTATCTTCATCTAAATTTCCAAAAGGGTTTTGAGAATCTTCCATTAATCAGTTTTGACAGTTTTCATTGTAGCTCTTGGCTTGTAGAAAATCCGAGAACCGCAATGAGGGCAAAGAAATCTTTTATCTAACTCGTCAGAACTTATTTTATTTTCGCAGCTAAAACATTTATATGTTGCCATTTTGATTAATTACTCGAGGTAATATGTTCCTCCAACGAATTTTTTTGAACATTTATCACATTTCCAAATACCATTTGAAAGTCTTTTCGCTTTACCATTACAATGAGGGCAATTTTGTCTTACTCTTTGTTTTACTTCTACCGCTACAAGTCTTTCTTTTGGTTTGCCGTAACCGGCTCCAAACCTTCCTGCTGCTCCAATTTTTTTTCTTTTTACTGCCATGTTGTTTTTTATTATTATTTAATATCGAGCAAGCTCGATACCTTATGGGGTTATCCGGCTCAGAAAATTTTTTAAATTTTCTGGGACTTCAATTCTCCCCGAATCGAATTTAAGTATTTGAACTTCAAATCCGAAGTGCTTAGCATCGAGCAAGCTCGATACCTTATGGGGTTATCCGGATTTGAACCGGAATCACAAGCTCCCAAAGCTCGTAGGCTACCAGGTTACCCCATAACCCCCCGTTTATTTTTGAGAGCCTGATATATTTAAATCTATTTCTTTCCTTTAGCAGCTGGTTTTGCACCAGCCTTGACAGGAGCTGCCGCAGCAACACCGGGCTTTGAAACTGCTGCCTGGGCCTTCTTTGCTTCTTCAGCAGCTTTAGCTTCGTCTTCTGCTTTCTTACTAGCGTCTTGCTTAGATTTAACTTGAGTGAAATAAGATCTTAATTCTTTGATTCTTTCTGGATCAACATCTGTTTTTTGTGCTGCAATTTCCTTATCATATTTTCCTGCCTTGACTTCTTCGATGAATTCTTTTGGATCCTTTCCTTCAATTAAAACTCCTAAAGCCATTGCACTACCCAAAACAGACATAAATGCTTTTTTGAAATCTGTAGCAAGCATGTTGGAGTATTTTTGCTTAGTAACTGAAATAAGTTGTTCTATTGCAAGATTTCCACATTGCATTTTTTTTCTGCTTCCCGAACCTAATTCTGTACCTGCTTCTTTTTTCAATAAAGCAGAAACGGGTGGAGATAAAACAGTGATTGTGAATTCTTTTGTTTTTGGATCAACATCTAAACTTACAGGAACCTGCATTCCAGAGAAATCTTTTGTAGCAGTACTAACATCGGAGATAACCTTACCTATATTTATACCCATTGGACCCAATTGTTGAGCTACCGCAGGACTAGGTTTCATATTTCCGCCGTCAACAAGCAATTTTATCTTTACCATGAATAGTCTTTAGAAAGTCTATTTTTAAAACTAACTATTTACTTCATCCTCCCTTCTTATAACTCTTACATTATCAATCTTGACTGTTACGGGGATTGGAATTATTGCACCAAGAAGCGAAACAACGACTTCTCCTTTTGCTTTATCTATTCTGATTACCTTTGCTTTTTCTTTCTTGAATGGTTCTGCAACCATCTCTACGATATCATCTTTCTCTATGTTTATATCTGCAGTTACAGGTTCAAGCATAGATCTAATTTCAACATAAGAAACTCTTTGGGGAATGATTCCTTTAACATACGGAAGATTAAATGAAGCCTCTTCGGCATTCTCTTTATCTTTAGCTTCTAAGAAAACATAACCTCGAAGTCCGTTTGGCCTAGCAATAGAATAAACCTCTAAATTTTTTGATTTAACCCTATCTGCAATAAGTTCGAAAGCTCTTGCTTCTTTACTTGTGGTTACCTTAACAACAAATAAGTGAGTCTTTTCCTCGTCAAGAGGATTTTCTTGTTTAACCTCGGGAGCTTTTTCTTCGACAATTTCTACTTCTTCTACGACTGGTAAACCAGCAGTCTCTTCGTCGAGATAATCAAATTCATCATTATTGAATCCCATTGTGTTCCAACTAAATCTTAAATAACTAAGAAGTAGTTAAGATAGTAAAAAATCTATGCTTTAAAAGGGTTTTGGTTTCGCTTTTTTTAAAAAATTTATAAAATAAGTTGTACAGAGAATAGAGATTTGTAGAGTATATTTAAATGTTTTATAGTGGAGAAAAAGATGATTACTAAACTGAAAAAGAGTTTGATCAATTATTAAACCTCCTGTAAATGAGTAATTTGAAAATCTTTTGCTTAAAATATAGTGTATTAATAATTAAATCCTTGAATTTTGAGAAAAAAGATTCAATAAAAATATTCCAAGAAAATTATTGAAAGGGTGTAGGAAATAGTCTGGGTTGGTTTAGTTAAATTTAAAAGAATTTTTATAAACTGGCACCTTAATAAACTCCACTTATTAAAAAATATAGATTTCACCCATCCAAATCCAAAAATCACACAGAGCCTGACGATTATCGAAAAGAGATTTATTAAAATCTAGAACCCACAGGTTTAAAAAGGATCTTTTTGTTTGGTTTTGGTAGATAATTAATCTAAACGAGATTTGGATTAAGAATTTTGGTGTTGCACACTCGTCTATTGAGACGAATGCAACGTGAAACGAAAGGATAAAAATCCTGAAGTTAAAAATAAAAAAAATAACAAATAAAAATGCCTAGAATACATAGACCAAGGTATGGAAGTATGAGGTTTTGGCCTAGAAAGAGAAGTGCTAAAATTCTGCCAGACGTAAATTGGGATGTGATAAATACTGATGAAAAGGGTCCAAAAGGATTTATAGGTTATAAGGTTGGAATGGTTTCTGTTTTGGTGAAAGATGATACTCCAGATTCGATGACTAAAGGAAAAAAAATAACAATTCCTGCAACAATTTTGGAATGTCCTGAATTAAAAATTTATTCTGTTAGAGCATATAAGGGAAAGAAGGTTATCAATGAGATAGTAGTTTCCTCAGATAAAGAACTTAAAAGAATAATTAAGGTTCCAAAACAAGCAAAAAAATTAGAAGAATTGTCTGGAGACTTTGACGATTTGAGAATTGTAGTTTATTCTGATTTGAAAAACAAACTATTTAAGAAAACTCCAGATTTGGTTGAACTTGGAATGTCTGGAACTAAAGAAGAAAAATTGAGTTTTGTAAAGGAAAAGATTGGAAAGGGAATAAGGGTTTCAGAAATCTTAGCAGGAAATCTTGTAGATATTAGAGGAATTACAAAGGGTAAGGGATTACAAGGTCCAGTTAAAAGATTTGGAATTTCATTAAAGAGCCATAAATCTGAGAAAGGTGTAAGAAGGCCTGGAAGCTTGGGTCCATGGCATCCTGCAAGAGTTACATTTAGAGTCCCTCAAGCAGGCCAAACTGGATTCAATACGAGGATAGTATATAATAATCTTGTTTTAAATAAAGGAAATATCTCAGAGAAAGATATATCTCCATCTTCAGGATTTCATAAGTACGGAGTTTTGAAAGGAGACTATATTATACTTGCAGGTTCTGTACAGGGCCCAAAGAAAAGACAAGTATTAATAACCAAGCCACTTAGAGCAACAAGGGGTAAGAAAAAAACTAAATATGAAATGGTAGAATTAAGATGAAGGTACAAATATTAAACAAACAAGGAAAAGAAAAGAGTAGTTTAAACTTGCCAAAGAATTTCTCTGAGAGAATTAGAAAAGACATTGTTCAAAAAGTATTTGAAGCACAAAAAAGAGAACAAGCCTATGGCGTAATGCCTGGTGCAGGTGCAGGTTATTCTGCTTCTGGAATTTCAAGAAAGAAAAGACATGAATGGAAAGTAACCTATGGTAAGGGGATCTCCAGAGTTCCAAGAAAAATTATGTCTAGACATGGTGCATCTTTTAATTGGGTTGGAGCAACAACCACAAATGCAAGAGGCGGAAGAACATCCCACCCGCCAAGATCCGAAAAGAATCAATTTAGAAAGATTAATAAAAAAGAACTTTTAGTGGCAATTAATTCTTGTCTTAGTGCTAGTGCGGACCAAAAATGGTTAGCAAAATATTATTCTGAAAAAGTTCCAGCACCCCTGGTTATGGATGCAGAAATCTTAAGTATGAAAACAAAGGAATTTTTAGCTTTGTTAAAAGAAATTTATGGAGAATCATATTCAAAGTTATTAAAGAAAAAAACAAGAAGAAGTGGTAAGGGAAAATATAGGGGAAGAAAGTATAAAACAAGTGCAGGAATGTTATTTATTATCGGAAATAAAGAAGAAATGAAAAAAAGTGGAATAGAAGTTGTTAAGGTAGATGATTTAGCACTTGAAGATTTGACACTTAATGGGGTTCCAAGTAGATTGATAGCATATAGTGAAAATGCAATAAAGGAGATTGAAGAAAAATGGAAAAAATAATACTTGAAAAAACAATAGCAACTGAAAAAGTTGTTAGAATGATAGAAAGAGAGAATCTTTTATGTTTTGAAATAGATAGAAAAGTAAAAAAGGAAGACATTAAAAAGGAAGTAGAATACCTCTTCGATGTCGAGGTTGAAAGTGTTAAAACTCTAACTCGTGCAAACAAGAAAAGAGCGTATGTAAAATTAAAACCAAATTTTGTTGCTGCAGATGTTGCAACAAAAATAGGAATGTTATAAAATGGGTAAAAGAATAATTTCACAAGCAAGAGGACATGGTAGCTCCACTTATAGGGTTAGAAGAAAAGCATTCTCTGTTAAACCTTCCTATCCAAGTCAAATTGGACAAGAATTTACGATTATAAAATTATTTAGTTCTGCAGGACATTCTGCACCGATAATTAAACTGAAAGATGATAAAGGAAAGATTTTTTTTAATTTGGCTGCGAAAGATTTGTTTGAAGGACAGAAAATCTTTCTTGGTGGAGAGAGTTATGGAGACATAACCGCTTTAGGACAAATTGCTACTGGAACAAAGATTTTCAATATAGAAAATTCATTTGGCGATGGTGGAAGATTTGTTAGAACTGGCGGAAATTCTGCAACAGTTCTTGGAAAGAGAGGAGAAAATGTTAGAGTTTTATTGCCTTCTAAAAAAGAAAAATTACTTGACGGAAGATGTAGGGCAACCATTGGAGAACTTGGAGGTCAAGGAAGACTTGATAAGCCCATTTTGAAAGCGGGAAAACACCACCACATAATGAAAGCTAAATCTAAACTTTGGCCAAGAACAAGTGCAGTTAAGGTGAATGCAATTGATCACCCATTCGGTTCTGGAAGAGGGAAGAGAATAAAGAGCAAGATTATTCAAAGGTTTGCATCTCCTGGACAGAAAGTAGGATTGCTTAGACCAAGAAGAACTGGGAGGAAGAACAAATGATAACAAGCACAACAAATATGGGTGCTAAGAAGAAAGCATATAGAGGACTTGAGGCAGAAGCATTACAAAAACTTACACTTGAAGAATTTTCTAAGCTTGTTTGTGCTAGTGAAAGAAGGAATCTTGTTAGAAATGCAAAAATGATTGAAGAGTTTATTAAAAAGGCAGAAAAGAAAATTGCTAAAAATAAAGTACCTAAAACTCATTTGAGAGAAATGGTGATTGTTCCTAGATTCTTAGATTGGACCATTGGAATTCACAATGGAAAAGAGTTCGTTCAAATTAAGATAACAATAGATATGATTGGACATAGGCTTGGGGAATTTGCAGGTACAAGGAAAGTAGTTAAACATGGAGCAGCAGGGGTTGGTGCAACCAAGGGCACGTCTTCGCTTTCGGTAAAATAAAATGGTAGAAGAAAAAATACAAAATAAACAAGAAGAGAATAAAGTAGAAGAAAGGGCAGACGTAGTAAAAAAAGAAACTAAAAAAACTAACGTTCCTAAAGAAATACCTGCAAAAGATGTGGCGATTGTAAATGGATTTTCACTTGCAATAAGTCCTAAGAATTCAAAATGGATTTCAAAGATGATAATGAAAAAAAGCATAGATAATGCAATTACAATGGTTGAAGAAGTGGTTGTTAAGAAACGAGCTGTTAAGATGGATGGTGCAGAAATACCCCATAGAAAGGGTAAAGGAATGATGTCTGGAAGATATCCTGTGAATGCTGCGAAGGAGTTTATTGTGTTGTTAAAACAATTGAAAGCAAATGCAATAGTTAATGGCGTGGAAAACCCCATAATCACACTTGCCATGGCAAACAAGGGAAGGTTACCATTTAAAAAAGAAGGACGAAGAGGAAAGAGAGCACATGTAAGAATCGAGGCAAGAGATAAAACTAAATTAGAGAAAAAGAAAAAATAAAATGGAAGAAAGAAAATTTGTAAATTTGAGAAAGGGAGAAATTGGCGTTAAAGAGTTTATCAAAGGAGAATTTGGCAAGGGAAGAATATCCAACGTTAAAATAGATTATACACCTGTTGGCGAGAGAATAACAATTTATACCCATAGACCCGGAATAATTATTGGAAAACGAGGAGAATCGATAGAAAAACTAACACACATATTGAAGAAAAAATTTAAGATGGAGAATCCTCATGTAGATATTGGGGAAATTGGAAAGGCAGACTTGGATGCACAAATAGTTGCAGATGAAATTGCATTATCTTTGGAAAGATTTGGTTCACTAAGATTTAAGGCAATTGCATATAAGATGTTGACAAGAATAAAAAACGCAGGAGCTCTTGGCGGAGAAATAGTGTTATCTGGAAGGCTTCCAAGTGAGAAGGCAAAAACTTGGAGATTTAAGTTTGGACACTTGAAGAAAACCGGAGATCAAAGACACTTGGTAGATAAAGCTAGAAGTACTGGTTGCGATAAGATGGGTGTTGTTGGCGTCGAAGTAAGTATACTTAAGCCAGAAGTGGATCTTAAAGAAAATGTAGAAATAACCGAAGCACTTATAAGCAAATTGAAATTAAATGCTTCTGCAAAAGAAGTTAAACCTGAAATTAAATCAAAAAGAAAAGTAAAGAATGGAAAATAAAAAAGATATAAAGGAATTGAAGATAAGATTGCTAAAAGAACCGACGAAAAGAGGAGCAATCAGAAAAGAAATAGCAAGAATAGCAGTCAAAAAAAATACGGAGGATAAAAGCAAATAATGACTATATGTCCTAACTGTGGTTTACCATCTGAGGCCTGTGTCTGTCAAGAAATAGCCAAAAAACAACAGAGCATAATAATTCGAACCGAAAAAAGAAGGTTTGGAAAAATTATTACGATTGTTATTGGTTTTGAGGGTGTGGACATTAAGGAGATTGCTAAAAAACTCAAGGCAAAACTTGCTTGTGGAGGGACAGTAAAAAACAATGAAATTGAACTTCAAGGAGAACATAGGAGTAAAGTTAAAAAGGTTCTTTTGGAGGAAGGTTTTGATGAAGCACAAATAAAAGATTAAAATGGAAAAAACAAAAAAAATAAAAGTTGAAGAGAATAAAACACCGAAGGTGGAAAAAGTAATAAATCCTCGTGGAAGATCATTTGAAGGAGAAGTAATAAGAGTATTTGGAGATAGGGTAACGATTCAATTTGAAAAATTATTATATTTGAGAAAATATGAAAGATATGAAAAAAGAAGAACAAAACTTCAAGCAAAGATTCCAGTGGAACTTAGAGGAAGCTTGATAGTTGGAGATTATATTGAAGTAAGAGAATGTAGGCCATTGAGTAAGTTGATAAATTTTATGGTAATTAAAAAGATTAGGAGCAAACAATGAAAGCAATATCTGCAAGAGCAACTAGAGGATTTAATGTTGGAAGTGTAATGGAAGCCTGCGACAATAGTGGAGCAAGAATTGTTAGAATTGTTTCGGTTGTCAGAGCCCATACGAGAAAGGGAAGACAAACTCCCGGAAGAATTGCAGACCTTGTAAAGGTTTCAGTTAGAAAAGGAGATCCAAAGATGAAGGGAGAAGTTTTTGATGCTGTGATTGTAAGACAAAAAAAGCCTTGGAGAAGACTAACTGGAGAAAGAATATGTTTTACAGATAATGCTGTAGTATTATTAAAAGATAATAAGGGAAATCCGAAGGGAACCCAGGTAAAGGGACCAGTTGCAAGAGAAATTCAGGAAAGATGGAAGGAGGTATCGAAGCTAGCTTCGAGCGTTTATTAATATGAAACAAGAATTTTCAACCAGTTGGAATAAAAGTGTACAACCAAGAAAGCAGAGGAAGTATTTACATAATTTGCCTTTGCACTTGAAACAGAAGTTAATGGGTTGCATGCTAGATAAACTACTTCGAAAGAAATATGGAATTAGAACCCTTGAAGCTAGAAAGGGAGATGAAGTAAAAGTAATGAGGGGGAAATTTAAAGGAAAAAGTGGAAAAATTGCAGAAGTGAATAGAACGAAAGTTAAAGCACATGTTGAAGGAATGAATCTGACAAAAAAAGATGGAACCAAGGTAAAAGTTTGGTTTCATCCATCGAATTTAAAAATAGTCAAGGCAAACGAAGAAGATAAAAAAAGATTTAAAAGAATTAAAAAAACCGAGGAAAAAAATGCATAATAAAATAAGTAAAATGCCCAAAGAATGGCCCCTTGCAAGAAAGGGCAAAAAGTATATTGTAGTTTCGAGTCATGAAAGCTCTAGAAGTATACCTATAGTTTTTGCAGTTAGAGATATGCTTAAGATTGCTAAAACAAGAAGAGAAGTTAAAAATATTTGTTTAGAAAAACAAGTAAAGATTAATGGCAAGATAAGAACTGATGAAGCCTTCCCATTACAACCTCGAGATATTCTTACATTAGAAAAAATCGGTAAGAATTATGTATTATTGCAAAAAGGTAAAAAGTTTATTATAGAAGAAGTAACAGGATCTGCAAGTAAAACAAAAATTGTTAAGATTCTGAATAGAAAAATCTTAGCTAAAGATAAGATACAGGCAAACTTGCAGGGAGGAGAAAATATCATTTTGAAAGATTCTTTTTCGTGTGGAGATAGTCTGGTTATGGATTTAGATAAGAATAAAGTTCTAAAGATAATTCCACTTAAGAAAGATACGAGAGTCGAAGTAATAAGGGGAAAGCACATTAGCAGTCTTGGAAAAATTGTGGGAATTAAGGAAGAGGGAAAGAAACATTCGTATGAAATAAAATTGGAGGACGGAAGAAATGTCTTTTTAGATAGAAAGACTATTCTGGCTATAGAATGAAAGATAATATAATGAGAACAATAAAAATTGAAAGAATTGTTTTAAATGTTGGTGGGGTTGCTGAGAAGCTTGAAAAAGGAGTAATACTAATAGAAAGATTGACAGGGAAAAAAGCAATAAAGGTAAAAGCTAAAAAAAGAATCCCAACGTGGGGCGTTAGACCTGGACTCGAGGTAGGAACAAAGATTACACTAAGAGGAAAAGAAGCAGAGGAAAAACTGGGATTATTTTTACAAGGAGTAAATAACACTATTAAGGAAAAACAAATCCAAAAGAATTTTGTTTCTTTTGGAATAAAAGAATATATTGAAATTCCAGGTGCAGAATACATTCGAGAAGTTGGAATTATGGGTCTAGAGATTACCGCAGTTTTCACAAGAAACGGAAAAAGAGTAGGAATAAGAAAAGTTAAGAGAGGAGTTGTTCGAAGACAAGATATAGCTCCCCAAGAGATTGTACAATTCCTTGAAAACAAATTCAAAACTAAAATACTTAGGAGGAAAAAATGAGCGCAAGTGACTGGAGAAAAATAACAAAACAACTGAAAGATAAACCTGCTGTTTTGAAAAAGTTCCTTAAACACAACAAGCCAAAAGATAGAAAGTTTGGTATAGCTTGTAAAAAATGCGAAAAGTGTGGAAGACTTGGATCCCATGTGGGTCAATATGGTCTTCATCTTTGCAGACAGTGTTTCAGAGAATTAGCTCCACAACTGGGCTTCAAAAAATATAGCTAATGGCACAAGACATAATATCAGATGCATTGAATAGTATAATGAACGTTAGAAAACTTGAAAGAACAGAGGTTAGAATAAAAAGAGTTTCCAAGGTCTTAATTAATCTTTTTGACATGATGAAAGCAGATGGTTATATAGATTATGAAATTGTTGGAGATGTAAAAAAAGAAGCAATTGTAAAGATCATTAAATTGAATGAATGTAGGGCAATAAAACCAAGATTTAGTGTGGGTGTTGATGAACTAGATAAATTTGTTAGAAGATTCCTTCCATCGAGAAATTTTGGAACCCTAGTAGTCTCAAGCAATGAAGGACTAATTAAACAAAAAGAAGTTTATGAGAAAAATATTGGGGGTTGCCTTTTGGCATATTATTATTAGAAATGGCAAAGGAAATTAAAAGAACAATTGAAATCCCTGAGGGAATGGAAGTAGAAATAAAACTTACAGAAATAGTTGTAAAGAAGAATGGAAAACAGATGAATAAAAAAATTCCATTTTCTAAAAAGATAACGGTAACAAAGGAAGGAAGCGTTATAAAAATAGCAAGTAAAACTCCAACAAAGAGAGAAAGTGCACTAGCTGGAACTATTGAAGCCCATATAGCTAATGCTATTGCAGGTCTTGAAAAGGAGTATGTATACAAACTAGAGATTTGTAATGTTCATTTTCCTATGAATGTAAAAATTGATAATAATAAAATAATAATAAAAAACTTTTTGGGAGAAAAACAGGATAGGGTTGCAAACATTTTAAAAGATGTTGAAGCAAGTCTAAAAGGAAATATTATAGAATTAAAATCTTTTGATAAAGACTCTGTTGGTCAATCTGCGGCAAATATTGAAATGGCAACAAAAGTAAGAAATAGAGATCGAAGAGTTTTCCAAGACGGAATATATATAACTGAAAAGGGAGATAAAATAATTTAATATGGTAATAAAAAGAAAAAAACCAATTTTTCTGAGGCCAGGATGGTACAGGATGATGAGAGTTGGTAAAACATTAAAGAGAAAGAGAAAATGGAGACATGCAAAAGGCGGAGATAGCAAGGTAAGATTAAAAGAAAGAGGATATGCTGCTAGACCTACAATTGGTTGGGGTTCCGATAAAACAGTTAGAAATCAAATAGCAGGTTTTGAATATGTTAGAATTGAAAATCTTTCTCAACTAGAAAAAGTTAATAAGGACAAGGCAATTCTAATCGCATCGGTGGGTAAAAAAAAGAAAGAAGAAATCAAGAAAAAAGCAGAAGAAATGAAATTAAAAATATTAAATAGGTACTACAAAGAACATGAATCTAAAAAGTAAAAAAGAACTGGCTGCAAGAGTATTGAAAGTTGGAAAGGCAAGAATTTATTTTAATCCAGATAGCTTAAAGCAAATCGATGAAGCAATTACTAGACAAGACTTCTTGGATTTGCAACAGAGCGGAGCATTATTTGTTAAAGAGATTGCTGGAAGAAGAAAAATAATTAAGAGAAAGCATAAAAGAGGAAGAGGAAAGATTAAAAAAACAGTTAATACAGGCAAAAGAGACTATGTTATTTTGACAAGAAAATTAAGAAAGCACACAAAGGTTCTTAAAAGAAGAGGACAAATAACTATTGATAAATATAAAGAAATCAGAAGAAAAATCAGAGCAAGTAAATTTAAGAGTAAGAGACACCTGATTGAAAGTGAGGTAAACATATGAGCTTAAGAACTATATTAAAACGAAGAAAAGAAGGAAAAACAGATTACAAGGCGAGAATTGCCTTGATTAGGTCTGGAATTCCAAGAATAGTCATTAGAAAGACAAATAGATACTTGATAGTTCAGCTTGTAGAATGTAAACAGGCACAGGATAGTGTTAAAATTACCACAAAATCTTCAGAGTTAGTAAAGTATGGATTTAAAGAAGAGTTTGGTGGAAGTCTTAAGTCCGTTCCAGCTGCATACCTAACAGGACTTTTGATGGCAAAAAAGATAAAAAAGGGAAAGCATATAATTGATAACGGTATGGCAGTTCACAAACTTGGCGGAAGAATTTATGCAGTTGTTAAGGGTCTTATTGATGGAGGATTGGAAATAAATGCAGATGAAAAAATTTTCCCAAGTGAAGAAAGAACAAATGGAGAACATTTAAAAGAGGAAGTTAAAGAGAATATTAAGAAAGTAAAAGAAGGTATATTAAAGAATGGAAAATAAAATTAAAAAACTTAGTCCGGAAGAAGCAGCTAAAGAGATGGAAGCAATAGTTGATGCTAAAGAGACTGAGGTAGAATCTAGAGAAAAGATCGAGGCAATTGAAAAAGAAGAAAGAAAGGATAGAGATACAATTGAAAAAGAAGATAGGCTTGCAAGATGGATTCCAAAAACACAATTGGGCAAGGATGTTTTGAGTGGGAAAATAAAATCTATTGAAGAAATTTTAGAATCTGGGGCAAAAATAATGGAAGAGGAAATAGTAGATTATTTACTAAATGTAAGGGTGGAGCTTTTGAATATAGGTCAAGCTAAAGGAAAATTTGGTGGAGGTAAGAGGAGAGGTTGGAAACAAACACAAAAGAAAACTCAAGAAGGAAATAAGCTAACATTTTCTGTTATGGCAGTCGTAGGTGATGAAAATGGCCACATAGGTTTAGGATTTGGAAGAGCTTCAGAAACATTTCCAGCTAAAGAGAAAGCAATAAGGAAAGCAAAGATGAATCTTATGCAGATAAAGAGGGGATGTGCAAGCTATGATTGCTTATGTAAGGAATTACACAGCATACCTATGAAAACAAAAGGAAAATGTTCTTCCTATGAAATTGTTTTAATGCCCGCACCCCAAGGTACAGGTCTTGTAGTTGGAGATGAAGTAAAAAAGATTTTGAGAATTGCGGGAATAAAAGATGTATATGGAAGAAGTTTTGGAAAATCTAGAACTGCATTAAATGTTGGAAAAGCTTGTATTGATGCTTTTGAAAATCTAAATAGGAGTATACTTGCATGATAGCTGTTGTTAGAATTCACGGAAGAGTAGATTTGAGTTATGAAATCAATGATACATTAAATAGACTTAGAGTCCATAAAAAACTTAATTGTGTATTTATTGATGAAAAAGACACAATTAGGATGGGCATGCTTAGAAAAGTAAAGGATTATGTAATGTATGGAACAGTTAGTGAAGGGTTTGTAGCAAAAGTTGTAGAAGCAAGAGGAGAATTGGTTGACAAAACTAAGAAAGAAAAAAAGACTTTAAAAAATATTAAACCCTGGATTAGACTTCACCCACCCAGGGGAGGATTTAAGAAGAGTACAAAACAATCAGTTCCAAAAGGAATCCTAGGAAAACATGAAGATATATCTAAAATTATGGAGAAGATGTTATGAAACTAAAGAAAAGAACGATTAGATCAAGACTTAGGGGTGCAAAGACTTGTGGGTATGGTTTTAGACAGCAACATAAAGGTCATGGAAATAGGGGCGGATTTGGAATGGCAGGTACTGGAAAGAGAGCTAGTCAAAAACAACAAAAAGCTTTAATGATGGCAAAGGCTGCAGGATTTGAAACCTATTTTGGAAGGGCTGGAATGACCTCCGCATCTACTGCAAAAATTAAAACATATCAGCTTAATTTGGATGATATAAGAAAGAATTTTTCTGAAAGTAAAATTGATTTAAAAAAATATAAAATTCTTTCAAGAGGCGAAGGATTCAAGGCAGAAATAACTGCTAGGGCTGCTTCTAGGTCTGCTATAGAAAAAATGGAAAAGGCTGGTGGAAAGATTTTAATTGTAAAGAAAGATTATTCTGAAAAAAAGCTGTAGAAGAGAAAAAAACCAAAGTTAAGAAAATGGCAAAGAAAAAATAATTTTAAATTTTTTTAAAAGTTCTGGATTCCTTTAGATTACATAATAAAATAAAGGTTTATAAACCAAAATCTTTTATGTAATTTATGGCCCTTGTGAATATATTAAAAAACTTGCCCGAGGTGAGAAAGCCGACTGAAAAGAAACTTAGCTTTAATGTTAAGTTGAAATGGACTTTGATTGTACTTGTTGGTTTTTTCGTTTTAGCGAATATCTCCTTGTATGGATTAGCAGATGCAGCACTCTCTCGTTTTGAATATCTAGCAATTTTGCTTGGAACTGATTTTGGTTCTATAATCTCGCTAGGTATTGGTCCGATTGTTATGGCTTCGATTATTTTACAACTTTTATCAGGTGTTCAAATTATAAAAATAGATATGAAATCTGAAGAAGGAAAAAGATTTTATTCTGGCCTTAATAAACTCCTTGCTTTTTTCTTTGTAATTTTTGAGGCAATAATTTATGTATTAATGAAGGGTCTTGAAGCAAATCCTGGGATGGAGGGAATGGTTATATTGCAACTTTGTATTGGAGGATTTTTAATAATATTTATGGACGAGGTTGTTCAAAAATGGGGCTTTGGTTCAGGAGTTTCACTCTTCATTGCTGCAGGAATTGGTTGGAGATTATTTTCTCAATTATTTCAATTTATAGGCCCCCAGGGAGGAATAGAGATAAGTGGAAAAGTACTGGTGGTATTTAAGAGTTTTATAGATGGGGATGCTACAGGTGCAGCACTTGCATTATTCGCAATTGTTGTTACGGCTGTTTTATTTTTAATTGTTGTTTGGGCACAATCTTTGAAAGTTGAAATACCTCTTGCATTTGACAGGGTAAGAGGATATGGCGTGAAATGGCCGTTGCCATTCTTTTATGCAGGAGTTATTCCGGTAATTTTGGTTTCTGCTTTAACCGCTAATATACAGCTATTTGGAAGCTTACTGCAAAATAGTCTTGGAAGAGCAACGTTCCTTGGAGGATTTAGTAATGGAGTTCCAATATCTGGATTTGCTTTTTGGATACATTATACTCCTTGGCTACAAGCAATTATCACAAATAGTTTTAGAAGCATATATCTATGGCAAGGAATTGCTCATGTTTTGTTTTATGTTATATTCTCTATCATTTTTTCATTCTTTTGGGTAGCTACTGCAAATATGGATGCTGCAAGCCAAGCAAAGAACATAATGGGTTCGGGATTAAGTATTCCAGGATTTAGGAGAGATGAAAGAGTTCTTGAAACAATATTAAAGAGATATGTTGGGCCTTTAACAATACTTGGGGGTGCAGCAATCGGCCTTTTGGCATCGGTATCCGATTTAAGTGGGGCGCTTGTTGGGGGAACTGCAATTTTGCTGGTTGTTATGATTTTATATCAACTTTACCAAAATATTGCTCAACAACATGCAGTAGATATGAATCCTGCACTGGCAGGATTTTTCAAAGGAATGTGATAGTGTTAAAATACAATGGTGATGCAACATATACTTAACTTAATGGGAGAATACCCAAAAATTTCGCTGGTAATAGTTTCGCTAATAGTATCATTAATATCTACAATTATTACAAAGTACACTACCGACCAATCAATGCTTAAAAGCATAAAGGATAGACAAAAAGAAATACAAAAAGAAATTAAGGATAAAAAATATACTCCAACAGACAAGAGATATTTAGAATTACAAAATGAAATCCTCGAATTAACTGGGAAGATGTTTAAGAATAGTTTTAAACCACTAATAATTACTATGGTCCCATTCTTGTTACTTTTTTATTGGCTTAGAAGTATCTATGTACCCTTATTCGGTGGAAATAGTTGGCTTTGGTATTATATTGTTCCAAGCATTTTGATTGGAAGTTTTTATAAGAAAATATTTAAAGTCGTTTAGAAAGATTTTTTAAATTAAGTTTAGCAATTTTTGTAAATTTTTTGTAAGTTATTATTCCAGATTCGCAAATTATTCCTTGAATGGTTCTGCCCTTTAGTTTATCAAAGGCGAAATTTTCAATAGAGATATTTGGATGTTTTTCATCCCAAACCTCTTTCCCACTTCGCTTTTCTAATTTAACCTTTCGAGTATATTTAAGTGTTACACCAACTGAATAGGTTGGAACATTATATAATGATGCAATTTTTGTTAATGTTGAGGTTCCAATCTTGTTATAGATAAATCTACGAGTATATGCATCTGCACCAAACAAAAATAAATCACAATTCTTTAAGAATTGTTCAGCAGAAAGATCGGGCATTACAACCACTTTTATTCCAAATTCTGCAAGTTCTTTTGCAGTTTTTCGACCCTGTAGAAGAGGTTCAACCTCGGCAGTATAAACAGTAAAAGTTTTTTTGTGAATCTTTGCATACTTTAAAAGTTCAATCACAGAGGAAGAATGACAATGTGAAAATATTTTTGCATTATCTTTTATTAAAGTAATCCCTGCAAGATTTATTTTTCTTTGGGAAGATTCTAAGTAGTCCTTAAGATTTCTTGCTGTTTCGGTAATATTTGTAGATTTGAGAAGAAGTTTTATGAAATTTTGAAGAAGCGGTTCTGTTGGTCTTGTAGAAAGAATTTTTTTTGCATGCAATTTATCTCCATAAATTAGAAAAGCATCAATGCCTGCAAGAGCAATATTATTTGCTCCCTGAATTTTTATAGACTTTATATCCGAGATTATCTTATTAAATTTTTTCTCTTTGGAAAGGTCCTCTTCTTTTGTTATCTCTTTTAAAATTCTCATAGAAAAACTAACCCTTTCGAATATAAAAAGCTTTTGAATAGAAAAGATTAAAAAGGGAGTAGAATCTCTTTACAAATGGAATTATATACCCAGACATATGGACACTATGCAAAATTGAGAGAGAACGGAGTTTGTAAAATTGGTAGAATAAATTTTGATGGTCCAATAGATTTTTTTAAGTATGTTTTGAGTGGAGGAAGCAAGAACGTTCGAGTGGCTATGGGTAGAATAGATCTTGAAAAAGTGACACTGGAGATTGATGAAAAAAAAAGGAAGGTAGTAATATCTGGAGAAGTAAATCATAGCATTTGTGGATTTCTTTAAACTCTGATAGAACAAGGATTTATAAATTAAGAAAAATAAAGATATTTATGTTGGACAGACTGATACCTTTGAAGAGAATTATGAGAAAGCCTTGGGAAATGGGTTATATTGGTTTAGTCTATTCTTCTGTTTCATTACTTCTAGTAAGTTTTGTGTTTTCAAAGGATTATGTACTTAGTCAGTATTCGGGAATTCTTGTTGTTTTATTGACACTTATTTGCTGTTTGCCATATATGTACAGAATTGTTAAGCAAGAAGAGGGAAATGACCTCCAGATAACCGAACAAGGAAGATTGATTATGGAACACTCTCGGGCGCTTAAGGCCTTAATGTGGCTTTTTTTGGGGCTTGTTGTGGGTTTTAGTTTTTGGTACCTCGCATTACCTAGCTATTCTGCACAGAATTTTGATGCACAAATAAAAACTTTTTGTACGATTAATAGTCCTCATAATTATGAAGCATGTTTACAGCAATATGGACTAATAACTGGTGCAGCAACAAGTGTTAATCACTTAATGGCAATATTTGCGAACAACCTTTATGTGATGATTTTCACCCTTGTTTTTTCATTAATATTTGGTGCAGGAGCGATTTTTATTTTAATATGGAATGCTTCTGTAATTGCTGCAGCTATTGGGATGTTTGCAGGAAGTTTGGGAAAACTCCATAGCGGTTTGTTTAGATATCTGATACATGGTTTGCCCGAGATTAGTGCTTATTTTGTTGCTGCTCTTGCAGGGGGCATTGTTTCTGTAGCGTTCATAAGAAAAGACCTTAGAGGAGAAAGACTTTGGATTATACTTCAGGATGCTTTGATACTAGTAATCGTCGCGGTACTTATATTGATTGTTTCTGCTTTTATGGAAGTTTATCTAACCCCTCTAATTACAGCTTTCTAAAATTTCCGAAAGCAATTTAAAGTAAGGATTAATAATACTCCTATGAAGACATATATTTGTTTAAATTGTGGATATAAAACAAGAAAAGAACAAAAACCCGATAGATGTAACTATTGTAGCAAGACGGGAGTTATTAAGGAAGTTGAAGATGCAGATAAAATACTAGAATCAATTAATTAGGTTTTTAAATAAGTTTTTTCTTTAAATATCATGGAAGTTTTACCTCTTGTAACAATAGTTATCGGATTTCTTGTTTGTCTAATTTTTATGCCTCTTTGGATTCGCAAGTGTAAACAACTAGGACTTTTGTGGGAAGATATGAATAAGTATGAAAGCCCGAAAAATGTTGCAGCTTCTGGAGGATTAATAGTCCTTTTTAGTTTTCTTTTGGGATTGTTTTCTTATATTGCTTTTAGAACGCTATTTCGTGGACTTGATTTAATAACAATAAATATTCTTGCAATTTCACTAGTTGTTCTTCTTGCAGGATTTATAGGGTTTGTTGATGATATGCTTGGATGGAAAACAAGAGGACTTTCTGCAAGAGTTAGAATATTCTTGGTCCTTATGGCTGCAATTCCCCTGATAGTTATCAATGCAGGTGAGAAAACAATTTCCCTACCTTTTTTTGGTCCGATTCACTTTGGTATACTCTATCCACTGATTCTGATTCCACTTGGTGTTGTAGGCGCAACAACAGTTTATAATTTTCTTGCAGGATTCAATGGTCTTGAAGCAGGGCAGGGAATCTTGATACTGAGTTTTTTGAGCTATGTATCTTTTTTGACTGGAAATGCTTGGCTAGCTGTTGTCGGTATGAGCATGGTTACATGTCTTGCAGCATTTTTGATATTTAATTGGAATCCTGCAAAAATCTTTGGAGGAGATGTATTGACTTATTCGATTGGTTCTTTGATTGCATCTATGGCAATAATCGGAAATTTTGAGAAGGTGGCTTTTATTGTGTTTATTCCTTACATTATTGAAATGCTCCTTAAAAGTCGCGGAAGATTATTGAAATATTCTTTTGGAAAGCCAAATAAGGACAACTCCCTTGAACTTAGATATGATAAAATTTATGGACTTACCCATTTTTCTATCCTGATATTGGGCAAATTCAAAAAGAAAGTTTATGAAACAGATGTTGTGCTTTTTATATTCGGAATACAGATTCTGTTTATAATCCTTGGTTTCCTAACGATTAGATAAGCTTTTTAAATGGAGTTATTCTTGATAAAACATGGCTAATAGAAAGGAGAGCGAAGAAATAAAAGATTTTTTAAAAAAATCGATCTATGATAAAAAAGTTCAGTGGGCTATTTGTCTTATTGCTTTTTTGATTATCTTGATTTCGTCTACATCTATTAGAATTTCTAATCTTGAAAGTTTGAAAAGCCAAGTTACAGGAGAATACCTATCAAATGACTTGGACTCTTTTTATTTTTATAGAGTTGCTGAAACAAAACTAAACTTGGGAGAATTTCCGGAGATAGATGAGATGAGAAGTCCTGGATATAATGTTAATTGGATTCCAGAGCTAATTGACGATTATCTTGTCTGGAATTATCGAATTCTAAAAGTTTTTAATTCGGATATCACATTTAATTATGCGGCAACAATTTCTGCACCAATATTCTATGCGATAGGATTAATTTTATTTTTTATACTCTGTTTAGCATTAACTAAATCAAAAAGTGCGAGTCTTCTTGCTTCTGCTTTTTTGGCCTACGCTCCGGGCTTTTTGTTTAGAAGTATTGCAGGTTTTTACGATCATGATCATGTGGGTGTTTTTGCTTTGTTTGCACTGATGATTATCAGCTATTTTTCATTTAAAATGTATGAAAAAAATAAACTGAATGCAATTATTTTTGGAGGCGTTCTCGGCTTTTTTACGGCACTTGTTTTTGCTAGTTGGGGGGGAGCAATAACTTTTGTATTGGTTTTCTTGCCACTTTCATTGTTCTTGGAGTATTTATTCAATAATAAGAATAAAGAAATATTTGTGTGGTTTAATCTTGTTTGGATTATCTCTTCAGTACTATGTACCTCTCTTTTGGGTTCAAAGGCAAGTTATATGTACTCAAGATTCTTAGATTCACAGGGAATTTTAGTTTTGTTTGTATTTGGATTTGTTCTTATTGATTGTCTTGTGCACTACTTTGGAATCTTTAAGAAAGCAAAGAATAAAATCAGGACAGAATTTTATTCTTTGATTGTAACATTGGTATTGGGAACTGCAGGCTTGTTTTTAATAGGCAAGAGCCCAATTTCGATGTTTAGAAAGGCTTGGGCAACACTTATTTATCCCTTCTTTGGAGA
>CAZLFJ010000008.1:0-1372 GCA_964558795.1 Candidatus Woesearchaeota archaeon | reverse complement strand
AATGTAATTAGTCAGGGATTGTATCTTTTAGGAGGTCTAGGATTTTTAGCAGGACTTGGATATGTATACTCCAAAGAGAAATTTAAGATTTCAATTGAAACTACCTTATTGTTCTCTATGGCTATAACAGTAATTATAAATGCAAGAGCTGCAGTTAGAAGTTTCTTTTTGATTACCCCATTTATATGTTTGATCGGAGCATATGGTGTATTTGAACTTCTTAAAAAGACTAATGAAGATAGAGATAAGGACTTCAGACCGGTTGTTTGGGTGATTGCAGTTTTACTTGTTTTGATTGTTGGAATATCTCTTTTGGGAAATCCTCTAAATAGCACTCCTGGAAAATATCAAATTGTTTCTGCACAGGCACAATATGTAGGTTCTTCAGCGAATGTGCAATGGCAAAATGCAATGAAATGGGTGAGAGAAAATACAGCTGAGAAAGATGTTTTTGTGCACTGGTGGGATTATGGTTATTTTGTACAGACGATGGGTGGAAGGCCTACAGTGACTGATGGAGGCCATTCTGGGGGAGACCAAACAATCCATTATATTGGGAGATATGTTCTAACAACACCGAAACCTGAAACAGCATATAGCTTTATGAAAACCTGGAATGTTTCCTATTTACTTGTAGATCCTACCGAAATGGGAAAATATGGGGCTTTTTCTAAAATTGGAAGTAATGATTCGTGGGATAGGGTTTCTGCAGGAATTTTTGGAGGAGCTTCAGATGAAAAACAAATACAAGAAACTGCCAATGGAATGACAAGAGTTTATCAACTTGGAGGATGTGTGGATGAGGATATTGCTTATAATGATAATGGTACAAGAATATTTATCCCGGGAATAAGTATTAGTAAGACACAACAATTGCAATGTAATGCTTATGTGGGTGGAGTTATACTGAACATTAACTATGGTGAAGAAGATCAAGTTTCAATTGAACAGCCTCTTGGAGTTTATTTTTATAATAATAAACAATATAGGATTCCAATAAAAAATGTATTTATAGAAGGAAACATGATTTCTTTTGAAAATGGAATTGATTCTGTAGTTTATGTAATCCCTGCAGTAGATGAATCTAATGGAAAGATGGATATGCTTGGAGCAATGATTTATTTATCTCCTAGAACATTTAATAGCCTTCTTGGAAGACTATATATTTTAGGAGATTATTTTGGAGAGTATGAAACTATAGGTGAGGCACATTTTGAAGATGATCCTGCAGTTGCATATTTCAAGCAGTTCACCAATGGAACACTTAACGAATTTGTTTGGTATGGTGGAATTCGTGCACCACTGAAAATTTGGAAAGTCGATTATCCAGAAGAAACTCAGGTTCATGAGGAATTTTTGGGCCTTGAAAGAA
>CAZLFJ010000007.1:0-25298 GCA_964558795.1 Candidatus Woesearchaeota archaeon | reverse complement strand
TAAATGGCCAAAGAAAGACAGAAAAGAAGCAGATTTAGTGAAATTCTAAAAAACAAAGGTTTATAAATTAAAAGTCAAAAAAGGATATATGGCAAAATGCAATTCGTGTAGTTACAATGGAGAAGATATAACTGTCTTTGAATGTCCTAAATGTTCTGAAAGAATAGTGAGATGTAAAAAATGTAAAACGCTTTCTATAGAATATAAGTGTACTAAATGCGGATTCATGGGACCATGAAAGAGCGTAGCGGACTAATTAAAGGGAAAGTTGAGCTTCAAGAAAACCGGGGGTTGTCTTAAGGTGGGCACTGCATTAATACAATATAAAATTATGCCTGAAGGTATCCCAGAAAGCTTTGAAAGTTTAAAGGAGAAAATTAATTCTACTGTTGAAAAATTTGAAGGAAAGATTAATCACGTTGAAGAACAACCAATAGCCTTTGGATTAAAAGCACTAATAGTAACTGTAGCAATGGACGAATCCAAGGAAACAACACCAATGGAAGAAGAACTTAAATCGATTGAAGGAATATCTTCAATGGATACAATAGATTATAGAAGAGCAATCGAATGATTCTTGATCCCAAACACAATTTTCTTAAATCCAAATAACTATCTAGAATATCTCTTAATTTAATAAAATTCGTTTGAAATTTCAATCTTCAAAAATATTATTTTTTACTTAAAACACCTGCAATGGCTCCTGCAAGGACAAGCAATAATACCATTCCAAACCAATCGGTACTAAACCATGCCTGAATTTTATCCCATTCAATTACCCAATTAAAAACCCTAACACCTGAAACAAGAAATAAAACAATAAGAACAGCAACAGAGGCCCATGCAACACCTTTGTTCTCAGAAAAGAGCTTAAGAGAATCCTTACCTATAAAGGCTAAAAAAATCATGATAAAAAACAAACATACAACAAAAACTACAAACCAAGATGAACTATATTCAACAAACTCGACCATATTCGCATTGACTATAAAAAAACTAGCAAGTATGAGTGAAATAAAAATAGAAATACCATTATTATCTCCCAAAACTCCGGTCTTCTTAAGAACAGCATAAACAAGAACAAATATGAATAAAAAAGATATAATTGGTAAAAAATAACCTACTGAACTAATATCTGCGCCCATTTTTATACTTTCCTCGGAGCCCTAGGAGCAGATTCTCCGCCAACAACAGATTTTATTCCCCACGCAAGACCACCAACAACAAGAATCATAGGAAGATATTCTTGAAGCCAATAACCAAAATCGCCTCCGCCAGCAAAAAGATATCCCCACTCATTGAAAGTCCAAATAATAACTCCAATTCCAATAATCCATCCAATCCACTTCATATCATCCGAAGGTTTACCATCTGAACCCATATAAAAGAAACCCAAGAAGATTACCAAAACCAAAAATACTGCAAGACCTATACCAAATTTAGGAAAAATTGTAGCAAAAAATGTTGGAACCTGATCATAAAGAAGAGAAAGTGCTCCAATTCCTACAGCAATTATGGCATTTACTCCCTTAGCTTCCGTAGGTTCTCCGAAAATTTTGATCTTTTGTAATAATCCAAAGATAATAGCAAAAACAATCACAAATGGAAAAGCATAGGAGAAAATTCCCATCTCATTCATTTTATTCAAAACCTCTGTTAGACCATATGCCATAGAGAATACACAAAAAACCTATTTAAATACTTTACTAATTTTGACCTTATTTCTTAGAACTGACAATTACATATACAACCGAACCAATAACTGCAACAAAAACCAAGATAGTATAAAGAAAAGAATTATCAAAAGAAACCATTGACCTTAAATCTGCCCACCATCCAGTAGCCCAAAGAATTAGTCCAACCATAAATATTACACTAAGACCTATAAGAGTATTTTTTATTCCAGAAGGCAAGCTTCCAATTTCTCCACCAACAAACCCCCATAAAAGAAGAAACATCAAAATAGCAGATAACGCAACCGCAACCCACGGAATCATCTTTGAAACAACCTCTGTCGCTGAAGAAAATCCAACGAAGATAAAAGCCATTGCGAGAGCAACAAGAGAATTTATTTTAGAAACATCATCTCCCAAAATCTTGGATTTTTGTAGTATGGCAAAGACTACAACAAATGCTAAAACAAAAAGCAAAGCCTCTTGCAAAAACGGAACAGTACTAAATAATCCCATCAATTAGTTGAACCCCCACTAAGCAAATTTGTATTCTCCATAAAAATCAAAATAAAAACTAGTTTATAAATATTTAGTTAAGAGAAAAAATTACATATCAAGACTACTATTATCATCAAAAGAAACTTCTTCCTCTTCTTTCACTGGAACAGCACTTTTATTGATTAAAATAACATCACCAACTGCCTTGATAAATTGTTGTGGAACAATTATTCCCCTAGCGCCACCAAGCAAAGAACTCATTCCAGATTCGCGAGAGACAACAATTCTCCAACCATCAATCTTATTATCAAGCAGGTTCAATTCCTCTACAACACCAAAGAGGTCTCCACCATCTGTATAAACTCTTTTTCCTATAACATCGCTCATCTTCTTTATTTTTAACATAACCTGTTTAAAAAACTCGTATTTAAATACATTTCTATTGTACAAAATATAAGAAGTTAGTAAGTAGTCTTCAAACAAATCCAACAAAAACTGCAAACATTTAAAAGAAACAATGAATAATCCGAATAATGGGAAAAAATAGCCTCTCAAAAGAACTCATAATAGTATTATTTGCTGCAATAATCTTAACAATTTCATACATCTATCCAGATACAAACAACCCCACTAATTTTATTATAGTGTTTGGAGCATTTTTATTGATAATTTTAACAAATGTAATTGCAAAAAGATTTACAGCCTATAGATTAGAATCAAATGTTGAAACAAAATTCTGGGAGCTATATCAGTTTGGTTTTGCTGAAAAAGAACATTTCAAAAAACCACTCCCAATGATCTGGCTCTCGCTACTTTTAAGTTTCATTTCTAAAGGAATCATAGTTTGGATGCCAATACTATCATTTGATATAACTCCAAGAGTTGAAAGGGTGTCAAGAAGACATGAATTATATAGGTTTGCAGAAGTCACCGATTGGCATCTAGCCCTCGTCGTTTTTTGGGGAATAATGGCAAATATCGCTCTTTATGTAATCATGAATTTAATCGGACTTAAAGAATTAGCAGTACTCAGCCTGTATTATGCTATTTGGTCAATAATGCCCATTGGAAGCCTTGACGGAACAAAACTTCTTTTCGGAAATAGAAAGCTCTGGCTAACTGCAGGAGTATTAATATTAATCGCATTTGTTTGGCAATCAATGTTATTCTAATTATAAAAAAAATGGAAGAAATAAAAATAAAGCCTAGAGAATATCAAGAAAAGATATTTGAAAGTTGTAAAAAAGAGAACTGTCTGGTGATATTACCTACAGGAACAGGAAAAACCCTCGTAGCACTCATGCTTGCCGTTGAGAGATTTAAGAAATTTCCAACGGAAAAAATACTCATACTCGCCCCGACAAGACCACTAATAGAACAACATTTTATTTCATTTCAAAAAAATCTCCCAGAAGGTTGGGCAGATATGCAGATATTCACCGGAAAAACACCCGCAGAAAAAAGAAAAGAAATTTGGCAAACCGCAGAATTCATATTTTCCACACCACAGTGTATCTCTAACGATTTGAAAAAAAAACTTTACACCCTTGAAGATGTTTGTCTACTAATCGAAGATGAATGCCATAGGTGTATGAAAAACTATGCATACACTTTTATTTCTAAAGAATACCAAGACCAAGCAAGAAATCCAAGAATTTTGGGATTGACCGCATCTCCAGGATCAGATAAAGAAACAATAAATAAGGTATGTGAAAATTTGGGAATAAAAAATGTAGAGATAAGAACTCGAGACAGCCCAGATGTAAAACCTTACCTTCAAGAATTGGAATTTGAAAAAATACTAGTAGATTTCCCTCCAGAATTCGAAGAAATCAGACAATTACTCAAGGCAGTATATGATGAAAAGATACAAGAGCTAAAGAATAGAAAAGTATTTTATTCATTTCCAAGCAAAACAGAGTTAATAAAATGCCAAAGAAGATTATTTAATTTAATCAGTCAAGGAAACAAAGACGGAAACTATCTAATGGGCGCGTCAATATGTGCTCAAGCAATAAAGATACAACATTCATTAGAACTTTTAGAGACCCAAACTTTTTCTGCATTTTTAACATACCTTAAAGACCTACTAAAACAAGCTGAAGAAAAAAAATCAAAAGGAGTACAGAGACTTGTCACCGAAAAAAGGTTTCTAATGGCATACACCCTAGCAACTGCAATGGATATCGAACACCCAAAATTAGTCAAGCTGCTAGAGATTATAACAAAGACGATGGAAGAAAATCCAAATGCAAAAATAATCATCTTTGCCCAGTTTAGAGACAGCGTAAGAAAAATATCTGACAGCCTGAACAAGATACCTTCGATAAGATCAAAGACTTTCGTAGGACAAGCAAAAAAAGGAGAAGGAGAGGGTGCAACAGGACTAAATCAAAAAGAACAAAAAAAGATCATCGGAGAGTTCTCACGAGGAGAGATAAACTGTCTTGTTGCAACATCAATTGCCGAAGAAGGACTAGATATCCCAGAAGTAAATGAAGTAATATTCTATGAACCTGTTCCATCAGCAATAAGATCAATTCAAAGAGCTGGAAGAACTGCAAGACTAATGAAAGGAACATTGAAAATTTTAATAACCAAAAACACAAGAGACCAAACATTCCATTATACTTCACAAGCAAGAGAAAAAAGAATGCATAAAGCAATAAAATCCATAAAAGATACTATGGATAAGAGATCCGAAGATAGTGAAATAGCAAAACAAAAGAGATTATTCCAATAGCCCCAAAAATATAAATCTAACATCAACAATGCTTAAATACAAGATTAATTTTTAAGGAATATGGAACTTGGACCAAACACACGAAGAACAATGCAAGCATATAATCTGACTGCAGAAGAATATGCAAAAAAGACAAAAGATTTGGATATGTCTTCAGAAAGAAGAAGATTTTTAAATGGAATGAAACCTGAAGGACAAATTCTTGATGTAGGGTGTGGATGGGGAAAAGATGCCAAAATATTCACAGACTTAGGATACAAAGTTACAGGAATAGATATTTCAGAAAAACTATTAGCCATCGCAAGAATAACCTCACCCACCTCAAATTTTATACAAACAGAATTTTTAAGAATCCCATACCCAAATCAAACATTTGATGGATTGTGGGCATCTGCTTCAATTTTACATGCAGAAGATAAATCTGAAGTTCCAAGAATATTAGCAGAATGGAGAAGAGTTTTTAGAACAAACGGAAAAGCATATATTGTCGTAAAACAGGGAGAAGGCGAAGAAGATATGATTGATGAAAGATATCAAAAAGTTGTAAAACATTACTGTTACTTTCAAGAAAAAGAAATAATGGGGTTGGTTCAGAATGCAGGTTTTAAAGAAGTCTCAACGGAGATTCCAAAAAAAGCAGATCCATATTACACTCATCCATGGATTAATGTTTATGCAACAGCATGAGATTATTTTTAGATTGAATGTAAGATTATGGGAATAAATTTCATTGTAAAAGTTATTTTAAACTAAACATTCCGAGAGCCCATGCGCCTTACTCTCATTAAATCCTGCATTAGACATTTCAATAAAATCTGCCTTTCCAGATAATTCTTCAATATTTGCCGCACCCACGTAAGTCATACCTGAAGAAAGCCCACCAATAAATTTTGCAATGACTTCCTGAACGCTCCCCTTGGATTCAACCAAGGTCTTCTCCCCCTCGACGCTTATAACTTCCTCATGTTTTTTTCCATCAAGTTCTAGTTTTTTTACAGTTGCATCATAGCTTGCCATTCCTCGATAAATCTTCACGCCTTTACCATTTTTAGAAATAATTTCACCAGGTGTTTCATCACAGCCAGCAAGCACATTACCTAACATAACACAGTTTGCACCAGCCCCAATTGCCTTGACAACATCGCCCGGAAATTTAATTCCGCCATCGGCACAGATAGGAATCCTCCCTTGGGTTTCTTCATAAACATCCATAATTGCAGTTAGCTGTGGAACTCCAGCGCCAGTCATAATTCTTGTTGTACACATCGAACCCGGACCAACACCCACCTTCACAGCATCTGCCCCCTTAGTTAAAAAATAATGTGCAGCATCTTTTGTTGCAATATTACCAACCATTACATCAACAGAAAAATTTTGTTTTATCCAATCTAGAACCTTACCGACCCTCTTTGAATGTCCATGAGCAACATCAAGAACAAGAATATTTACACCGGCTTCAACTAACTTTGGAACTCTCTCTTCGTAATCCTTAACACCTACAGCAGCCGCACAGACAAGACCAAACTCCTTAACCTCCTTAACTGCACTTGCTTGCTCCTCAATTGTTAAAAATCTGTGAAGTACTCCCATACCTCCAATTCTACCAATTGCAATTGCCATTTCAACACCACAAACAGTGTCCATATTAGCAGCAACGAAGGGCAAATCAATTGAATAATTTCTTGTAACCTTTGTTTTCAAAGAAACATCTTTCCTAGAAAAGACCTTATTATATCTCGGAACAATTAAGACATCATTATAAGAAAAGCCCTTGCCAATTATTCTTGCCATTTTAGTCAAAAAAACTAAAAAGAAAGACTATAAAAGCATTATTACAATCAAAAACCTATGAAAAGAGACATAGAGAATATATTTTCAAATAAAGAAATAGAAAAACCCAAAGAAAAAATTAAGACTCAGATAACACTCGACTCCCGAGAAAAACAATCACTTATAGCCGCCAACTTAAGAGAGCAGGGAGCAACAATTAATTTTGAAACATTAGAAATAGCAGACTATTTAATTAATGATATCGCAGTCGAAAGAAAAACATTCAAAGATTTCCAAGGAAGCATAATCGATAAAAGACTCATCACCCAGCTAGAAAATCTAAAAAAATACGAGAAAAGAATTTTAATTCTCGAAGGGTTTTATTATAATTATAAAGATTCCAAAATAAATGAAAATGCCCTAAGAGGAATGATGCTCACAATTGCTCTTTCATTTCAAACTCCAATTATCTACACAGAAAACGAAGAAGACACAGCAAAATTTTTAATCCTCATTGCAAAAAAACAGGATAAACTAGCCGAAGGAAAGGTTCAAGAGTTTTCCCTAAGACCCTCAAAAACAGCCGAGACATTGGAAGAGCAAAAACAATTCATTCTCGAAGGCTTTCCAGGAATCGGACCAGCTTCAGCAAAAAAATTAATGTCCACACATAAAAATCTTTTATCAATATTCAAGGCAAAAAAGAAAGATTTACAGGAAAAGAATATATTAGATGAAAAGACTATTGATAAAATGAAAGAGATTTTGGAGAGATAAACTAAAAGGTTTAAATAAACTAACCAATTACAAAAAACATGAAAATAAATTATTTTGAGGAATTTCCTAGTAAGAAAAATTTGCATAGAACAAAAGCTACGAAACAAGGAGAGATTTTATTTCTTGCAGCCAGATCTCTAAAAGAATTTGAAATTTTAAAAGAAAAAATAAATAAGATAAATAAAAAAATAGATATTGCTTATTGGCCAATATTGAAAGAATCTTATTGGATTTCGCCATTCTCAAAGCCTGAAGAATTAAAGAACCTATATGCACAACTAAAAGATAGAAAAAACAAGAAGAAATTAAAGATATTACTAGACTTAGAATTACCCCTTTTAAAAAAGAAGTTATTCTTAAAAAATCTAGGAAATTTTTCAAAGAATAAGAAATTGATTAATAAGATCTTTGAAGACGCAGAAAAACTAAAATTAGAAATTTACACTGCAGAATATCCGGTTCCTGGAAAATTTATAGGAGGAATCCTTAGAATTTTGGGAATATCTCCGAAAGATAAAAACAAGAAAACGAGTAGAATAATGATGTTTTATTCCAGCATGATAAAAAACAGATGGATACTCAATAAAATGAAGAAACACATATCTAAAGAATCGATGAGAAGAAATGGCCAAATGAACTTAGGTCTTGGAACTATAGCCAAAGGAATATTGGGGAACGAACCAAAACTCACACCAAAAAAATTAGAACAAGATTTAAAATTTTGTAAAGATTGCGGAATAACAGAAGTTACAATATTCGGACTTGAAGGATTAAATAGTGAATACTTGAAGATAATCAATAAATATCAATAAGATTTCCCAACATAAACAAAATAATCTGCCTTCTTCCCACAAGCAATACATTTCTCATCCTTGATTTTTCTAAGAAATAACCTAATACTGTCTTGCAACATAAACAACTTCTTTTGCATTCTTTCCACAAACAATACAATTTCCTGAAGCAATCTCTCCTTCAAGTTTCCTTCCCCGAACTGTTGCAAGGGTTTCTTTTTCAATAACTTCGGCACAGGAAGTTCCATCTTTTTCCACACTACAAAAACAACATCTTCCAATATTACCTTCTTCAATTGTTTTTTTCAATTCACCGATATCTGAAACATTCTTAATCCTATTTTCAAAAACTTTATCTGCTTCTTTAATTAGATTGGCATCATATTCCTTAGAAAGGTGTTTAATAGTTTGAACAATTTCTTTTTCTGGAACAACTAATTTCTCCCCCTTATCTCTTCTAAATAAAGTCACTACATTTTTTTCTATATCTTTCATTCCCAGATCTATTCTAATAGGAATTCCCTTCATTTCCCAATGATTAAATTTTTCTCCTGCAGTTTTCTCAGTCAAATCTATTTCAACTGAAGCAAAAGCTTCTAATTCTTTTTTTAGTTCCTCCGCTCTTTCTAGAATCTCTTTTGAGTCCCTTATCGGAACAATAACAATTTGAACCGGAGCGATTCTCCAAGGAAATCTCAGACCCTTATCATCTCCATGTACTATAATCACTGAAGCAAAAATTCTGGAAACTGCAGGACCATAACAAGTAATCCATGCGAGCTTTTCCTTTTCATCCTTATCTACAAATTTAACATTAAATGCTTTTGAAAAATCTTGTTTCAATAAATGTGTAGATGGTTGCTGAACAACTCTTCCATCCGGATTCAAAACATCTGCAGCAAAGGTTCTTTCTGCACCTGGAAATTTATCCCAGGCAGGCCTCTCAAAGAATATAAAAGGCAACCCGAAAACATCATGCAAAACCTCTTTTGTAGTTTCCATATCTTCATGAACTTGCTTCATGGCATCTTCTTGAGAAGGGTGGGCGCAATGTGCTTCAATCCAATGAAATTCCCTACTTCTCAAAAAAGGCCTCGTTGCCTTAGTCTCATATCTAAAAACATTAGCTCTTTGATAGGTTTTAAAAGGTAAATCCTTCCAACTTCTCAACCACAAACCAAACATCTGATAAAAAGCCGTCTCTGAAGTAGGTCTTAGAGCAAGTCTTTCTTCAAATACATCATTTCCAGCTTTCTCAACCCAAAAAACCTCTGGAGTAAATCCCTTTATGTGGTCTCCCTCCAATTTAAAATTTCTTTCTGGAATTAGTGTTGGGAAAAAATAAGGTTTATGTCCTTTTTTTTGTAAAGCTAACTCTAAAAAGGCGTACATTTTTTCCATAGAAAGAACGCTCCAAGGTTGAAAAACCAAGAAACCCTTTACATTATATCTTAAATCTGCCAATTCACATTTTTGAACAACCTCTGAATACCACTCTGAAAAATTTTCCGATTTTTTAACACTAATTCCCTTTATTTGAGATATATCTAGGATATTTGCTTTATTTTCCCCCGCAGATTTCTTTTTCTCTTCCATAAAAAACTCAAGAAACAAGAGGTTATAAATCTTTTGACGAAATGGGAGAGAAAACAACCAAGCAAACATAAACCATATAAACCAAACAAGCATTTAGGTAGTATGAAGAAATTAAAATTATTTGGAATAAAGAAAGGGACAACACATAACATCTTTAATATTGAAAAAAATGAAAGTTTCTTAGAATATTTTAGAGAATTTCTTCACACATTAGGATTCAAAAAACACACAACGGCAAAAGAGTTATTAAAATTACTCGGAGATTCAGACGACAACTATTCAGCAAGAAAATATACAGATAAATTATACCTAGACAAATATTTTTATTTTGAAAATGAAGAGTTTAAAATCGATGTGTTTTTTGGGAAAGAAAGAGTGATTGTTTCTATTTTTACCCCCTCGGATAATCAACAAAAGATTACAGACCTAATAATGAACTTTTGCGAGTAGATTTTCACTTCCCTTCATCGGGTCCTAAAATAACAACCGAATACTTTTTTAGCCGAGAAAGCTTAACAATGTCTTCAAGAGTTACTGCCTTTAGATTCTTAGCATATTCATAGTAATCTTCTGCCTTTCGACAGATTTCAAACATCATCAAATTTGTTGCAGTGGAAATAGAATCTTCATTTTCAACCAAAAAACTTCCGATAGCCTGTTTCTTTGCTTTTTCAAGTTCTTTTTCAGTTAAAAGCGACATCTTAGAAAATTCATTCAAAGAAATTTCAATTACTTCCTGTGCTTTCTCCTTGTCCGTTCCAGCCCAAATCAAGAAATAAGAATAATTTCTACCCATATCTAGTTCAGTCTTTATACCATAGACAAGACCTCGTTTCTCCCGAACCTCACTAAATAAACGACTAGACATTCCCTCACCTAAAATCGCATTGAAAATTTCTGCAGCATAGCTCTCTTTTTTGAAAGACAGTGGAAAATGGAATGCTATAGCAAGATTGGTTTGTTCAATTCCCTTTCTAGAGATAACCTCTTTGTTGTTCTTAAGAGTAATTTCAGGAACTGGAAGCTTTTTCCCCTTTTTATTAGGAACTAACTTTTCTGCAAGACTACAAACTTCTTGAAGAGAGTTATTGCCAACAACAACCAAAACAGAATTTTCAGGAACATAGACAGAATCATGAAACTGTTTTACCCTTTTTCTATCAAATGAAAGCACATTTTTCTCATTCCCTGCAATAAACTCTCCAAAAGGTTTTTCATATAAATTCTGTTTTATTTTATCCATTACGAAAGCCCGAGGATTATCTCTATACATCTTGATCTCTTCACAAATAACTTTTGCTTCTCTTCCAATTTCTTCTTCAGGAAAAAGAGGGTTAAAGAATATATCAAATAAAACATCCATCGCAACATTCAAATTCGCAGAAGGAACCTTTGCATGATAAGCAGTCATTTCCTCATGAGTAAAGGCATTAAGAATCCCTCCAACAGATTCTATTTCCTCTGCAATTTGTTTCACTGTCCTTTTTTCTGTCCCCTTAAAACATAAATGTTCTATGAAATGAGCAACCCCCTTGTCTTCAAGCTTTTCATATGCAGAACCAAAGCGAGTTCCAAGCATAACAGTTGTTACGGGAACATCTCTTTTCTCATGAATAATCGTAAATCCATTTTTCAATTTTTTTTTGCTAAAAATCACCATGTTTGGATAAAGAACACGAGGGTTTTTATGTCTTTGCACTAAATCTTCTTTTTACACCTAAAAATTCTCTCATTACCTATAATAGTCTCAATGACATCAAAATTTTCATCTAAAAACCATCTAAGCCAGCCACGTTTTGCCTCAAATTTGTTTTTGCCAGAAATACTCTTCATAGGCATAGAAATAATAATTACATCATCGGGCAAAAGAATTTCACCTAGTTTAACAAGCAAATCCTTTGAAGAATCTTTCTTTATCCCTTCAAGAGCATCAATAACTTGAAGCAATAAAATAGCCCTTGGAAAAGAAGTTTTTTTAATTAGTTCGATAATCTCATCAAAATCAAAAAGATCCAAATTAATTGCATGAGCCAGAGAATAGTCATTTTCTTCAAAAAAAAGATTCATTTTCTCAACGAGCTGATTGACAGCCTCGATGCCCAAATAGTCTATCTCTCCGAATATTTCATTAAAAGAAGAATAGGAGAATCCATTTACCCCACAACCTAAATCGATTATGCTTTTAAAATTTAGATTTCCTTCAAAAAGCTGATTATAGAATGAAAAATAATCCCTACCCTTTGAAGAAATATGACTAGATAGGATTGATTCATCCTTGAGTTTTAGAACCTTGTTAGTCAAAAAAACCCCAAAGTATTTTCTCAAAAATGCACGAGAAAGTTTTATCTTCTCCATGTCTGACTTTCTGGCCATTTGTTTTTGACTAAGTACTGAATCTATCAAACTATCTGGCAAACCAGAGAACTCTCTCTTTTTCTTCACTTCAAAAATAAGACTATCCATGGATAATAAACTCCTTAATTATTTCAGTTTGTCTAACTTCTGGATGGAATAAACAACCATAATGGGGCAAGGTTTTATGTTTTATTGCCTGAACACCTAAATTAGATGTTGCTACTTTCTCAAAAAATTTTCCTACAGAAGAAACCCCCAAATGATGAAGAGAATAAACCTGAGCTTTTTTAGAAAGACCAAAAAAAGGCTGTTTAAAGGAAACTGAAGTCATGCCAATCTCAAGACTCTCAACAATATGATTTTTTTTCGAATTAGTAGAATTATAAAAACAAGCAAGTATAATTTGCATCCCAGCACAAATCCCCAAGAGAGGTTTTTTGAAATCATGAATCCACTCAAAAAGTTCAATATTGTTTAGATAATCAAAATCAGCAAGACTAGTACCACAAATAATTGCTTTTTCGCATAATTTCAGTTCTTTTTCAGTTAAATTTTTATAATGAACAATAAGGGCCTCAGAATTTGAAGCATTGACTAGATTCACAATAGGATTCACAAATTCAAAATCATGCAGTTTTTCTCTACAGATAGATATTACTAGTGTCTTCATATATACTAGATGAAACCAGCATTTTTAAGCTTAAACAAAACATTTATTAAATAAGAAATTAAATTAAACCTATGGAAGAAAGAGGGTTATCTGAAAAAGAAGCAAAAGAAAGATTAGAAAAAAATGGTTTAAATGAACTAAGAGATTTAAACAAAAAATCCGCATTAAATATATTACTCCATCAAATAAAAAACAATTTTATAATGTATTTATTGATTTTCGCAATGGTTCTTTCTTTTGCAGTGCAAAAAACGCTTACAGCCTATGTTATTTTGATAGTTATTTTGGTTGTAATAATCACAGGATTTCTACAAGAGTATAAAGCCGAGAAAGCCGTACAAGCACTAAAGGGAATGTTAATGCCCGTATCTATAGTAATAAGAGAGGGAAAGCAAAAAGAGGTCTCTTCAAAAGAACTTGTACCTGGAGACGTAATTCTTTTAAGAACTGGAGAGAAAATACCTGCAGATTGTATAATCATAGAACAAAAAAATCTCCTAATAAACGAATCGATAATAACTGGAGAATCAAAAGAAGTATCAAAAGAACTTGCAAAAAATGAAAAAGATTATGGAGATAAAAACCTCTTATTCATGGGCTCATTTATCGTCGATGGAAAATGTCTTGCAAGAATAATACACACTGGGATGAACACTAAGTTTGGAAAGATCGCGGGGTTAATATCTACAGCAGAAAAAGAACTTCCATTGCAGATAAAACTCAATAAAATAGCAAAAAGACTTGCAATCTTTGGAATTAGCTTTGCAATACTAACTGGTGTGCTCATGATTCTTAGAACTCCAGGTTTCAATAAAGACATACTATTTGACGCACTAATTATAGTTATAGCCATGGCCGTAGCTTCTTTTCCAGAAGGATTCCCAGTAGTTTTGATAACTTCATTATCAAACGGAGCATATAGAATGGCTAAAAAAAATGCGATAGTAAACAGAATGTCAATAATTGAAACACTAGGCGAAACAACAGTTATTTGTTCAGATAAAACCGGGACAATAACCAAGGGAGAAATGACTGTGAAAAAACTTTTTGCAGATGGAAGAGTTTACGAAATATCTGGAACAGGATATGTAGGTCATGGAGAATTCACGCTTAATAATAAAAAAATAAAAATAGAAAAAGAAAGAGTTTTGCAAACCCTAATAAAATGCGCAACACTTTGCAATGACTCTAGAATAGAAAGAACGGGAGAAGATAAACAATTTAGAATTTTTGGGAGCCCAACAGAGGCCTCATTGCTTGTCCTAGCAGCAAAAGCAAATATGTATGAAGAAGATATGCAGTCTAATAGGTCCGAAGAGATACCATTCAATTCTGAAAGAAAAATGATGTCAATACTAACAAAAGAATCAAAAGAAAACAACATATACACAAAAGGAGCACCAGAATATGTCTTGAAAAGATGTAAATTTATTCAAAAAGAAAATGGAATCTTTAGACTGACAGAAAAAGAAAAAAATAAAATTTTAGAAATGAATAAAAAACTAACCTCTGATGCATTGAGAACTCTTGCGATGGCCTATAAACCTGCAAAAAAGAAAAACGAAATAATAGAAGAAGATCTTATATTTTTAGGAATTGCAGGAATACAGGATCCTCCAAAAGAAGAAGTAAAAGAAGCAATCGCAATATGCTTAAAATCTGGAATACAAGTAAAGATGATTACTGGAGACAATAAAGAAACGGCAATTTCAATAGCAAAACAAATTGGCCTAACTGGAAGAATTATGGATGGAGAAGAACTCGAAAAAACAACCGAAGAAGAACTTTCAAGAATTGTAGCAGAAATAGTTATATTTGCAAGAGTAAAACCAGAACATAAATTAAAAATAGTAAGAGCGTTAAAATTGAACGGAGAAATAGTTACAATGACTGGAGATGGTGTAAATGATGCTCCAGCACTAAAAGAAGCACATATAGGGGTTGCAATGGGGATTGCAGGAACCGACGTATCAAGAGAGGTTGCAGATTTAACTCTAAAGGACGATAATTTTGCAACAATAGTTGAAGCAATAAAAGAGGGCCGAACAATTTTCACAAATATTCAGAAGTTCACAACATACCAGGTATCGGTAAATTTTTCTCAAGTCATGTTAATATTCTTGGCAATTTTAATGGGGCTACCGACACCTCTTGTAGCAATCCAAATCTTATTTATGAATCTCTTCTCGGACGAAATTACTGCAATAACCCTTGCATTTAATCCGTACTCCAAAGATGTAATAAATCAAAAACCAAGAAGAAAATCAGAGATAATTACCTTTCCTTTGTTTGTGATGATTGTAGTTTCAGGACTTATGATGTCTCTTGGGTCGCTTGGAATCTTTTATTATGTTCTAAACATCGGAAAATCAGAAATTGCTGCAAGAACAATAGCCTTCTCAACAATGGTCTTTTTTGGAATAACCAATGCATTTAACTTTAGATCTTTTAGAAAGAAATCTTTAAATCGATCAATATACACCAACAAGCCACTATTTTGGGCCTCTCTGGTGGCAGTAATCTCTACAATAGGGATAATATACATAAGGGGATTAAACAAAATTTTTGAAACAACCCCAATTAAACCGGTTTACCTAATAGTGGGAGCACTACTCTCCCTTTCGGTGATTGTAATATTTGACATATTAAAACATATAAATAATAAAAAAGAACTTTGGACAGAGGATTTACAAAGATTTAGAATTAGTTCAAGAAAATAGGCCCCTAAAAGAATTTCCACCCCCAGCAATGTCTACAAGGTTTACAATTAAATCTTTTTTAAACAGGGGACAATCCACAACCAGGGACTCGAATTCTCCACCCTCTCCCGCCGGATTTATCTTATATTTTTCAGAAAGAATCTTCACATCTTTGATAAATCCCTTGTCAATGCATCTCCCAATCCAGGAATTATCAAACGGATAGGCTGCAACAGCAGAGATAACTACCTTAAAATCATGTTTAATTAAATCCTCTAAAAGCTTAATTTGATTCTTTTGCCAAAGAGGATTGAAACAATCTATTTTTAATTCTGTACAAATACGTTGAATCCTGGAAGACTGATAAACACTTTCAACAGCTCCCGTTACAATTCCTTGGATACCATAATCTTTTATTGCCAATTTAATTGCTTTCTTAAGATCTATTAGTTCGCGTTCTTTTTCTCCGAGTGTTTCAACAGCAATCAAAGGAATACCCATACATTCTGCTTGTTTTTTAGTTAATTCAATTGCAGGAGTATGAAACATAAAACTATCTTTATTAGAACTCCAAATACTGATTAAGCAACGTAAATCATACTTCGTTTCCTTTGCAAGCCATGCCGCATATGTTGAATCTTTCCCCCCAGAAAATAGAACTCCAAGTTTCATAAAAGTTTAAAAGAAGGATTGTTTATAAAACATTACAATGCCTGCAAATGCACACCCAGAATATATCTTTGCAGAAAAAGAATATAGCGGAGCAACTACGCCTGAAGAAAAGATAAAGGCTCTTGAAAATATGATTTCTTTCGCCCCAAGCCATAAGGGTGGTGAGAATCTTAGAGCACAACTTAAAACAAGATATAAGAAATTGCTAGAATCTCAAGAAAAAGCAAAAAAATCGGGAAAATCGACACAACAAGGAATAAAAAAAGCAGAAATGCAAGCAATACTTATTGGACCCCCAAATTCTGGAAAGTCAACAATTTTTGAAAAATTAACTGGACAAAAATCATTAATCACAAACCATCCCCATGCAACAAGCATTCCAGTTTTAGGAACAATGGATTATGAAGATGTCAAAATTCAATTGATTGATACGCCCTCTTTTCCAAATACCGACAGAGGGATATTGCATACTGCAGACACACTTTTGTTAGTTCTAGAAAATCTAAACCAAATAGAAGAATCAATCAAACAAATTGGAAAAACCTATGCTAAAATAATTATGATATTTAATAAGATGGATCTTTTATCCCCAGAAGAGAAAAGAAAATTAGAAGCAAACCTAAAATCAAAATACAAGACACACAAATCTTATTTTTTTAATAAAGATGAAACCGAGACAAATATTGAAACATTAAAGGGCGAAATTTTCAAAACATTCCCAATAATAAGAGTTTATACAAAAGAACCAAAAAAAGAAGCTTCAAAAGATCCAATGATTTTAGATAAAGATTCCAATCTAGGAGAAGCCGCAGAGAAAATCTCAAAAAATCTCAAGAATATAACTAAATCTGCAAGGATTTGGGGGCCATCTTCCAAATTTCCAGGACAAACAATAGGACTAAATCACATCCTAAAAGATAAAGATATAATTGAAATAAAAACAAATTAATATGAATAAACAAAGAGCTTTTCTGCTATTATCTATTCTAAGTATATTTATTCTTCTAATTTTAACAGAATTTCAAAAACCCCTATTAATCGGAGAAGTAGAAAAAGTTTCAGATAGCCAAATAACAAAGATAACACTAAAAGACCAAAAAGAAGAAATAATAATATTCCAAAAGATAGTAAGTATAAAAAGAGGAAACTGGGTTGAGATATATGGCTCTAAACAAAATAGCGGAGAGATTATAGCAAACAGAATAGCATGTTTGAATTGTTAATATCTATTTTAATTGGCATTTGTCTTGGAATAATTACAGGCTTAATTCCCGGAATACATACTAACCTAATTGCGGTCTTCTTAGTCTCAAGTTCTGCAATACTATTAGAATATATTACTCCCATTAACCTAGTAGTATTAATTGTTTCAATGGGTTTAACAAATACATTTATAGATACTATTCCATCTATATACCTTGGAGCTCCAAACGAAGAAACAGCACTCTCGGTATTACCAGGTCACAAAATGCTTCTAGAAGGAAGGGGACATGAAGCGATAGTTTATACACTCATAGGATCAACAATTGCAGTAATTATATTTATCTTTCTTGCGCCGCTATTTTTTTATACAATTCCTCTTATTCAAGAATTCATAGAAAAAATGATGGCATTTTTCTTGATTTGGGCTTGTATTTTTTTGATAGGAAGAGAAAAAGAATCTAAAAGCAAGGCACTGATTATATTTTTATTGGCAGGTTTTTTAGGAATTGCAAGCATGAATTTAAATGTAAATCAACCCCTCCTACCTCTTTTAACCGGACTCTTTGGAACATCCACACTAATTTATTCAATATCTTCTGGATCAATAGTTCCAAAGCAATCTTTTGAAAGAATAAAAATATCTTGGAAAGAATTGAAAAAACCTGCAATAGCAACCGCAATAACCTCACCCATATGCTCCTTTCTTCCGGGGATGGGAGCAAGTCAGTCGGCAATTATTGGTTCTGAGATTATGGGAGAGATGAAACCCAAATCTTTCCTTGTTTTAGTCGGAAGCACAAATACTTTGGTACTTGCAATGTCTTTTTTAATATTATATCTAACAGACAAAAAAAGAAGCGGACTTGCGGGAGCAATATCGGAGATTACAAAATTAACAATTAAGGATCTTTGGATAATAATCGCAGCAATAATAATCACAATGATTTTTTCAATATATTTGACAATAAAACTCTCAAAATTCTTTTCTAATAAAATCCATAAATTAAACTATGAACTTATATCTAAGGGAGTTATTTTATTTTTAATACTCATTATTTTGGTTATGAGTGGATTAAAAGGATTCCTTGTTTTAATAAGTTCAACGATGCTAGGTTTAGCCTGTGCACATATGAATGTAAGAAAGGGATTTCTTATGGGTTGTTTAATGATACCAACGATATTATTCTATTTACCCTTTTGAATTATTTCCTAATAAAATAATAAATTAAAATCAGTGCGACAACAAAAACAACTAGAATAAAAATCAAAAAAATATAAAAAAAGGATTCTTCATCTTCTACACCATCGGTAGCAGAAAGATTTCTCTACTAAAGAATCAAAACCAACTTTTCAAATCAATCTGACGTTCGGTTTCTTTACCAAAAATACTCTCTATGTATAGCTTAGCAAGTTCCAGAGATTGTTTTGTATACGCAGGAATATTGTAAGTTTCAGCAAGTTCTATAGCAGGTTCCAAATATTTTCTAATTGAACCTTCAGAAATTGTAAAAATAATTTTTCCACCACACTTACAAACACCGGTTAGGGGGGGTCTTCTGTATTTATTATTACATTTGACGCATCTAAAAACCTGGTGAGAAAACTTTCTAAGATTTCCCCTAATATCTCTTATAAAATGTCTTTCAATAACAAGTCTTGCAACATCTGAAGCATCTACAGATCTCAATTTATTTGCTAAATCCATCTGACCAAGAACCTTATCCCTCATAGAAGGAATTACCTTATATGCAGAATTAAAAACCCCTACATGAATATTTGTCGTATTGTGTGTAAAACCCATTTCTTCAAAAGAATTTCTGCCTTCTTTTAAAAAACTCTTAACAGTTTCAATTTTAACTTCCGAAGAATGTTTTCTTTGTTCTGCAAATTCATACATTGAAAGAGGATAATTAAAACAAGTTTCAAAATCAAGAATTTGATCATCTACCTCTCCCTCACGAATTCTAGCATTTAATACCAGTGGCGCATCTTGAGTTCCTCCACGATGAGATGGCAAAAATTTCAATGAAAAATTTAATAAAACATCTAAAAGTAACATCACTGCGGCCTCATCTCCATCGCAATCCCTTCTCATTGCAGCATGCATAAAGGGGCTAGCAACAAGACCTTGCATTTTCGTAAAACCTATAATTCTTCCGATAACCCCTGCACAGTTGTGCGGAGCCATGCAAACAACTAGCTGTCCCACCAAATCTTCACGAGATTTTAAATTAAAATGTTTTGGAAGTCGATAAAGTTTTTCTAAAAGTTCATCCATAAATTTAGTCAAGTTTAAAAAGACATCGTCGGCCTTTTCATCATTTGTTTCAGGACAAGAAGGTAATAAGATATCATGAGGCATTAAATTTAAAATTTGATTTTCATTTGTAAGTTCATTGCCAAAACAATCTTTTTTATAACCCAACTCACGAAGTTTTTCAACAGACGTTCTAATTTCATTTGGTTTGAAATGAGTTAGTGGAATCTCCGTTGCATCATATCTAACTGTTCCATCCTTATTTACACAAAGATTATATTTTGCTCTAAGAATTCCTTTAATGATATTCTCAACTTCGTGGGAATCGCTACTAGTACCTCTAATTCCCTTAATCAGTGGAGGAATATCTTCGGACCCATAGCCCATATAATTTTTAGCAGAATCAAATAGGTTTTTTACATCTAATTTTCTATTAGAATATTCAAAACAACCCGCATGAGACTCACACTTTTTATTCAAAACGCATGCACATTCCCTACAATAAAATCTTTTTTTGGTTATCTCGCCACATTTCTCACATTTCTTATAAATTGTTTCACTACTGCATGCCTCGCAAAAATACAATGGAAAATCTGCCTTAATAAATCCTTTTTCTACGGCCTCATTTAAACTTCTAAATCTTCCGCCTTGCTCACCAACCGAGAAAAGAACATTTGGACTACCTGTCAGTTTTCTTAGTTTTGCTTTTTCAGGACGACCCATTCTGGCCCCTATGAAATCTCCGGCTTTATCTTTTATCTTAAATGGACATAAACAATTTACATACTCCAAAATTTCTTCTTGATTATATTTTATTTTTAGCTGTTTGAAATATTCTGAAAGATTGTCCGTCGAAATAGAACCCAGATTAAACAAAAGTTCCTTACTCTTATTTAAAACAACATTATCCAAAAAAACTTCGTGTTCAACTCCTAACAATTCAAGAGCCCTTTTCCCTATAGAGAATTCATCAATTTGACTTTTTGAATAGGGTAAGATTAATTTTTCATTCCAATGGGCATGAGATAACCAGTCAATTAAACCAGAAAATTGTTCCTTGGAAATTTGAGTCCAATAAAAAATATAGGATGGATGTAATGGTAAACCATATTTTTCTGAGAATTTCAAAGATTCTTCAAAAGAAACAGAATAATAATCTAATTCGAGATTTTCTCCACCCTTTTCCAATTCACTTTTTAATTCTAAATTCCACCACTCCTCAACATATCCCGGTTTTAATAAATCTGTATTCCTATTCAAAACGTCACCTAGTGGAAAAAGCATATCACCTATATAAATTATTTCTTCAATATTTCCGTAAATTTTTTTTGCTTCATCTAAATCAGATAATTTTTTAACAGTACCATTTTTTAATTTAACAATGGGACCATCGATTGAGTCACAACAAGTAATTACGCATCCCTTTGTCGGTTTCTCTATTTTTAATTGGGTACCATTTGAAAGAAATCTATTTGAAACAAACATTGTAGCCGGATGAACCGCAGTAGCTGAAAAACCTGCGGCCCTGCTTCGCCCATATCTAAAACGAAAACTTCCTGAACGAGAAGGATGCCCATAAACGGGCCTACCTGCAACAAGATCTTTTATATATGTGGCTGTAGTATCTTTACTACCCTTTTCTCTTTTTTTGTGAAGAATGATATAGTCATCTAAGTAATCCCAACCTGTCGTTGAAAATCCACTATTTTTTGCCTCCTTCAGAGATCTGACTGCCTTTTGAGCCTTTTGGGCTAAACCTTCCGAAAAACAAAGACACATCCCACCCCTTATGAAATTTGTAGGAACTCTAGGTAAATCTTTAAAATTCGAAACCTCTTTTTTCTCAGTAGGATCTCCAGATAATTGCAAGGGCAAATTTTTGGCTAAAAAAATAATCTCTTCCTCCGTAGGCAAATATTGAAGATTAGTAACTCTTTCATGATAATCAAAATTTTCAGTCACATATCTTTTTATTTCATCATCTGTTGGATCATATTTAGCATAACCAAATAACTCTCGCAAATAGTCAACAAGCATTATAAAACGACAATTTGCAGTTGTCCCAGCACTCCTAATAGGTCCAGAAAAATTTACAATGAAATACTCTTTTCCTTCTTTTGTTTTTCCAAGATCGATTCCAGTATATCCCTCTATGGGAGAAGCAACAACCCCTAGAGTATCATAAGCAAAACCAAGTCTACAGCCCGCATCAATTGCTTGAATTAAACTTTCAAATTTGCAAAACTTTTCTTTAGCAACCTCTTCCGCTATTTTTAAACAGACTCTAAAATTTAATTGACCATATTCTTCTTCGAGTTCTAAGATTCTATGAGAGATATTAGATCCCCTTAATTGAGGATAAACTGTAGATATCAAACCAACGGTTTTTTCAGCTAAAGACATTGCAAGAGGAATCTCAACATCGTTTAGAGGATCAAAGCCCAATTTTCTAGCTTCTTGAGCCAAAGAATATTCCTTATCAACCTCTCTTGAGAGATTTTTAAAATATAAATCTGTATTATTCATTTTTCTCTGCAGAAGAAAAATCAAGTATTTTTACTTCTCTTGTTTTTAAATTTAATATGGGAACCTTGCAAGGATCGGGCTCATGACCTACCTTTTCTTCAAATGGAGTTTTGGCCTGCCAACATGAAGATGCAATTAAAAGAATGTTATTATAAGTTGAAACCTCTGGTGTGTGTTGATCTCCAGTACAGATAATATCTGGGAGGACATCAATAGTCATTAGATCCCTTTTTTCATTTGGAACATAATCACAACTCCCATGTATTGGAGAAAGGTGTCTTCTTTTCAACATCTCCTTAACAACCCTTGTTGGAGAAGAATGACCATATTTAGTCCGAATCTCTTCGATTTCTTCGATTATCCCGTGCATACTAGCACCATGATACATTAATACCTTAAATCCTTCTCCAATTTCAATGAGTGCAGGATTGGTTACTAGTGTTAAATTATCTAGCTCGAATAGGGACGGAGCCCAGGTTTCATCGATTGCTGGTTGAGGCTCCCCAACCCAAACTGCATCATGCTGTCCAGGACACATAATTATATGTATATCCGATCTTATTTTTTTTAATAAATCTGTTAACTTAGAATATTGACTAAAAAAATCTTTTAAAATTAGAAATTTCTCTTGATCTGGAAAAACACCAATACCATCTACACTATCTCCTGTAATAAAAAGGTATTTTACTTTCGAAGCTAATTTTTTATGAGATTCATCACCTTCAAGACCATTTAACCAGTTGATAAATTTCAAAAAGTTTTCTTCTAAAAACATTGTTGAACCGATATGAATATCTGAAATGAAAGCTACAGCTTCTTCAGAATTAGATTTTCGCTTCTCAGGTAATACTGAATCTGGATAAATTATGTCATTTGCAAATAGAAACTCATTATTTCCAGAAACACCTATTGCTATTACCTCATCTAAAAGTATATCCTTAGCTTTTTCAAAAAGTTCTTTTTTATTATTATTTATTAAAACTGTTGCCGAACCATTTAAATCTTCAACTTCTATCAAAATATTTCCATTTTTTGTTATTTTTTTAGAATAAACACAGACAATAACATAATAGGTCTCCCTATCCTTCCCAATTCTTCTAAGAGATTTTAAGTTTTCAAGATTTTTGTCCATTAAAATTGATCTAATTTGTTCGTATCTAGCCCTAAAATGTCCAACGAAATCTTGAACAGTAACTTTTTTAGAAAGTATAGTTGGAGAAAAAAGAACTTTTATAGAACCATCACTATGTTTAAGATCTATTTTAGAATTAGAGAAAGTTTCTGAAGAAAAATCTGACTCGCTGGCACCTATTTTCAAAAAAAATTCCTTAAGGGTGGTTTTTTCTTCTTCTGAAATAATAGGTTTTAATAGACTGACACATTTATCTACCAAACATTTTTTATTTATAACACCGTCACCACTATAAATATTTAAAAAAGAAATAAATAGATTTTTGGAGAGTTCTTCATTCAATTCAGAAAGTTCATCTAAAAGAGATTTGTCTAATAAAAATCCTTTTTGCATACAAAGCTTTAATATTTCTTTATTTGTTTTTACCATTTTAGATTATACCTAGAAATACTCAAATCAGAGATTTTTAAATACCTAAAGATTCTTTGAGTATTTCTTCAACCTTTTCTAAAAGATTGTTAGAGATAGCTAATTTAATCTCCCTAGTTCTACCATGCCTTCCCTTAGATATTACCATTGCATTGATTATGCCAAGCATATCAAAATCTGCAATGATATCTGAAACCCTTCGTTGAGTTAATACTTCGAGTTTTAATTTAGAACAAAGCTCCTGATACAGATTATATACATCTCCTGTAAAAAAAAGTCTATTTTCATCTTCTTCGGTTTTTTGTTGAGTTAGTCTAAGTATTGCATAGAGTACTATTTGACATTGAGTTGGCTGAGTTTCAACTAAATCCAGAATCTTATCTCTTTCAATTTTTTTATTAGCATTGTCCAAGTAATCTACAGTAATTCTTTTTTCGCCATTTCTTTCTGCAAGTTCACCTGCAATTCTTAAAAGATCTAAAGCCCTCCTGGCATCACCATGTTCTCTAGCAGCCAAAGCAGAACATTTGGCAATTACTCCCTCATCCACAACATCTTCTTTGAATGCTAGGGAACATCTCTCCTTAAGTATATCTTGTAATTGTACGGCATTATATGTTGGAAATAAAATTTCTTCTTCCCCTAAAGAACTTCTAACACGAGGATCTATATTTTCTAAAAAAGTGACATCATTAGAAATACCAATTAAAGAAATTTGAGCCTGACTAAGCTCTGAATTTAGTCTAAGAAGAGTGTATAAGAAATTATCCGAAATTTTTTTTATAGCTTGATCTATTTCATCAAATACTAAAACTATTAACTGTTTCTTGGAATCTATGATTTCTATAAACTTTGAATAGACATGCTGAGTTGGAAGACCTGTTGAGGGTATTGTTCCACCCAATTGTTCTATAAGTGCTGCAAGAATCCTGTATTCAGTATCTGAAACTTTTTTAAGTTTGCAATTTAAATATTCGATTTTGACATTTATATCCAAATCTTTGGCTCTTTTCATCAATTCATCCCTCACATACATTACAGATAGAGTTTTACCAGTACCTGTTTTTCCATAGAGAAAAAGATTACTACACCTCTCACCACGCAAGATAGGAGCCATAATCGAAGCAACGAGTTCGATCTGTTTTTCTCTATGAGGGATAGAGCTAGGACTGTAATTAGATTGAAGAATAGTTTTATTTTTAAAAAGAGAATTTTTTATTGCAGAATCAAAAATCCCTCCAAGTTCAACAGCCATAATTATATAATTCGATTTTATTTGTTATCATAAATCTAATCTTATTGAAATCTATTTAAATATAACTATACTAGAAAGATAGGTAACAATACCCTCATTTCATATCCAAGATATTTTTCAGATTATACGAACTTTTCTAAAACTCCCTCTCCCCCCTATTGCTCATGGAAAAAAGGTAGAAAGATTTAAAAAAGAATAAGAAAGTTTTTGTTTTTTTATTTTATTTAAAAGCTTTTATATTATATATTATAT
>CAZLFJ010000006.1:0-27136 GCA_964558795.1 Candidatus Woesearchaeota archaeon | reverse complement strand
TATGAACAAATTTTATTAAATCCTATAACCCTTTTTTTGAGAAATGAACATGAGCAAACCAACAAAAGATTATGACCGCGATAGATTCTACCTGCTCCCTGCACTTGGAATACTTTTTCCAAAAAGTCCAGAATTCAAGGTTTTTGATTTAGGATATTTAGAAACCTCGGAATTTCAAGAACGAGCACATGGGGCAAATCCGTATGCAGTTCATCCACTTGGGGCTTTTGAGTCTAAACAAACAAAAAGTGGAACAAAATTGGTTTGCTATATGCTTGATGTTGCAATAAGGTCCAAATTCCCTCTAAATGTTTTTGTCAGAGGTCATGAGGAAACAGAAATTTTACAACCTCAAGTTTTAGATCGAATGGACTTGCTAGAAAAACGACTTTATGATTGCTCCATTAATCCATTATTTCTTAATTCTCTTAGAAGAGATAATTTACCCGAAGAAATACCTGACGCGGGAGGAGTTTTTGCATTGTATTCTGTAGGAGTTAGAATTGGAGAACAAGAAGATCCAAATTGGCAGAGATTATTAACTGAACTACCTACAAGAAGAGAGAGAGACTCAATGAACTTGCAGAACTACTTTTATGGTCTAAGAAGAATTTTTAACAACTTATTTAAACCCCCAGAATTAAGGAACAATATGGGAAAAAAGAAAATTGGTCTAGCTCTTGGCGGAGGAGGTGCAAGAGGCCTTGCGCATATAGGGGTCTTAAAGGTCTTAGAAGAGAATAATATTCATATTGATTATATCTCTGGAACTAGTATGGGAGCAATAATTGGTGCGATGTATTCTTCACAGCCAAACATTAAAAAAATTGAAAAAGAAGTATTAGAACTTGATTGGAAAAGTTTATTTGATTATTCCATACCTACCAGGGGTTTAATCAAGGGGGAAAAGATAGAAAAATTTTTAAGAGAAAAATTAGGTAATTTAGAATTTAAGGATCTAAAAATCCCCCTATTAATAACTGCTTTTGATTTACTCGAAAAAAGAGAGGTTGTTTTCTCAAAAGGAGATTTAGTAAAAGCTATAAGGGCGAGTATTTCCATACCTGGTTTTTTTGTGCCTGTCACGAATAATGGTAGGATTCTGGTAGATGGGGGCCTTGTGGATTCAATTCCAACAGAAATTTTAGACAAAAAGACAGATATAATTTTAGCAGTAAATGTAAATAAAAGAAGAAAAAGGGCTCCGATTATGGATGAGGAAGCCGTTCGAGGAAGAGATCCAAAAGATGAGAAGAATATTCCTGGAATTATGGAATGTGCTGCAAGATCCTTGCAGATAATGGGTTCTGGAATAAGCGATGCGGATCTAACTGGTGATGAAATTGATTTACTTATCAACATAAACTTAGAAGAAGTAGGGGTCTTGGACTTTAAGGATATCTCTTCAATAATTGCTCGAGGAGAAGTAGAAACTAGGAAAGTTCTAAAGAAAATAAAATCTCTTTCAAAATCAAACCCCTTCAGAGAATTCTTTGCAGGATTAAAGAGGGGTCTTGGAGGTTCAATAGTTAATTCTGAAGGAATTACAAAAGATATAACAAATTTAAGTTCTGTTTAAATTATCCTAGGACTAAACTAAATGGGACTCCATCAATCCTTGAGATTCCCTCTTTAGAAATTAATCCAAGTTCCAATGAAATATTGCAGCTTTTTTCTCCAACAATATTAAAACAAGCATCTTCTTCGCTATAAAATATTAAAGCTTCGCGTATTTCTTTTTCATTTTTTTCTTCTCCTGCGAAAAATTTACCTGTTAAATCTAATTGTAGTCTTTCCTCTTCGAATTTTTTTCCAATTAGTTCTTCATCACAAATAGCAACTGCTAATCTTGTGGCCTTATGTACTTTTAATAAAAATTTCTTTTCCATATTACTATATATTTTCAACTAAATTTGTACTTTGCGGAAAAAATTCTAAAAAACAACCCGCAAGCACATAGCTAAATGCAACCTCTAAAGATCCCCTGTAGGCTTCTAAAAGTCTTTATTCATCCCGCCAGCGATAGATTTCATTGCATCAGCTTCTGACATTATCTTACACATACCACAGCCACAATCCTTGCATTTTCCCTTTGCCATATAGCCGCCTCGTGAAGTCTTTGTCATTACGCCGTCTACCATTTCTTTCTGCGCTTTACATTTCATACATCTTGCTTCCATTTTTTACCTCCCTAAATTTTATTAATCTGATTTTTAGCTCCACATGCCAGACATCTTAAAAACTCTTTTCCATCTTCTTCAATAATTTCACTATCAGGTTTGCCACATTTGGAACATTTAACATACTCACAGATATATAATTCAATTTTCTTGTTAATCATTTCTGGAGATATTTTTCTTCCAAGAACAAGTCTTTCTCCTGTAATTTCTCCATAGGCTGCTAAATTTTTATATAGGAATTTTGCTAAGTGTTCAGGATTCCTTCTCAAACAAAGTGCAATTTGTAAAAAATTCGTAATTATTGTCTTATTACTTCCTTCCTGGATGACGTTTATCTTCTTAATTTCAAACCTATCACAAGATTCTGTTTTATTTACTTTTTCATAAGCAGAGTTGAGTAACTCTTCGTATGTCATGAAATTCACTACAAAAGGGGCTTTTTAAGTGTTCCTCAAAGCAGAATAAAAAACAAAAGCTTTTTAAATATGGCATATCACATTAAATAAGATAAATTCTGGTGTTAAAACTCGCTACTTGTTGATTTCTTCAAGGCGTGAGAAAAAATACCAAGATATGTTAAAATGGACGAAGAATTAAAGAAAAATATTTTGAAGACCGGTACAAGTCTTGTTGGCATAGTTTGTAAAGATGGAGTTGTAATGGCAGGAGATAAAAAAACAACTCTTGGTGGACAAATTGTTTCAGATAAAGATACATTAAAGGTTGTTCAAATAACGGATTATGTTCTGGTTTCTGGAACTGGTGTTGCCTCAGACATAGGAGTCTTAAGAAAAGTAGCTGGGGCGCAACTAAAATTAAAAGAACTTAGAGATAAAAAAAGACCTTCTATCAAAGAAGCTGCAAATCTTATTGCAACAATTGCCTATAATAATATAAGGCAACCCTCCATGATTCCTTTTATGGCTGGTACAATGGTTGGTGGACAAAATGAAGATGGTTCTGCAGAACTTTACTCCGTAGGTCCTGATGGGAGTATAAAAAGGGTTCATGATTACGATGCTAATTTTTCTTCAGGAATGCCCTACATATTAGGACTGCTAGAAAGACAATATAAGGAAGGAATGTCTATTAAAGAGGGAATAGCACTTGCAATTGAATCTATAAAATCGGCTTCAGAAAGGGATACGGCCTCTGGATGCGGGGTGGATGTTTTCACAATCACAAAAGACGGGATAAAACAAGTTTCAAAACAAAAAGCAGAATCGGTTTACACAGAAGAATAATTCTAAACTCTTTCTTGCAAAAATTGAAAATGACAGACATATTAAAAACAATCGAACAAGAATTACCTCGAGGCATTGTAAAATCAATGCTATTTGAGGGAGCAAACATAGTTGTATATACAGATGATGTGGCTTTTCTAAAAGAGGGAGATTCTACCATTCGTTCAATAGTTAATAAAATAAAAAAAAGAGTTGAACTCCGAGCAGATGAGAAAATTTTAATGTCCAAAGATAAAGCAGAGACAGAAATAAAAAAGCTTATTCCAGAGGATGCAGAATTAACTCAAATAATATTTGATATACAAAGAAGTACGGTTATAATCGAGTCTAGACGTCCGGGATTAGTCATAGGGAAATCTGGTCTTATACTGAAAGATATTAAAGATATAACTCATTGGTCTCCTGTAGTTCAAAGAAGTCCCTCAATTAAGTCTAAGATAACCGAGAACATTCGTTCAGTTCTTTATTTAAATAACAATCAAAGAAAGAAATTTCTTAATGATGTTGGAAAGAAAGTCTATAAGGAGTGGGATCCTTCAAAGGTAGATGAATGGGTAAGAATTACTGCCCTTGGTGGCGGAAGACAGGTTGGAAGGAGCTGTTTCTTACTTCAAACACCCCAATCAAGAATTTTAATAGACTGCGGAGTAGATGTTTCTTCTCAGGGATTGGACAAATTTCCCCATTTAGATGTTCCAGAATTTAACATTCATACAATTGATGCTGTTGTTCTCTCTCACGCTCACCTGGATCACTCGGGTTTGCTTCCTTATCTATACAAGATGGGTTATGGGGGTCCAGTTTATATGACTCCTCCAACAAGAGACATCGCAGCTCTTCTGGCACTAGACTTCATCGGAGTTGCGTATAAACAAGCAGCTGCACCACTATTTTCTTCTACGGATGTATCTGAGATGGTTAAACATTCAATCTGCCTAGATTACAACGAGGTGACAGATATCACTCCAGATATAAGAATTACTTTGTACAATGCAGGTCATACAATAGGTAGTGCAGTTATACATTTTAATATTGGTAATGGATTGCATAATTTTGTTTATAGTGGAGATCAAAAGTTTGGAAAAACTAGGCTTCTTGATCCTGCAGTTAATTATTTCCCAAGAGTTGAAACTGTCATGATTGAGTCTACCTATGGTGGTCGAGACAACATCTCTCCTCCAAGAAAAGAGGTCGAAGAAGACTTTATTGCTTTCATAAACAAGGTAATCTCAAGGGGTGGAAAACTTTTAATTCCAGAGTTAGGCCTTGGCCGTTCTCAGGAAACTATGCTTATACTTGAAGATGCAATGAGAAATGGTAAAATTCCTCAAGCTCCAGTATATGTTGATGGTATGATTTGGGACATTAATGCAATTCATACAGCATATCCTGACTTTTTATCAAGGACTACAAAAACAGAAATTTTCCAAGACAGAAATCCATTCACTTCCGAGATTTTCAAACAGATTGGTTCAGCACAAGAAAGAAAAATTGTACTAGAGGGGGGACCTTGTATTGTTCTTGCAACATCAGGTATGCTTGTCGGAGGTGCTTCTGTAGAATATCTAAGGGAATTTGCAGATAATGAAAAGAATGGCATTTCTTTTGTATGTTATCAACCTCCGGGAGGACTTGGAAGACAATTGCAAGAAGGAACAATTAGTGAGGCAAGGTTTGAAGTTAATGGGAAACAAGAAATTGTGCCAATAAAGTTAGAGGTAAAAACTGTAGATGGATTTTCCGGTCACTCTTACAGAAATGAATTGATGTCTTTTTTAGGAAGTATGAATCCCAAACCTAAGAAAGTTATCATTAATCATGGAGAAATTTCAAGAAGCCTTGATCTTGGCTCTTCAATTTATAAAACTTATAAAATTGAAACCGTAATTCCTAAGAATCTTGAAACAATAAGACTAAGATAATCTCTATCTTGGGCCATCCAAACCCTTATAAAATCTATTTATTTCTCCTAGTTTAGTATGGCTTACATAAAGAAACTGGTGATGCAAGGGTTCAAGAGCTTCGCTAGAAGAACTGAACTGCCTCTTGAAAATGCAATGAATGTTATTGTAGGTCCAAATGGTAGCGGTAAATCAAATATTACAGATGCACTCTGTTTTGTTCTGGGAAGAATGGGTACAAAATCAATTAGGGCTGCAAAAGCTTCAAATTTATTGTTTTCTGGAAGCAAACAATTCAAAGGTTCAAACGAAGCAGTGGTTGAGCTTGTTTTTGATAATTCCGATGGTGCTTTTTCTATTGAAAAAACAGAAATTTCTATAAAAAGAATTGTTCGTAAAAATGGGTTATCTATTTATAAAATTAATAATGAAACAAAGACTCGTCAGGAGTTAATTGAACTTCTTGCTCAAGCAGGAATAGATCCAAATGGGTTCAATATTGTTCTTCAAGGAGAAATTGCAGCAATGATAAAAATGTCTCCAGAAGAGAGAAGGAAAATTATTGAGGAAGTTGCAGGAATTTCTATTTATGAAACTCGTAAAGAAAAATCATTGAAGGAACTTGAAAAAACAGATGAGAAATTAAAGGAAACCGGAGCAATACTTAGGGAGAAAACAAACTATTTGAAGAATCTTGAGAAGGACAGACAAGATGCATTAAACTACAAAAAACTTGAAAGTTCTAGAAAACAATGTAATGCAAGTATACTAACCAGAGACATAAAAGATAAAGAAAGAGATTTGGAAGAATTAGAAAAACAAAAACAAGATAATACTGGCAAGATGAATAATTTAAATGAGAAGGTTAGCAAACTAAGAATAGATATTGCTTCATGTGATGAACGAGTTAGGGAAATAACAAAGACCATAGAATCTTCAACGAGCGGAGAGCAAGATTCGTTGCATCGAGAGATTTCTGATTTGAAGGCAGAGCTTATGGGTCATAGTGTAAGAAAAGAAAATTATGAATCAAGAATAAATCAAAATAAACAAAAGATTGATGGTCTTTTATTTAAAATAAAAAAAATTGAAGAAGAGTTAGATCTAATGCTTAAAAAAAGTCCAGAAGTAAAAAAACAAAAAGAACAACAAAAAGAGCTGGAAATTAAATTAAATGAGCTTGAAAAACAAAGAAGAATTTATTATAATCTAAAATCTGAAATTTCCACCCTAGAAAGTAAAAAAGAAGAAAAGCAAAAAAGCTTAGTTAGTTATGAAAAAGAATTAGATATGATTGATAGAATTGTTTCACAGATTTATAGTGAATTAAAATATGTAAAATCTGTTGAAAAGGGAGAAGAAATGAAGGGTGAAACCTTACATCTTATTACAAAATTAAAATCTAAAATTCAGGAAAGTGAGGTGCAAATTTTAAATCTTGAAAAGATGAATGCAGTTCTTGAACAAACAATCGAAAGAGAAACAAAGCTTATGCAAGACATTGGTAGGATGGAAGAATGTCCTCTTTGTAGGAATAAGATTACAGAGGAACACAGATGTAATGTTGGGGGGAGAGCAAAAGAGAAGATTAGTTCTTCTCAAAAAACATTCGAAGAGAATTTAAAGAAAAAAGAAGAATTAAAATTGCAATTAGAAGAAACTAAAAAAAGAATTTATCAAGAAGAAAATAAACTAAGAGATTTAGGTTTTGAATTAATAAAAATAAAGTCCTGTGAAGAAAAGAAAGAGCAGATAAAAAGGATAGTTGTTTCTAGTGAAGAATCTAAATCTATACTTGATGGAATCGAAAAAAGACTTGTTAATCTAATAAAAGACTTTGAAAAGGTAAGGGATGTAGAGGAAAAATATGAAGATGCTAAACTAAAAATGAAGGAATTGTCGTTTGTTGAAACAGATTTAGATAGTGAAGGAACAGTAAAACAGAGAGATATAGAAAGAATGAAAGTTGAGGTAAAGGGATTTGAGAGGGACAGCGAGGATTCAAAACAAGAACTAGACAAAATACTTGAAAAAATTAAAGAATTCAAGGAAGTTTTATCTAAAAAAGAAAAACAGGAACAAGAATTATATGAGAGATTTCAAAAATTCTATAATGAGAGAAATGAAATACAGGATAGACAGAAAGCACTTGAAACAAACATGATTGGAATGCAACATGAGATACGTTCAGAGGACGAAAAAAATAATAATATAAAACTTAGGGAAGCAGAACTAAAAGCAAAACTAGAGGCCTTGCAAAGTGAATCTGAAGAATATAAAGAGGTAGAGATAATTCCTGGAAGTAGGGAAAGTCTTATCAATCGTCTGTCAGGTTTTCAATATAAACTAAATCAGTTTGGAAGTATAAATATGCGTGCTCTTGAGACTTATGATCAGGTTAAACAGGTTTGTGACTCTATACAAGAAAAAGTAGATACAATTGTTAAAGAAAAGGAAAAAATAATAGAAATTGTAAACGAAATTGATAAGAAGAAAAAGAAATCTCTAATAAAAACTCTAGATGCAATAAATGAATTATTTACAAGAAATTTTACCCAAGTGAGTAGGAAAGGGGAGGTGTTTTTAGAACTTGAAAACAAGGAAAATCCTTTTGATGGGGGACTAGACATTGTAGTGCGTGTTGGAAAAGGAAAGTATTTTGATGTAACCTCTTTGTCTGGTGGAGAAAAAACAATGGTGGCTTTATCATTAATTTTTGCAATTCAAGAATATAAACCTTATTGTTTCTATGTCTTTGATGAAATAGATGCAGCACTAGACAAACATAATTCAGAACTGCTTGCAGGTTTAATAAAAAAATATATGGTCTCTGGACAATACATCATCGTAACACACAATGATGCATTAATTGAGGCTGCACCAGTAATATTTGGTGTAAGTATGCAAGAAGGAATTTCAAAGCTTGTCAGTCAGAGATTATAATATACTTAATGAACTATATTAGCTAAATAAAATTTAATTTATCTTTAAAAATCTGCATATTTTTTTTCACTCTTTTGTTCTCTATCTAAAACAGAACCCTTCTTATTGATTCTTGGTCGTCCACTTTCCTTGTCTTTTCTTAGTGTTATATCAAGGCTTTTCAGAAGTTCTCCAACGCCTTTCTCAAAAGAGAATATTTCGGAACTTCTTCCCTGTTTTCCGCTTTCTCCACTGAAAAGAACTATAGAATCTGCAAGATAAGAAATTAAAAGCAAATCGTGATCAACAACAAATGAAATTTTTTCCTTTTCCATCATAAAATCTTTTATGATTTTTGCAAGACCTATTCTTTCCTCAACATCAAGGTATGCAGAGGGCTCATCAATCAAGTAAATTTCTGCCTCTTTTGCAAGACATCTAGCAATAGAAAGTCTTTGAAGTTCTCCACCAGATAATGTCTTCAATCTCTTTTGATAAATATTCTCCAATTTGAACTCAGAAGAAAGATTCTTACCAATTTTCTCTCGAATAATTATATCTCTTACAAGTTCATCCGAGTCTGTAGGTAAATACTGAGGTTTATAGGAAACAGTCATATTTAGGTTCAATTTTTCCGTTTCTCCATTTATTTCAATCTCCTCAATTCCTGCCAAACATTTAACAAAAGTTGTTTTTCCAGTACCATTTTTTCCAAGAATTCCATAAACATGATTTGAGTGTATTTCTCCTTCCTGAACCTCTAAGCTAAAATCTCCAGTAAATTCTTTCTTGAAAGAGGGCCAAGAAGCAAGTTTATATCCCGCACTTGGAGGATTCTTAGTAAAATTAAACGAAAGTTTTTTATCCCTAATTCTTAAGTTTTCTTCTTTAAGAAAACCATCTAGATATGAATTAATTCCATTGGCACTACTTTTTAGACCAGAAACAAGACCAAAACAGCTTTGTTGACCATAGAAAATATTTAGATATTCAGTTAGATAATCTAAAATAAGTAAATCATGTTCAACAACAATAATTGTCTTTCCTTGCGCAACCTCCTTTATAAAATCAGAAATTTTCAGACGTTCTTCAATATCTAAGTAAGCCAATGGTTCGTCAAAAAAATAAACGTCTGCCTCTTTTAGGCAGGTTGTTAATATTGCAATTTTTTGTAATTCTCCACCAGAGAGCTTATCTAGTTGTTTTTCAAGTAGATGAAAAACGCCAATTCTTTTAGCCATCAATGAGATTTTATCTTCATTTGCTCTTTGACCTAACAATTCTTTAACTTTAATGGGTTTTGTAAGGAAGCTAAGATTCTGTGGTTTGTAAGCAATTATTTTATTTTCAATATCATTAAAGTAAACAATTAATTCATGACCTTTGAAGAAATTTTTTATTTCTTTTTTAGTTGATTCTGTTTTCCCAAGGTTTGGTAATTCTTTTCCACATAAGAGTTTTACAGCAGTTGATTTGCCAATACCATTTCTTCCAAGAAGACCCAAGACCGAGTTTTTTCTGGGTATTGGTAAACCATAGAGTGCAAAACCATTATCTCCGAATCTGTGGACTAACGATTCTGGTTTCATCTCAGGTAAATTTATTATTTCAATCGCTCCAAATGGACATCTTTTAGGACAGATTCCGCAACCCACACATAAATCTTCTTCTATTTTTGCCTTTCCATCTATGGTAATACACTCTTGTCCCTTTTTATTTACAGGACAACATTTTGCACAATCATGATTACATATGGTAGGTTTACATTTTTCAGAGTCAATAATTGCAATTCTCATAAATTTAGAAGTTCTGACTACATTTTAAATGTTATGGACTGATAATTAAAAATAAAAATGGAATAATCTTACAGGTTTTGATCATTTCATTCTCTTTTCTTTCCACAATTTCCGCAGAATAATTCATCTCCATCAAAAAAAGAATTGCACTCAGAACACTTTATCGAAGTTGGCTTTTTCTGAAGCTTTCCTCCACATTGAGGACAAAAATTTTTTGTACCCTCTACTGAGATACCACATACATCGCACCTAGCAGGTTCAACCCTTCTTTCAATTATTGGCTTATAACCTGATTTTCCAGATAATAATTTACCAAATGCATCTTCTAAGTCTTCGACATCCTGATATTTTCTTAAATCTATATTTGATCCCATTTTTAATGGTTTTTAATATAAAACTTCTTTTTTAAAATTAACTATATTCTATTTCTAAGTTAAAATTATCTAAAAATATCAATTTTAGCTCTTTTTTAGAGTCCTCACAACCCTTTTCTAGTATTTCTTTGCTCTCCTTAAGCTTTTTTAATTTGTTTTTTCCTTCCAGAATAGAATTCCCCAATACTTCAATATCTTTCTTCTTTTCTTCTAATGTCTGTAAAATCTTGCCGTTTTCAAGTTTTTTTTCTAGTTCTTTTAGATTTTTTAGTTTTAATTTATAATCTTTGTAAGAATTCCTAATTGAATCTATAGATTCTTTTATTTTCTCCATTTCATTAGCCTTAAGATTTAAATTTCCACTAGATGCTTCCTCTAGAATAGACTTTTGATAATTTACAATCTCAAAACTTTGATCTTTTTCTAATGAATCTAGGGGATCCAAAATATAATTTTCAAGTATCTTTAATTTAACATTTTTCTTTAAGTGAAGGTACTTCAAAATAACTTTCTCATCCAAATATTGTCTTAATCTAAATCCTAACTCTTTAATGGTCCTCTTGCATAATTCAATTTCATTTAATAGGTTCTGTACTACTGCGTAATCTTGAGATTTATCAATATATAATATTTCTTTTTCTAATTTCTTTTTGTCTTCTAGTACATTAGAGATTTCTTTATTTAGGCTTGATATATCTATCATGTTTTTTCTGATATCTTCGTCTTGTTTTTTAATATCTTTAATAATTATATGAACCTTATTATATATTTCTTTCTCCTTTAAAAGCAGATCATTTTGTTCAAAAAAATTATTAAATATCTTTCTTAAATTATTTGTATTCTTTTTTATATTTTCAACTTCTTTTCCGATTATTTGACTTGCCTTTAATTCTGCTTTAAATTCTTTTTTTGAGAATCTTTCTAATGCTCTAATCATAGTATTTAATTCTTCGGGATTACATCCTTTCAATTCTTGTATCAATACTCTTATTGCTTCAATATATTCTTTTCTTCCAACATTGCTAATATTTCTGATTCTCTCATCCACTTTCCTAGAATAAATATCAAAATTCTCCAAGAGAACTATACTTTCTTCCAACTTATTTAGAATTGATATTACTTCCTCACTAAACATATTAAAATTATAATTAAAACTTGATTTGGTATTGCTTTCTAGAGAAGTAAGCTTATCTCCTAGCTTAACAAAGGAAATTTTTTCAATGTTTATTATCTTCTCTGGCTGATTACTTTTGAAGATATTTGTCAATCTTTTTAGAATTTTCATAAATTTAGATAGGCTCCATAATATAAAAAGATATGTTAAATTCAAAACTATAAAAATTTTTTGAGAAATAGAAAGTATTAAAAACCCCAATTACTAAAAATTAATATGGCTAAAATGAATTTGAATGCTTCTGCAATCAATATCGTCTTAGTCAAGACTCTAAAGGTTCTTAAATAATTTCTTGACCTTTAGATTGCTTACATAATAATTACAACCCCAATCTCTAGGTCTAATTGATATTTCTGAGCTGTGAGCCAACTAAATCACCGGAGGATAAAAAATGAATGAATACGAACAAGAAAGAACTGAAATCTACCTATTTGAGGGTGGAGAAATGGAGATACCTCTTGGCGAGAGCCGAGAAATCTATCGGCCTCCTCAATCATCTAGGCCAGACAGCAGACCAGCTGTCAATATTGATTCTACTTTAGTTAGTACTAAGGCACTTGAATCAATATTTTAAAAAAAATAAAAAACAAATTTTTTTCTTTTTTTATTGCTATTTTAGGTTTTTTTGGAACAGCCACAGGAGCCTTCGGCTTTCATTTGACAGCTTGAAGCGCCACAAGAAGAACCACTACTGCAACTGCCATCACAAGAACCACAATTCTTCGGTTCTTCTGCAGATACGCTAGTAGTTGTATTTGCTACAAAAAGCCCAGCACCAATTAAGGAAACTGCAAGCAAAGCAATTACTCCGATTAATAATATTTTATCCATTTTTATCCTCCAATTTATTTAATTTTATCTAGGTATGGTTTATTATATCTCCTTTGGAGAAACTAGTTACATATAAAAATAATCACCACAATTCTTTTAAACTTAAAAAGATAAAAAGACATATGGCATTAGATATTGAAAAAGCATGGAAAGAAACGAAACAATTGGAGTTTCATGCTGATATGTCTTCGAGGTTTTGGGTTTTTAGAGCATTTTATGGAATTCTTACTCCCGAACAACAGGAGAGATATATTACAAATATAAATGATATGAAATCAAGAGAAACTGAATTTAAACGTATTTGGCTAGAGGAGACAGATCCAACAAAAAGTGCAAGAGAAGTAATTGCGCATTATGCATTTATTTTGGGATATCATCCTAATTGTGCACAAACAAACCATGACATTTCTGATGCTTTCGTAAGAGGATATGGAGAATACGATCTTCGGACACGTCCCGAAAGAGAAAGAGCTGAAGCATTAGAACGAGCTGTAAAAAGAAAGATGAACAGCGATTAAGTTTTCATCACAACAAAATTATTCATTCCCCTTCTTTTTCTCTCAATAATTTGCTTTGCTTCTAACTTATCAAGTAAACGTGTAACTCCAACTTTCCCAATTCCTAATTTTTCCATTAAATCTGCTTGGAAAATTCCGTCTACATCTTGAATTAATTTTACGGCTTCTCTTTCGCGAGCATTTAAATCCTTAAGAGATATTTTCTTCTTGGGTTCTTTTATCTTCTTTATAATTATTCTTTCAGATTCTTTAGCAAAAACCAAGAAAAATCCAATTAAGAAAATAACCGCAACAATAGCAATCGAAACCCATGTTTGAATTGCAAGTCCATCATACATCTCACAAGTGGGTCCATGTGAACAAGTTAATCCAACATTTGTTTTTATCAAGCTATTAAATAGAAAAACCATGATAGCCATTACCACCGCTAATCCCAGAATCAAATATCCTACATTTCGGTTTTTCATAATTAATTAAAGACTATAAGGTATAAAGATGCTCGTAAACTCTGTTAAAACCAAGGATTGCCTAGAAATTTTTCTGTACGGCTTCCCTCCGAAGATTTAACTTTTGGTCAAGGAGACTCAGATTTAATTAAAAAGGGAGGAGAATGGGGGTTTTTAGGTTGAAAGAAAAAAAGAAAGAAGAAAAAAGTATTTTTAAAATTGACCGTTTTGCTGAAATAGGGAAGGAGCCATTCCCTGACGAGCTGGTTCAGGAATTATGTTGTACAAACTCTTATATAATTGATCCATAACCATGGGATTCATTAATGGGGGAGTCGATATTGTTCCATTAAAAGCAGGGATATGTGCATTATAGACTGGGACCCCGTTATTATAAACCCTTAAATTTCTATGAAGCCCGTTTCTTGGGTCAAAGTGAGGTGTGTGATACTGGATTCTATTTCCTCCAATATCTGGTGTTTGATAAAGGGTAGATCCATCCGGTCTAGGTATTGCTAACCTTCCAGGAACATAGGGCATTGTTTGTATCTGGGCTCTCTGATTATTCGGAAGGGGCATCATCATTGGCGGACCCGATTGTCTAAATCCTTGTTGTCCAAAAGAATCTCCTACACACATGGTTAAAACTAGTCCTCCCAGGGCAATATTCCTTCTGAAATTTTGTGATTTCATATTTTTTTACCTCCTTTCAAGTTTTTGGCTGTCTTGAGTGTATTTATTTATCAAATAGTCCAATCCTCTTCTTATAGTAGGTATTGTTGAAGGCAGATGTCTTGAAATAAATCTTGCAGTCCTTTCTCCGGCACCGCTATAATAAAAGTCTACAAACATTCTACCTGCTTCACTTTGCATCAGAACATTATCTCTAAAATCTCTTAGGGTTTGAACTTGTGGGGCATTTATGTCACCATATACTGCTGTTGCGACAAAACATCCAGTCCTTCCTTTCTTTACCCATCTAGACTCATATTCTGGACCAGAATCTTTATCAGTATTTACATCAATCTGTATTCTTTCGTATCCGTTTGCTCTCATTTTTGCCTCTTCTCTTATGGCTTCTTGTCTTGATTCTTCTTCATATCTAATACTTCTTTCTGCTTGTTCTATAGCCTCTCTCTGCCTTTGCATTATCCTTGAAGAATCTGTTAATTCGCACAGCTCTTCTCTAGCCCTTGCTACTTGTTCAGCAGATGCATGTTGGGAAGAAACAATTTTGTTTAAACTATCTATTTCCCTAGATTTACTTTCTATTTCACTCAGTGTTTGATTTGCCCACGACATCTTAATTATTACAATATAATTGTCTATATAACTCCTAGCTGTCGCACATGACGGCGACATAATAGGCATAAATATTTAAACCAAGAAAGAATCTAGTAATCATGGATATAGAAAAACTTAAGGAATTTGGTATGACTTCTACAGAGGCCAAGGTTTATTCTGAATTGGCACTAATTAAAGAATCAAAGATCGGAGATTTGGTAAAAAGAACCGGGCTTCACCGAGGCTCTGTTTATAATGCTTTAAATGATTTGATTGAAAAAGGGTTTGTTAATTTTATTGATTCTGAAGGCACTAGAGAATATTCTTGCACGGGAGAAAGGATCTTTAAGCAAATAATAGAAGACAAGAAAGGAGAAGTAATTAATCAAGAAAAGGGAATTCATTCTTTTTTTGCAGAACTTGATAAAATAAAATCTAGTAATAAAACCCAAAGAGTGAAGGTTTTTAGTGGTATTAACTCTTTTAAAAATTTGTTCCTAGAGATGTATGAAGAATGTAAAAAAAACAATTGGGAATATTATTTCCAGGGGATGGGGGGTGAGATGCAAGATGCGGTAGGGGTTGCATTTTATAAGCACACTCAAAAATTAAAGAATAAACTAAAATTAAGATGTAAGATTATATCAGATAAAAAGACAAAAGTTCACTCATACAATAAATTTGTTCAAGGAACGATAAAGTATATAGATTCAGATAGAAACTCTCCAACCAATATTTGGATTTATGGTAATACAATTCTCATGGTTCTTTTTGAGACTTCCCCTCTAATTTCGATAAAGATAGAACACAAGGAAACTGCAGAAGCATTTAGATCTTATTTTGAGAAACTCTGGAGTGTAGCAAAATGAAACCAAGAGTTTTTGTTTTATCCAAACATTCGGGAGCCAGAATGTTTTTTTCTGTATAATTCCAATTTTTCAACAAATATAAAAACCCTTCCAGCCATATAAATAAATGGCAACAGATATAAATTTTTTTGAAAAGACGGATTCATTTTTATTCAAGAAGATTAATTCAAAAAGAGATATAATTTCCTCAGAGAAGGTAGATGGCTATTTTATAAACTCTGATGAAAATGAACTCAGAAAGATTACAGAATATCTAAAATCTTCAAAAGAAAAGAAATTAATTGCAATTGAAGCAAGGGATCAAAATTTTAACAGAAGAATGCTTGAAACAATAAAATTTGATTATTTGGTTTCACCAGAATTTGATCCAGAAAAAGACACCCTAAAACAGAGGAGTTCGGGTCTAAACCATGTGTTAACAAACCTTGCAAAAACTAAAGGAATCTCGATTTTAATGAATCTCTCAAAATTAAAAAGACAGGATAAGAAAACCCAAGCTATTTTAATCTCAAGAATTCTCCAAAATATAAAACTCTGTAGAAAATCTAAATGCTCTATAAAAATAGCAAACTTTTCAGATAAAGATACTATCTCCGAAAAGGAAAGAAAACTAATTGGCACCTCTTGGGGAATGTCTTCTCAGCAAACAGCCCTAGCTTGCACCTTTGAAAAGGTTTAAATATATACTATTTCTCTAATTTATAATGGTAGTAAGAGATGATGTATTCAAGCAAGTTCTAAAGAATAAAGGATTTTTCAATTATGTAGATTTGTATACTTTTTGTTTTAACTGGTTTAAAGATCATGGATATAAACTTGTTGAGGATGTATATCAAGAGAAACTTCAATCAAATGGTAAGGAAATTATCCTAGAGTGGAAAGCACTAAAGAAGGTCTCAGATTATTTCAAGGAAGAAATTAAAATAAAATGGCACATTCTTGGTTTAAACGATGCAGAAGTCATGGTTGGTGAAAAAAAGGAAAAAACCAACAAGGGAGATTTAAAATTAACAGTTTCAGGAGTTCTGGCTAGGGATTATGAAGAAAATTGGGACAAAACTCCATTCTATAAATTTTTAAGGGGAGTTTATGATAAATATATCATTAGAAATACTAGAGATATGTACGAAGACCGGCTAGACGACAATTGCAAGGAATTTTTTGAGGACACAAAGGCCTTCTTGAATTTAGTACAATAATCTCTCCCTATTTCTTTCTACTTTCCCAATCGTTTATTGCCTTTCTTAAACAATCTGCTGCGAGATTTGAACAATGCATTTTTATTGGGGGGAGACCCTTTAGTGCCTCTGCAACATCATTATTTGAAATTTTCCTAGCTTCTTCAAGAGTTTTACCCTTTGCAAGTTCGGTAATCATACTAGATGTAGATATAGCTGCTGCACATCCCATTGTTTGAAACTTGATGTCTTTTATAATTTCGTTTTTATCTTTATTCTTAGAAATTTTAAGATAAATTTTCATAACATCTCCACAAGTAGGATTGCCTAGCGTACCAACTGCGTCAGGATTCTTAATCTCACCAAGATTCTTAGGCCTTGCGAAATGCTTCATTACCTCATTAGAGTATTTTGTGGGATTCATTTCTTCTTGTTTATTTTTTTAATTAGTTTATCTACTTCAACTCCGTGGGCCATTGCTCCCTGTTCAATTGTTTCCATCATGGCCATAGGACATCCACCACAAAACATTCCCTCTTCTGCAAGTATTCGAGCTGCAGCAGGATTTTTTGATATGGCTTCTCCAAAAGTCATATTTTTGGTTATTTCTTTAGTCTTAGGACTCTTTTTATTTACGTTTACTATTTTCTTTTTTACCATTTCATTCAGTGTCTTCATCAATTACTATGTCGCCCGAAGTATTTTCTTCTGCAAAATATTCTTCTTCTGCATCATCTAATGATATCCCCTCTTCTTCAAGTTCTTCCTCGCATTCGGCTTCATTTTTTAAATCACAAGAAAATTTTTTATAAGCTTTCATTTTACCTCCCTTGATTTAGTTGAATCTAATTCCTTAAATTTGAAAGGACTGATATCTTGAAGTTTTTTAACACTTTCCTTTAGGATTTTTATTACTTTTTCGATTTCTTCTTCAGAAAGTTCATCAAGACTAATTCTAATACTGCCATTTATATACATCTCATCTACTCCTATTGCTTTTAGAACATGACTCTCAGATAATTTATTCGAACTACAAGCAGAACCTGTAGATATATAAATTTTATTTTTTGAAAGTAACATTAAAATGCTTTCTCCTTCGATTCCATAAAATGAGACATTAATATTATTATAAATTCTTTTTTCGCGAGATCCATTTAAAATAGTTCCTGGAATAGTTAATATTTCTTTTATTAATTTGTCTCTAATTTTTTTAATATTCTCTCTGTCTCTTTTTATTTCTAGGGCACTAGCAAAAGAGACAATTCCCAAAAAGTTTTCCGTACCACTTCGAATGCCTTTCTCCTGGTTTCCTCCGTGCAACTGAGGAGTTAATCTTATTCCTCGTTTTATGTATACAACACCAACACCTTTTAGTGCATTTATTTTATGTCCAGAAAATGAAGCAAAGTCAAGCCCAATTTTCTCAAGATTTATATCTATCTTTCCAAGAGACTGGACCATATCAGAATGAAATAATGTGCCCATCTCTTTGCAAATTTTAGCTATTTCTTCCACTGGTTGAATTGTTCCTATTTCATTATTTATATGCATTATTGAAACAAGGAGGGTGTCGGTTCTAATTTTGGATCGTAATTCATTTAAATTTACAATTCCTTCAGAACTTACAGAAATTTGATCTATTTCATAGCCTTTGGTTTTTAGATAATTACAAGTTTCAAGAACTGAAGGATGTTCTATTTCTGAAATGATTATATGTTTCTTTTGAGGATATTTTTCACAAATACCTTTTAGTACTAAATTATTGCTTTCTGTTCCTCCAGATGTAAAGAATATCTCCGAAGTTGAACATCCAAGGTGATTTGCAATTTTTTCACGAGCATTTTCTATAATTTCCTTACTTTTCTCTCCAAGTGCGTGCTTTGAAGAGGGATTACCATATAATTTCATGAACTTAGAAATTTCTTTTGCTACCGAAGAAGCTATGGGTGTTGTTGAGGCATGATCTAAAAAGATCTCATTTCCATTTTTAATAACGAGGTTGGCAGTTGCAATAGTCAAGTACCTCCTGGTTATATCTTTTGCAAACATCGCACGAACATTTTGTTTCTTTCATCTTCTTAAGTAAGCTTTGAATCTCTACAAGTGCATTAGACTTGTTCTCATAAATCTTCTTCGCAGAAATTTTGACTTCTTTTTCCATTTCCTTTGAGAGCTTTAGTTTATTTCCACGCTTATCCTTGAGATACTGTGAAACTGCTGCCTTAGTTATTCCAAGAGCCTTTCCAGTTTTTTCATATCCTAGATTGTAAGTTTCAATAAGTTCTCTAGAAAGTTCTTTACGAATTTTTGGAATTATATACCAGACTTCAATTTCTTGGGGTAGTTTAAACATCTTTTTTACCTCTTGTTAACAATAGTTAACAACACTTTATAAATCTTTCTAACCTCTGTAAGATGGTAATTTCTGAATTAAGATATATGCTGGACCATAACATTCTTTTTAAATGGTTTTATATATCTGATTCAATGGGAGAAGAAGGACCAGCTGTCATAAAAGAAGAAAGAATAGTCTATAGGGGTATTTTTGATGGAAGAAGCTATTATGTTTTACTCCAAGGAGATGAAAAAATATTGAGGATTTCTCCATATATAGTAAGGGGAGAGATTCAAATTTCAAGAGTAATTGGTTCTGTTGGCTGCTGCGGTTTGTTAGAAATTAAAGAATTATCTTCATCGGAAGTATTAGAAAGAATTGCTCAAAAAAGTTTACCAAATCCTCTTATTGCTTTTTATGGGGAAGGGTTTAGAACTTCAAAGGAAATTCGTTCTTTTGGATTATGGGGGAATCAACCTTACCCTCTTGCTAACGCTCTAGGTAGAGTAGTTAATAAAATATACGTATCAAGCATACAAGATACAGGACTAGAACAAGAACTTGCTAAAACAGGTCTAAGAATAGGGCTAGCTTAGGACTTTTCCAAGGGCATCCATCACTTCTTTTCCATTTACTCTTCCCTTGAACTTACCCATAATCAAACCCATATATGCATTAGGATTTAATCCAGGTTTTTCCTTGATTAAATTTTTAACTTCTTGTTCCAAATCTATTTTCTCTTTTGTAATGGCATCCTTAAAACTCTCTCCAGAGACAATCTTTTGCATAACTAGTTTCACATCATTCTCAGAAATTTTCTTTCCAACCTCTGCTAAAATTCCTTCGACAACTTCAAGACTCAAAATTTTAGAAAGTTCTTCAGAAGTCTTCTTCTCCTTAGATGCAATTTCTCCAGGAAATACAACCAGGCATTTTGCTATCAACTGAGGATTAACAATTACCTTTGTAAGGTATTTGAATTCTTCAAGTTTATTCTCCGAAAGAATAAGTTTTATCAGTTCCTCATTAAGTCCAAACTCCTTAAGGAAGGCTTTATGTTCTGAAGCAAGTTTTGGCAATGTTTTTTTAGCTTCATCAATCATTTCTTCAGGAATTTTTAGCAATTGACAATCTGTCTCTGGATACATTCTAGCACTACCTGGCATTGGTCTGATGAATGTGGTAGAACCATCCGGGTTGGCCTTTCTGACCTCTTTCTTGGAGTTATTATTTGCAATGCACTCTATTTGCCTTTCAATCTCCTTATTTACTGTTAGATTCATAACAGAAGGGTTCTGAAATCCTTTTATTTCAACTCTCTCACTTCCCCTTATAGAAATGTTTACATCCTGCCTTATGGTTCCAATGCCTCTTTTAACCTTACAGGCCCGAAGAATTTCTCCAAGTTTTAAAGCAGTTTCTTTTATTTGTTCAGGAGTGTGCATGTGTGGACCTGTCGCAATTTCTACCAGTGGAATACCGAGCCTATCAAGTTTATAGGTTTTAGAGTTTTCATCTTCAGAATCTTCTTCACCTAGTACCGCAGAAGGCCTTGCAGAATCTTCCTCAAGAAAAATATAATCTATTCCAACATTTCCAAATGAAGTTTCAACAAATCCATCATGGGCAAATAAAACAGTTCTCTGAAATCCTGAAGTATTCGATCCGTTGACAACAGTCTTTCTCATTATCTGTGAAACCGGAAATATTTTACAATTTAAATGCAATGCAATATGAACTGCGATCATTAAAGCTTCTTTATTTATTTCATGTGGTGGTTCTTCATCAAGTTCAACAAGGCAATTTGTATCAAAAACTTCATAGATAAAGGTCTTGTCAAGTTCCTTTTCATATTTTGCAGCAATATCCACTTCTCCGCTTTCTCCAATAACGGGGTTTAGTTTTCTCTTAATCTTAAAAAATGGTTCGTCTTTTCTAAGAATCGAAGGACAGTTACAGAAAAGCTTATTTGTATCTAATTGCTGATGTATTTCAAGACCCGCCTTAAGACCGATAGCTTCATAATCTATTATTTTTTCCATTTTTCTTTTAATCTAAGAGGGTTAATAAATGTTTTTGCTTCATTTAGATATTATAAGTTTTTTTAATATGATCTGAATTATATGCCCTTCAAAATATACATTACAAAGCCATCTTTCTTTTTAAATGCTGAAGGAGTTAGAGCATATTGGAATATGGCAATAAAAAAGGATAAATCAGGATATAGGGTATTTGATCGATGGATAAGTTTTCCGGATTTTCAATTAGTTAGGCCAATGCCTACAACAGATAAAAGTTCTAAAAAGATTTTAGATAAAATAAGGTCCTTTGCACTCGATTATTGTGATTTTTCTACTAGGGTAAGAACTGCTTCAGATGTTACAGATAATTGTAGGGAATCTTTAGAAAGAACAGGTTTTGATTTCAAACATGGAATTTACATGACTGAGAGCGACAATGGTGCATTTGCAGCAGTAAAATTTGGAACAAGACATGTAGAAGATGGATTAAGAATTTTATTTTCTCATAACGATTCTCCTGGCTTAAAACTTAAGGCAAAACCTATTATATTGCCGTGGGATCCAGATAAACAGGAGGTCCATCTAGGTGTTGAACTTGATTTAACGCAGGTTGGCCCGATACAGGCTCCGCAATGGCATGGTCATGATTATATCGTAAAAGGACATTTTTTTAGAAATGGGGAGAAACAGCCTATTGAATTTAGAGCATATATGCCTGATAGTAATATTCATACAGATACAAGATTAGAAGAGGGTGCAGGTCTTGGAGAATCTTATCCTGCAGAGGGTCTAGATTTAGTTCCTGGATATTCTAGCATCAGAAATTTCTTGAATGCAATTGGATTAAAGAGTGAAACAGAATTTCAAACAGCAAAATTACAAGTATTTCCAGATACTCCAACAAGATTATTTGGTGAAGGGTTTATTTCAGGTTATGCTCATGATGCTAGGATTGGAACATTTTCAACACTGAGAGCTTTTGAACAAACTAAATCTCCTTATACCACAATATTAATCGGTTTTGATAGAGAAGAGATAGGTAGTGAGGGCCCGGGTGGAGCAAATTCTACTTTTTTAGAAGAAATTATCGATGAGACTTTATTGAAATCTGGGACTGTTTCTTCTAGGAGAGAACTAACAGGTTCTTTAAGAAGGGAGCTATATAAAAGGAGTTTAGCTATAAATGGGGATGTAGATGTTTCTGGAAGCAATAAAGATGAGGAGGGATATAGAATAGATTTCACTGGAATAGCTAAGATGGCTTTTGGACCTTTCTTGCTTACTGAAGATAATGAGGGAGATCAATACACTCGAAAAGAAATTTCTGCTGTAATGGATATACTTAGAAACGCAAATGTTCCATTTTATCCAATTGCAAATTCAATGACTCAGGGTAATATACAAGTGGAAACTTTCGGTAAATATATTTCAAGAAGGGGGATATCTACATTTGCATTTGGTGTTCCAGTTGCTGGAACGCATAGTGTTATAGAATTGGCACATGAGGGAGATTTGTATTATTCTTATTTGGGAAATAAGGCATTCTTAAAAGCAGATTGGAAAGCTAAATGATAATTTTTTTCAGTTAATAAAATTTTTAAAGATATATTCTATCTTCCTTTTATGAATTCTTCTAATAATCTAATGGCTTCATTTTTGAATTTAGGTAAATAACTGATTGCTCCGGCATTTTTATGTCCTCCACCTTCAACAAATGCATTTGGAAGATTTTTTTCAAGGTAACCAATAAAATCATGAACTGAAAAATTAGATTCATCTGTTGCTCTAAAAGTCATTGCAGTATTCATTATTCCAACAGAAACTAGTTTTGTTTTTCCTTCACTTTTCAAAGAATCATGAACAAGACCTACGCTCCTTCCAGGTTTAGGAAAGAATCCAAATCCGGGGAAAGTTTCTTCAATCATAATTTTTTGGAGTGTGATTTCGTTTATTTCAGAAATAATTGCATTTTCCTTTGCAATTTTAAGACCCTTTTCATCTAGTTTTCTTATATATGGGGCCATTAAATCTACAAGTTTCTTTTGCTGCGCTCTTGGTTCTCCAAAAACAACTTCAAAGTATTCCCTTGCTTCAAGGAATCTTATCCTAGTGGAAACATAATCTATAACTAGGGATAATTCATTGAGAAGTTCTTTAGAATATCCTTCTTTTTCAGCAATTTCTAAATAATCCTTGACAATCTTTTCGTTTTCTAAATCAATTCTGTCCGCAAGACCCGCAAGTGCAGGGATTTGTTTTATATTTTTTGTTTCGGGATTAATAAAAAAAGCAAGTTCTGCTCCAAGCATACCAGCAGAAATAGATGAACCACTTTCACCTACTAAAAATGGATTTATATGAACCAAAACTTCTTTGGAGATAACATCTTCATCAAACTTGTGATGGTCAATAACAATAAAATCTGCACCATGAACCTTTCCTTGTAAAATTCCCATCAAGTCTTCTTGTGTGGAACCATTATCAACAATAAGAATTAAAGGCATCTTATTTGAAAATTTTGCTACGTTTCTAAGACTAAGAGAGGTATCCTTAATAGAATCTTCAATTTCATAATAGGGTGCTGCACAGGGTGACCTTGTAAAATATTCCCAAGCGGCTTTTGGATTAGATAGATGCTGTGCTTCAACAAGTGGAAGAATTGCTCTTTCAAGTGCAAAACCTGCAGAATAACCATCAGTATCATTATGATGTCTAACAATAATAGGTCTTGCTTGAAGTATTGCAAGTCTAATTTCTGTAGCTGCAGCAATGAAATCTTTTTTCAATTTATCAAGAATCTCATTTTTAATTAAAAATTCTCCATCTTTAACCTCTGCTCTTTTTTTTAGCCTATAATATATATCTTGTTTAAGTTTTTCTAAACTTTCTCCTTCTTTTTTAAAAAATTGAATAACATCTCCCTCAATGGCACCATTGAATTCCTCAATTTTAACAATACTTTTTACATAGTCTCCTTCATCAATATTCTCAAAGGCTCGTTCACCCGCACTAACAAATGCCTTAAGTGGAATTCTTCCACTACCATCAAAAACTTCAAATATTGTGGGTCCAGAAGTCTGAATTACCCTCTCCACTACCCCTCGTACAACTACCCTATATCCTAAATCTTTTCTAGATATATTGCTTACAAGTTTTTCTTCCATAGAAGCATTAACTCTTTCATCTTTTACAAATTTTTTCTTATTCATACTTATTTTTTGACTAAAAAAATCTACCTTTTTCTATCATTATATACTTTAATCTATATCTCTAGCTTTTTAAATCTTTGGATGAAACAGTATTGTTAAGTTGGGGGGCTTTAGTTTTAAATTTTGATTTTTAGAAAGATATTAAAAGAGATTTATCTTGTTTTTTATATGGGTTTGTTTGGAAAAACTATTAATGATTTAATGGAAGAAGGAGTGCAACAAAGTATAGAAAGTAATCTTGCTACAATTATTGCTTCGCAGATGATGAAAAAAGAATTTCCAGAAAAATATTCAAATGTTAAAGAAAATGAGTGGAATACTTTTCATAATGGTACTATTGAGATTATAGGAAATTTGAGAATAAAAAAAGATGAGACCTATTTTAGAGATATTGAAATTAATGGAAAAACTAAAAAGTATAAAATAATTCTTAGGGGTATTTCTATTTCAGATTGGAAAAAGCAACAAGTATAGGAAAAACATCGAAGAAAAAGAGAGTTAGAAAAACATCAAGAAGAAGATACTGGAGATTTTATCAACATGCTTAAAGCTATAGGAATAATAGTTATTTTAGCGATTTTAGGATTTATTATTAAATGGATTTTCTTTTGAACTAATATTAATCAATTCTAACCATCCATTCTTGTTCTTTCGGTTTCCATCAATTGTTAAGTCCCTCTTATTTAACAAACAGTATGAACCAATCAAGTTCTCAAAACCTCAAAAATAGAAAGGATTTTAAATTTATAAAACACTAGATTTTCATGAAAAAAAGACTCCTTTTTGTCTGTATGATGGGTAGGGATCGAAGTCAAAAAGCATGTGAAATTGTAGAAACAAACTTTTCAGACAAATTCGAGTCAAAAGCTGCAGGAGTTTCAACCATCGCAGATGTTCTTCTGACTGAAAGTGCAATTGAGTGGGCGGACAAAATTATCTGTATGGAAAAACATCATAAGGAAGATTTACTTCAACAATTTCCAGAAGCAAATCATAAAGATATAGATGTTTGGCATATCCCAGGTTATTTTTCATTCGAAGATGAAGAACTAGAGGAAAGATTAATGGAAAAGATAAAAGAGATTTGATAAGCAGTTACTTAGTTTTTTCAAGAATTATGCCCTCTTTTTTTTCAAGGTATAACTCTGTTTTTTTAGGATCTGAACTTATACTTTCTAATCTTTCAATTTCAGGGTCTTTTTCAAATGAATAAATGGCGATGCGATTTGGATTTTTAGGTAATTTTTTCAGAATTAACAAAACTCTGTCTCCATCTTTTTTATTCTCTTCACAAACTTTTAGTCCGATCATATCTGAATTCACTCTTTTTCTTTCAATTATTCTCAAATCAGCTATGCTTACTACTTTCCCAGAATAATGAATCCTTATTGAAACAGTATTTTGCTCGAATGTAATTAGACCTTGTCTTTCATCGATATCTTCTAAGAATGATTCACTCTGGGGAATACTATCCACCATTTTCCACCCTCCGAGATAAAATACATCGTTCTTCGGAAGATTAAATGTCAAAGCAATATCCTTTATTTCAGCATAAGCATCAGTTCTATCTCCTATTCCTATTCTTTTTATGTAAACTACAACTGGCAGTTCATTATCTGAAGGATTTAGAAAATCTAGTTTAATAGATCTACCAATCATATGATCTGGTAAAACTCCCCTCCTAGAATCTACTTTTAATGGAATTCTCTCAGAAGAAACTCCCCTTTCAAGAGTACTTTCTGCATTTCTTTGCTCTCTTCTTCTCTCCTCTGCAAGGTATTTTTCAAACTGGTTTGCCATTCTCTGAAAAGGTTTAATCTTACTTGCAAATGGAATTCCACTACTAGCAACGTATCCATCACCAAATTCAAGAAGTTTATCAAATCCCTCTCGACTCTTCTCCATTAAAAGCTTCTTTTCCCAAGAATCTTCAAGATCAACTAATTCTCTAATATCATCTCCTGGATAGAAATACCCTTCTTGAGAATTATCTCTTGCAAGAACTCTCCCAGCTGGAGAAACAACATAAATCGCAGTCTCATTATCATTGAGTCTTGGAACAAGTCGAGAAACTGGAAGCCTTCCTTGTTCTTTTCTTGAGAACCTACTCAAGTCTGGACCTTCTTTACCAATTCTACCCGAGCTATATGCAAGATTAAGCTTCCCAGAATCATAATCCAATTCACCTTCAACCACTATTGAACCTTCTCCGACCTTTACTTCTTTCGCTGCTTGTCTCTGATACCATTGTACTGGAAACTTCTTAGAGAATGAATTATCTGCAGGAGTTAAATCTATATATTCTACATTAATTGGTTTCGGATTACTCTCTCTTGTTTGAGCATACGCAGAATTAGAACCAAGAATAGTTGAACCCATAACCAAGGCAGAACCAATAATATTTTGAAGAGTTTGTCTAACACCCATCTCATTTACAAATAATCAAACTTTTTAAATATTTCCAAATTTTGTTAAGATATTCTAGGATATTTTTTAGTAAATTCTCAAACCCTAAGGTTCTCATAAACTTGATCTAAATTTCATTAAGAAACAAAATTGCTTCATTTAACGCTCCCACAATTATTGAGGAAATTTTGGAAGTGAACACAAGTGAACGGAAAAAATTTTACATTGGTTAAAATATTTCAAATAAACACTCACAGATTCAATATTATCTCAAGAAAATCTAAGAGGCCTTGGTTCTATCTACATTTTTTTTAAAACTAATGCACTATTTGTCCCCCCGAAGCCAAAGGAGTTAGAGAGGTAGATATTGATATTTTTTTCTATCGTTTCAGGGATAATATTAATTTTTCGCGAATAGTCATCGGGGTTTTCGAAGTTTATATTAGGA
>CAZLFJ010000005.1:21386-28127 GCA_964558795.1 Candidatus Woesearchaeota archaeon | reverse complement strand
GACCGCAAGGATATATATCTCCTTGAGGACCAATAGAAACAAAAAGTTTTCTACAGGATGCAGAATGATTACACCCAACCGGAATGCCAGTCATTAAGTTTCCAATATATTGACTAAATGGATCAATCTCTGAAGCATTAGAATCTTGAATCCAAACATCAAAAAGAGCATTCATTGCTAAAGCATATTCTCTTGAAGAAATACCATTAGCAGGATCACTAGAATCAATGATAGGATTTATTTTTAGGGGAATATGATTCTCTTGAAAAAAATTATAAGACATATTTAAATCTGAAATATTGTGTTTTTGTAAAACCATTATGGCACCCCCACCAAGAGACTTCCTTTTAAGAGTTAACATAATCCCCTTAAAAATACCCTTGAATGCCCCACTCCCATCCGGATAAATTCTAGTTTTATTATTTATTTCTTCGGGCCCATCTAAGCTGAATCCTAATCTGAAATCTCTTTGCGATTCTACAAAATCTAAGAACTCTTCATTAATTAAAGTTCCGTTGCTTTGAATACTATTTTCTATAGAGTATCCTTTGGTTCTTAATCTATCTGAAATATTAGCTACAGACCTATAAAACTCCAAGCCCATAAGCAAAGGTTCCCCTCCATGCCAAATAATATGGGCACGTCGGTCATCAGAACATTGTGCCACCTGATACATTGTTTGAACCAAAGTTGATTCGGTCATTCTTCCGCGCTCTGCATGAGGATCTACATAACAATATTTACAAGCAAGATTACAGTCATGTGTTGGTTTAACAATTGCAGTCAATCCCATGTCATTCCATAGTTACTACAGACTATTTAAATCTTCTGATTGAATCCGTTAGAATTAAAAACAAGGCAATCAATAAAAGTATCATGGGTGATGTACAAGATTTAATAAAAATAGTTAATCCTAGCTTATATGCTACAGGGGAGGAAAAGGCAATTAAAAAATATAAAAATTTGTTGTCTAAAGCAGAGGATGGAAAAGAAATATTTAAATTACTGAGTGAAAATAAGGACGATGAAGAAATAAAGTCTGTAAAATCAAAGTCTCTCTCCTCCTACAAACTAGTTTACGACGCACAGACAAATCAGGTTGAACCTGTTTATTACTGGTTACTTGACTTTGTTAATGAGAATTTTAGTACTGATGTTGTTAAGCTTACAGATAATTTTATGGCGACTCCGGGGTCAGGAGGATTTGATGAATATGGTAGGAAACTTGGTACCGTTCAAGAGAAGGCAAGTACATATTTGGGAGCAATAAATCAAGTAACAAAATCTATTTTACAGTTAATCTATGATTTAAAAGAATTTGAGTTAAGATTAACACACTATGAAGATGCAAAATCAAAGGAAGTAAATAAGAAAGAAGCTGGAATGCTCGCATTAAAGCAAGTTTGGCTAGATAATGTAGATGCAAAAAGGCAAACAGGATCAATTCATCAGATGTCTTATCAGGTGGGATATACAACATTAAGAGAATTATTTATGATTAGCAATAGCGTTGAAGAAGTCAAAAAAAATGAGTTTGCAAATGACCAAGTTAAGAGAGTATTGATTCCCAGAATTCAAGAATTTCTTGATTGGACAATTCATTCCGAAAAAGAATTAACAAAAAGATTTGAGATTGAAAAGAGTTATTTAAGAACACAGGTTGAAACATTAAAACTTTATACCTCTTGGGTTAGACCCTATCTTAGATCTGCAGAACAATTAAGACAGAAAGGATTTGAAAAAAATCCGGCCATGGTAAATGCTTTTTCTACATCTATGTTTGAGTTAACTTTTATGGCTAAAAAAAAGACAGGACTAAGTAAACCTTTTGAGGATAAAAAATTATTTCGCGATTATTATTCTATTCTACTTATATCTATGACCTATAGGGGACATTATAGTCAAAGAGTTTCGCAAAGAGGAGATATGGCCTATGGGTTTGGCGGGAGAGTGGATATTACTTTCGATTCATATGCACTTAATTCAGAAGAATTAAAATTATTTGAAAAATTGAGAGATTTGCAGGATAGAGCAATAGGACTCTCATTTGTACAAGAAGAAAGTGAAAAATCCCTTGAGCAACTTCAACAAGATATTGATCATTTTCTAAAGGAAGGCAAAGAAGAGAAAAAAGAACAAAAAAGGAAGGGAGATGATATAAACCCCTTTACGGCATTATTTGGTATATTCTCTAGTGGCATGTTTAGTTCTTCAAAAAAGGAAAAAAAAGAGATTAAAGCTATAAAGGACATAAAATCTGACGATTATGTTGAGAAGTATGCTAGAAAGGCTGCAGAAGAATTTGCAAAGAAGCTGTTGTATGTTACATACGATGTATATAAGAAAGCCCACATGATGGCTTCGTCTCCAGATGAATTTGATTCATAGGTAAAAAAATGAAAGAAATAAAAAAATTGTTTTTACCACCAAAAGAAAGAGTAGAAAGGGTTTACTTTTTGTTTATTTGGTTAATCAGAACATTACTGATTGGTGCTTTAATTTACGAGTTTTATTATGCTAGATGGGAACTTTTCTTCGTTAGTATTCTTGCCCTTTTCTTGACACTCTTACCAATCTTTATTGAAAAAAGATATCAGATTAAACTTCCTCCAGAGTTTCATGTATTTATTGTAGCTTTTATTTATGCAAGCCAGTATCTTGGAGGAATCCAAAAATTTTATTATACATTTACGTGGTGGGATACAATGCTTCACGGCATATCGGGATTTGCTATGGGTATGGTGGGCATTTCAATAATGTATGTTTTATACAAGGGGAATAAGATTAAAGCTAGTCCGGGAGTTATTGTTTTCTTTGGTTTTTGTTTTGCAACAACTATCGGCGTTTTTTGGGAGATGTATGAATACTTGGTGGATACTTTTTTGGGATATAATATGCAGAGAGTAAATATCGGAACAGGAGTAACAGATACAATGAAGGATTTTTTTATAAATGCAGGAGGAGCATTTCTTGCATCCCTCATAGGGTATTTGTATTTGAAGTATGGAAAATCAAAAGTATATCGCCGTGTTTTAGACTACCTTGAAAGAAAAAATCCTAAATTCTTTAATAAATAGATTTCTAAAAATATATAAACTAACGGAGATATATCTCTTTATGGAAAAAGAAAAAAACCCTCCAAGTAAGAAAAAGATTCAAGGAAGTAAAATAGACTCTGAAGCATTGAAGGATTTATTGAAAGAGAAAGATAAAAATAGAAAGAAGAAAGAAGAAAGAATAAACCCAGAAATATTGAAGAAGTTGTTGAAAAAGGAAGAGAAAAAAGATCAAAAAAAAGATGAAGGAGTAAAGGAAGTAGATAAAAAAAAAGAAACCCTTGAGGAAGAAATAAGCGAAGATGAAATTTTTAATGTGCCCTTAGAAAAAGCAGTAGATAAGAAGAAATTGAATACTTCGCTTGAAGAGACCCTTGGAACTGAAGATGATTTGAAAGATTATAATCTTGAAGATACTCTAGGAGGTGTTGAAACAAAGAAGAAAGAAACTAGTGATAAGAATTTTTATAGTTCGGTTGGGAATGTTTATGGTCCTAAGAATGAATTGGGAGATAATAAGTATGCAAGCCCAATTAATTCAGGTCATACAAACCTTCGCCAAAACGAAGTTGGACCACTTAGTGTTTCAGATATCAGAAAAAATCCTTTTGTTACAACTCTTGCAAATCCTGAAATTCAGTCAGAACTTAGAAAGTATTCTTCCGGCAGTGATGATGAAGAAAAGTATAATGTTAGTAATTTGGATATATTAAATCCTAATGACCAAAATAGGAAGAGGAAGAGTAATCCTTTTTTGAGCGATATACAAGATATTCAATTAGATTATAAATAGGAAAGTTTTAAATAATAAAAACGCGTAAACAAAATATGGGTGATAATTATATATCTTTTTATGGGGGAGGGTACTCTTCTATGAATCCTAATGTAGGTAACTACGTAGGTTTTAGGATGGGTGCTGGACAACTTGCATCTACAACGTCTCCCATGACTGCAAACCAACTTAATGAGGCAATTTCAAGAATTAAGGAAGGCGTTAAGAATGTAGAGGTCTCTTTGGTCTCTCCAGAGATAGCAGATGGTGTTCCCAGACAACAATTTGAAGAGATGAAAGCTTTGATGAAATTGACAGGAGTTAAACCTAGTGTTCATGCGCCAGTTATTGACCCTTCAGGTTTTGGAGAGAGGGGTTATGGAGGAGACTATGCTAGAGCAGATGTTGAAAGGAGATTTATTGATGTGCTCGAGAAGGCACATGCACTTGATGCGGACGGAAACATTCCGGTTGTATTTCACGCAAGTAATGCTGGAACTGGATCGGAATATAGACCTCAAGGCAAGGAAGGAAATAAAGATAGATTTCACATTGTTCAAGAAGCGATAATTAATAGGGAAACCGGACAATTACAAGCTATAAAAGAAGATCGAAAATTCTATTCCGATGCCCGCCCTACAAAAGATGGAAAGGGAAAAATTTTGCTTGATGCTTCAAAGCCGCTTGACCAGCAAGGTGAAATCTATAGTATCGAAAGAAGTCTTAGAAGTGCAAATGTGAGTGATTGGGACAATAGTTTAAGAGAGATCTTCATGCTAAAAAAGGAGGCAGAAGAAAATATAGATAAAGCGACAAATAAAGGAAGATTGTACGAAATGATGAAAGGTCTTCCGATTGCACAAAAAGAAGGAGAGCTAACTCAGAATTATCTTAATCGAGCAGAGGTTTTTATGGAAGACACTAATTCCAGATTTGCATCAGTATTTAGTAAAGCCTATGAGTATGGATCTAAAGAACAAAGAAAAATACTCGAAAAAACCGCAAAGGAGTGGAACAAAGAACTTGAAGAAAAAGCCAAAGGAATCAAAGACCAGATAGGACTTAATATACTTAACAATGAACTAATGGATAAAAAACTTAGAGATTTGAATAATATAATGTCAGATCCAAATCTTGGGGGTGCACCCAAGATAAATGTTAGAGCGGAAGATTTTGCTAGAGAAAAAGCAGCAGAAACATTTGGTAATGTTGCTTGGAAATCATTTGAAAAATGGAAGGATAAAGCTCCCGTAATGGCTATAGAAAATTTATATCCCGGGATGGCATTCTCCCGTGCAGAGGATTTGAAAAAACTTATTGAAGAAAGCAAAGCAAAGTTTATAGAGAATGCTAAAGGAAAAATGTCCGAATCAGAAGCTAAGAAAAAGGCAGATAAACTAATTGGTGCAACGTGGGATGTTGGACATTTGAATATTCATAAGAAACATGGTTTTACTGATAAAGATTTGGTTGAAGAAACAAAGAAAATTACCCCTCTTGTTAAACATGTTCATTTAACAGATAATTTTGGATACGGAGATTCTCATTTGGGTATAGGTATGGGAAATGTTCCAGTAAAAGAGTTGTTAAAAGAACTTGAAAAGAATGGAGATTTTGCTAGTATGCGAAAAGTTATTGAAGCTGGCGGTCTTGTTGATCCAAATAAAGGTCTGAAGATGAATCCTCTTAGAGCTACCATGGGAGCATTTGGTTCACAAGTTGGAGGAGGTTCAAGCCCAGCATACTGGAATCAAATTGATACAATTCAAGGAAATTATTTTGGATTTCCAATGGCATATCTTCCGGAAAAACACTTTTCAATGTATGGTTCGGGGTTCTCTACATTACCTGAAGAATTGGGAGGACAAGTTCCCGGAACCGGCTCAAGATTCTCTGGAACTCCGAATGCATAAAGGAATATTTATAAAGGTTAAAGATTATATATAAATCGAAGATGGTGAAGAAAGATTCGAATGATTCTAAAGAGACTATAGTTCCGACGCTAGCTATAGCTACAGATAGAGAGATTGCTCTTGATTTTGCAACAAAAGCATACAAGGAATTTGATAGGATGATTAAGTCCGTAATATTATTCGGAAGTTCGGCAAAGAAAATTGCAGTAACTTCCTCAGATATAGATATAATAATTCTCCTGGATGATGTTTCGATTAGATGGGATCAGGAACTTATTGCACATTACCGAGAAAGGTTGGCAGAATTAATTAAAGAGAATCCTTACAAGAAATCTTTGCATATAAATACAGTAAAATTGTCCACTTGGTGGGATGATTTGAATCGAGGAGATCCCGTAATTCTTAATGTTATTAGATATGGAGATCCTCTTTTAGACCATGGTGGATTTTTTACACCTCTTAAGGTCCTACTTGAACAGGGAAAAATTCATTCTACTCCCGAGGCAATCTATACCTTGCTACAAAGAGCGCCAAATCATCTTTTAAGGGCCAAGAACGCTTTATTTGTTGCAATAGATGGATTATACTGGTGTGTTGTTGATTCTGCTCATGCGGCCCTTATTGCAGCAGAAGAAAGACCTGCCTCTCCCGAACACATAGCCGAGAGAATGGAAGAAATATTTGTTTCTAAGAAAATGTTGAAATCCAAATATGTAGACACCTATAAAGAGTTATATGATTTGAACAAGGATATAGCGCATGGAAGAATAAAAGAAATTAAGGGAAGTAAAATTGATGAACTCCTTGAAAGAGCAGACACATTTATGGGAGAGATGGCTCGAATTGTAAAAGAACTTGTAGAGAACAAATAACAAGAGTTCTTGAAATATAAATCCCCCTTATGTCGAGTCTTGGTATTTAACTATATAGAATTAATAAAAAAATTTAAAAAATTATTTCTTTTTGGAAGCAGCCGCCGCATATTGGCTCGCTAATTCTA
>CAZLFJ010000005.1:0-21376 GCA_964558795.1 Candidatus Woesearchaeota archaeon | reverse complement strand
GTACGATTTTTTTCTTCAATTTCTTCAATCTTACCTTCCATATACTTTACGGCCTTTGTAGGATCATAGACTCTAACTTTCTCTCCGTCTTTTTCCTCTTCAGTTGTAAATTGTTCTACTATAAATTTCTCCCTCATGGCCATCATTTCTGATTGAGCTACCCTTGCATAGGTCTCAGGAGCAAAGTATCTCATGACCATTTGACCAGAAACATCTTTGGATTCTTTTTTAGCATAATATTCTTGTAGAATTCCCGATTCAGGATTTCTTAATCCCTCTTCTAGCTTTGCATACTCTTTTGGCTTACCAAATAATTCGAACACGATTGAAGGAAGTATCGCAGAATTTAAGTCGGCCCCATTTGCTAGTGCCTCTAATACCTTTGGAGTCTCGGCTTTAACAGAATCTACAGCAGCACGCTGATGTACCGGAATTCTTCCGCTTAGATAATTGGACATTAAATGAGGTTTATCATTAAATCCATCTTGATAAATTTGAAGAGCGGCAGCATCTTTTTTTAGAACTTCTTTCATGTAACCTAACGTAGCATTTAATCTATCGCTATGTTCTGTAGATTTCATAGCTCCTTTGAGCCTTTGTACAGCATTCATTTCTTTTACAATGTCGTCTAGTGCCATTTTTTGATTACCTCAAAATGTTTAAGTATGGGGGGTTTATAAATCTTTCGGTTATGTTGTATCTAATTAGTGGTGACAATATAGAAAAGGAGACATCAGGGTAAGCCTTATAAAACTAAATAGTCCAAACAAAGGATATGTGGTCATTATATAGAAGAAAAGAGGGAGAAGAGGAAAAAAGTGATAGCCTTTTTAATTTTACAGGGGAAAAACTTGATCCGCTAGTATTCTCAAATGGAAAAAACCAGGCAGATGTTGTTTCTGAAGTTTTAGAACAAATAAAAAAGGGTAAGAGGGCAATATTTATTCGTGGAGTTTGTGGAAGTGGGAAGAGTGCTATGGCTCTTAATTTGGCTCGTCATTTCAAAAAATCTTCTATAGTTGTACCAATTAAAAGTTTGCAAGAACAGTATGAGCAAGATTACACAATAAAGAACTTTGTAAATAAACCAGACGGAAATAAAATGAAAATTTCTGTAATTAAAGGAAGGAATAATTTTAGTTGTAAATTTTGTAATTGTAATGCAGACGATAAGGAGCTTCCATGTAGCATTGAGATAAGAGAAAGAAATTTTGATAAGATAAAACAATATTTAAAACAAAATCCTCTTGTGGATTTAAGCGATTTCTCCCAAATTTCAGATGTTCGAAGACTTTCTATTGCCCCTGCTTGCCCTTACTGGAGTCCAATTTTACCCTCCGATATGAAAGCTAAAGCTCTTGATAAGACAAACAAGAAGAAATATACTTCTATATCTGGAAAAGAATATGCTCATTACAATGGAACTGCGGGCTGTGGATATTATGAGCAGTATAAATCCTATATTGACTCAGACGTTTTGGTTTTTAATTCTTTGAAATATTTAATTGAGATGGCTATTGGAAGAAAACCCAAAACAGATATAGATATAGTTGATGAATGTGATGATTTCTTAGATGATTTGGCAAGCGAGAGAAAAATAAATCTAAATAAATTTTTACATGCTATAAGTAATATCTTCCCAGATAGTCCTAGTGAAGTAGATGATGTTAAAGATATGATTCATATTACAAATAATTTATTGGGAACTGCCTCCGAGACAATAGAATCCTTGAAAAAAAGTAGTTTTATTGATCTAATGGAAAAAATACTTGCAAATCCTAATTTAACACAGGATGACGAGGATAGTTATTACAACAACGTACTTGAAATTTGTAGGGCATTTGAAGAGATTAAAGGAGATACCTATTTGTCTTACACAATCACAGAATCAGACATGCAAACTTTATTTGGAAGAAAAAATAGGGATGTTTCTGTAAATCTTGTTTCTGTAAATCTTTCAGGAAGGCTTCGGGAGATAATGCAATCAGTTGAGGTGCTAGTTTTTATGTCCGGAACACTTCATTCTGAAAAAGTTCTAAGGGATATGTTTGGTTTAGATGACTTTGTAGTTGTTGAAGCGGAAACAAAATCTCCTGGAACAGTTAGAAAGATTAGAACAGGACTTGAGAAGAATTGTAAATTTGCAAATTTCTCAAATGGTCAAATTTCTAGGAAGCAATATCTTCAAGCACTTGAAAAATGTATTGAAATGGCAAAGCCTCCAACGCTGATTCATATTTCCTCATTTGGAGATTTGCCTTCCGATTCCGAGAAGATAGAGTTTGGACTAAAAAATATAATTAGTAAAGAAAAACTATTTGATTTACAAAAGAACTCACAACAAGAGATTAATAGATTCAAGAACCAACAAACAGATATACTTTATACAACCAAATGTTCTAGGGGCGTCGATTTTCCAGGAGAGCAGTGCAACTCAATTGTTATAACAAAGTTCCCCTATCCCAATATTCAAGGTTTATTTTGGCAAATTTTAAAGAAACATTATCCAGAAAAGTTTATGGAGTTTTATATGGATAAATCCAACAGAGAGTTAATTCAAAAGGTCGCAAGAGGTGTTAGATTTAAAGGAGATATGATCTTTTTACTTAGTCCAGACTCGAGGGTTTTAGACTTTAGGTTTGATTAAATCTTTAGGTTTTCTTCCTTTCCAGAATTCATGTCTTTGACTTTGTATTTTCCTGACTTGACTTCGTTTTCTCCCACCATAACAACTTTGGAAATCCCTTTTGAATTTGCATAATCTAGTGCTTTACTTGGAGATTTATCAGTTAGCAGAGTAACATTCTTCCCCCCTTCACGAAGTTTTGAGGAAATTTTTATTGCTTCTTTTTCTTGGTTTAGAGAGACAACAAGAAACTCTTCTTCATTTAGTTGTATTTTTGAAATTAAGAATAAAGGTTCTAAACCAAAAGAGATTCCTGTTGATTGGATTCCTTCATTAAGGTAGCTTCCCCCGCCAGTTAGCGCAACACCGAGTTCTTCGGCCCAGATTTCAAATACCAAACCATTGTAATAACTAAGGCCTCTTGCTAAAAATGGACGAAATTCTGTTTTTACACCAAAGAAGTTTGAGAGTTCTTTTAGATTTCTAATTTCACCATAGGATTTGTATTTTTCAAAATATTCTTCTTCCGATGTAAATATTCTAACTAATCTTTCTGCTTTGAATTGTTTTAAGTTTTGTTCGACCTCTTTTTTGGAAAGTTTATCTAGCTTGTCTAGTTCTCTTATTATTTGCTCACGATCCTTTTCGGCAATATTCTCGTTTTCTAATATTTCATTTATTAATCTTCGATTATTTATATAAATTTTTGAAGTTATTTTTAAATTCTGAAATATTCTCTTAGCCATTGCAAGAAGTTCTGCCTCATCTTTTGTATTGCTACCAATTATGTCTGCATCACATTGTATAAATTGCCTAAGCCTTCCCTTCCGAATAGGTTCATCTCTAAATACGTAACCTATTTGATATCTCCTATAAGGAAGTTTTTGATTTTTTGCTATTCTCTTTAATTGAAATGTAAATTCAAATCTTAATGCAAGTTTCCTTTCTCCCCTATCTTTTAAGGAAAAAATGTCCCTAACTGCTTCGTCATTTTGATTTTTCCCCCTAACAAACTCTTCGTACTCAACTAGGGGTGTTTCTGCAGGCTCAAAACCAAAAAGTTGAAATTGTTCTTTGATTAGCTCAAGCATTCTTTCTCTTTTCTTAGCGTCTTGTCCAAGAAAATCTTGAAAGCCTTTTACTGTTTCTGTATTCATTTTAACTCCTTATTTATTTTATCTACTTCAGATATTATAGATTTAACTATTTTTCTTATTTCTTCATTTTTATCGGATTCAGTATCTGGTATGTTCCAAACTCGGGTTTCTTTTTCATATAACTCATTATTAAAAATCTCCCTTGGAACATCGTTTGCAACAATAATTGTAATATCTTGCCATATTAACATATTTGATGTTAATCCTCTTGGTTTTCCCTCAATATTTAATCCAAATTCTTTTGCAATGTTAATTTGATTCTCGTTTAGTGGTGTTCCCCTAATTATCCCTGCACTTCTTACTTTGGCTGTTGGATTTATCTTCTTTAGATATGCTTCTGCAATTCGACTTCTAAACCTATTAAATTTGCAGATAAATAATATTTTTTTCATTTTAACTCCTTTTCATATATAAACTGATTTTTACTTAGTTTATATTTTTGTTTCTTATAAAAACCAAATGCCTTTGAATCTTTTAGACTTAGAAACATTATTAGTTTAAATCCTCTTTTAGAGTATTCTTTTTCAATCCACTTAAGACAAAATTTACCTATGCCCTTATTTCTAAACTCCTTTTTTATAGCTATTTCTTCTAGACAAACAACCGTTCCAGGTAGAAATTGATTTGGATTTATAACCATAACGCCCACAATAGTTTTATCATAAAAAATTGAATAAATATCACAATATTTAGAAAATAATTTTAGCTTATTTTTTGCTTTTTTAATTGTCCAACATTCTTTGTACTCTTTTGAAAATGCTTCTGAGTAAATTCCTGCAATTTGATTGTATTCCCAGAAATAAGTCTTTTTAATTGATATCATTTTTTCCCTCATTGTTGTTTAGAAAATTCATGGTAATAGGAGATCCAAAAAATAGGAAATTTTCTGTCCCTTCGGTTCTCCCTGAATCGAACCTGCAGGGAATTGAACTCAAACATTTTATGCTCTTCGAACCAATATCACATTTCGATTCTCTCAATGTGAAAAGGGCGGTAGGAGATCCAGAAAATAGGAAATTTTCTGTCCCTTCGGTTCTCCCTGAATCGAACCTGCAGGGAATTGAACTCAAACATTTTATGCTCTTCGAACCAATATCACATTTCGATTCTCTCAATGTGAAAAGGGCGGTAGGAGAGAATTGAACTCTCGTCTCACGAGCCACAGTCGTGCATTCTACCATTGAACTACAACCGCCATGATACATTTTAGTTGAAAGTTTGAGGGTATAAAAGGTTTTTGAAAAATAATTTTATTGGTATTAAGACTAAGAGAACTATTCCAAACTGTGCCGATAGCTCCAAGCATTTACCATGAAAATTTTATGTAACGAGGATTTATAAAGTTATCTAGATTATTAAGAATATGAAATTTCCAAAAACTTGGCGAGCGAATAGACCTGTAGATGTTGAGGCAAGGTCTAAAGAGAAAGAAAAATATCCAGATATAGTTTTAAAACTGTTAGACACAAGTGATGTAATTGTTGAAGTTCTTGATGCAAGATTCCCAGAAGAAACTAGAAACAGGGAAATAGAGCAAATGATCTTAAAAAGAAAGAAGAGATTGATATTTGCGCTAAATAAATCTGATTTAATTGACAAAAAGAAATTTGTTGTACCAAAAGATATGAGACCTTTTATTTTCATTTCTTGTAAAAATAGAGAAGGATCCAGAATATTAAGAGATTTAATAAAAAGAGAAGTAAAATACGGGGGAGAAAAGTTTGATAGGGCACAGGTAGGAGTTATTGGATATCCAAACACGGGAAAATCTTCATTAATTAACTTTTTAATTGGGAGAGCATCTGCTAAAACTGCATATGAGGCTGGATTTACAAAGGGCCTTCAAAAGCTGAGACTATCCTCTAAAATTCTTTTGATGGATACTCCAGGAGTTATCCCTAATAATTTGTATTCCCATACAGATGAGCTAAAAATCTCTCATCATGTGAAAGTTGGTGCTAGGAATTACGACAAGGTAAAAAATCCAGAATTTATTGTTTCTGAGTTAGTAAAAGATTATTCAAAAGAAATTTCAAAGTATTATGGAATAGAATTTGGAGATGATACGGAGGCTTTGGTAGAGGAACTTGGAAAGAGAAGAAACTTTTTAGTTAAGAAAGGTATAGTTGATGAAGATAGAACCTCAAGGTCAATTCTTAGGGACTGGCAAGAAGGAAGAATTGTGCCAGAGATGTAAGAAGATTTTTATAATCCAAAATAACTAATATTTTATTGAATATCTGATTATATTGTTAGAGGTATTTTTTGTTTCCCTATTTTTAGAACATAAGCATAGAATAAAGTTATTAAAGTCTAAAAAAAAGAATAATTATTTCATTGATCTTATTCATTATCTGTTCACTGTGGAACTCTTTTGCAATTTGGAGGAGACATTGGATCGTTAAGGGGTCAGGACTACTAGGAATAACAATAGGCTTGATGCCCATAAAAGAATATCTTTTCATGATGATTCTTCCCCATTTTATTTTAACAATTTATCCTGTCTTGAAAGAGGAAATTTAGGAAGATTTTTATACATTATTATCCTTTAGAGGATTATGTGGATATTGAAATTAAAACTTGATTCAAAGAATCAGTTCCTTGGAAATATGGCTGTGAAACATCGAGTATCTATGACTGGCTATCCCCTATCATACTGGAAAGATGAAAGTTCTCTTTTTGTTGTAACTGCAGGATTTGTATTTGGAGAAAAGAAAAATATAGATTCGCTCTTTAAAGATTTGAAAAAACAAAATGAAGTTTTGGAAATAGAGCGAACTGGAGAATTTTCTATTTTAGTGACTAAACAGCCTCTCTTTGCAGAACCGGTTTACAATCCAAAAGTTATAAGGCCCAATCCTGTAATAATAAACAAAGAAGGCCACCATATATGGGATTTGGCTAGTTTTGATAGAAAGATGCTTGAAGAAGTTTTAGCTTTTGCAGAAAAATATCTAGGTGCAAAAATAATCCATTTCAAACAGGAGAAAATATCAAATATCTCTTTCACAAGACTATTGCCAGAACTTACAAAAAACCAAAAGAGGGCGATGGAAATTGCAATTAATCGTGGATATTATGATTACCCTAAAAAAATAACCCTTGAAGAATTAGCAAAAATGATAAAAATTTCTTATTCCACATATCAACAACACCTTAAAACTGCCGAGGGTAAAATTGTTCCTGCAGTGTATAAAGAATTGTAGGAAGATTATTTCTGTCTTTTTTGAGAAAAAAACCGACATTTGTCGGTAAAGATTATATATAGCCTATTTTTCTGTAAGTATTATTAAGTAATAACTTAATAGGAGAATAAAATGAGACAAATAGAAAGAACATACAGCATGGAAGAATTAAGTCCGAGAACAATGTTTGGTTTAGCTAGGGATCTCACTGAAGCTAATTTCAGATATGCCCCAACAGAAAGTGGAATTATTCGTGATAAGTACGGCCATGAAGTTGGAAACCAAGAAGGTTTGACAATCAGTGTAGATTGTAGAACTAAGGAAGGAAAACGTCTTGACCAATTCATAGAAAATTACAATGTATAAAAGGGTAACAAAATGACTAGCTCAAAACAAAAACACGACCAAGTTTTAAGAGAAATCAGACAATACCGGATGGCAACCCTAATTTGTCAACCCTATACCGATACTGATGATTTTGTATCTTGTTGCACTATTGGAAGAGATTTTAAAAGTTGTGGAGAAGCAGAAGCATTATATGGGTTCGGACAGAGAATTGATTTGACAGAGTTTTTGGAAGGCTCTGGACTACCACTTAACGAAATGGACAGAGTATTCAACACAAGAGGCTCTAAAAGTCCTTGGCTTTATAGCGTTTTTAGGAAAGGCGGAATTCAAAGATTTGAGCAATATCTTCAAGCCCCCTTAAGAATTGTGGAGGGTGATAGCAATTGTTACACGCCTCACGAAGTTATAAGAGAGATTCGCCCAGAACAAAGGTAGAGGTTAGAATTCTGAACATAAAGTATAAATACTCAGAAAATTTTATGACGGCATGGACGACAAAGATAAAAAAATGCTGGACTTTTTGAAGAAAGTTTCTCCCGGAAGTGCACTTAGAATCGTAATTGATGATGTAATAAGATCTGATCTTGGAGCGCTTATCGTCCTTGATTCTCTCAAATTGCAAGAATGTTTTGAAGGAGGATTTAGGGTAAACTGTCGATTTACACCCCAAAGATTATTTGAGCTTTGTAAGATGGATGGAGCAGTGATTGTTTCTTCAGATTTAAAGAGAATTTTGTATGGGAATGTAATGCTTACACCAGATAAGGGCATTCCGACGAGCGAAACCGGAACAAGACACAAATCTGCTGAAAAAACTGCTAGGCAGGCTGAGACATTTGTTATTGCAGTATCTGAAAGAAGAAAAAAAACAACTATTTATTATGGAAAAAATAGGCTATATCTTAGACAAACTGAAGAAGTTTTAAGAGGATTAACAAATAGCTTGCAAATACTTGAAAAGCAACGAGAACAATTTAATGAATTTTTGAGTAAGTTAAATATATTGGAAATCTCTGGCCTTGTTTCTGTCGGAGATATTTGTAAGATTCTTCAAAGATGCGAAATGATTTCTAGAATTTCAGAGTCTATGAGAAAAGAGTTAATTGAACTTGGAAAAGAAGGAAATATAATTTATATGAGATTTAGAGAATTAATTAAGGGAGTTGAAAAGAAAGGTGCTGAGATGATTAGAGATTATTCTCCCCTATCTCTTAAACGAACAGATCTTCTTTTATCTAATTTAACTTTTGATAGTCTAACAGAACTAGATTCAATTGCGAGAACAATTTTTCAAAAAGGACTGGATGAAACACTTGTTCCCAAAGGTTTTAGATTTTTAGATTATATAGGTCTTGACGATAAAGAGGCTCTGGGAGTTATTGAATTATTTGGAAATTTAGATGGTATTCTTCTTCTTGAAGAGTCTAAGTTTGAGGAAGCATTCAAAAATCGTGCAGCGGCAATTAAACAAGAGATAGTTGAATTAAGAGAACAAATACTAGAGGGAAAGGTGAGTTTCTAATATGATTTCTGAAAAAGAAATAGAGTCAATAAGAAATAATCTTGAAGAGTCTGGAAATCCTCTTTTTCTTTTTGATAACGATCCGGATGGTTTTTGCAGCGCACTAATTCTTCTAAAAAATTTAGGTAGGGGGAAGGCAATCCCCATAAAATCATTTCCGGATTTTGATGGAGCAATAATAGAAAGGATAGAAAGCTTTTTGCCAGATAGCATATTTATACTGGATAAACCATTTAATAATCTGGAGTTTTTGAATTTGATGCAAGAGAAAGGCGTGAGAGTTTTTGTCATCGATCACCATGAAAATAAAACTGACGAAGAATTAAAATCTAAAGCAACATTTTTTACAAGTTACCCTGCTTCAGAGCCTACAAGTTATATCTGTCAGAAGATATATAATCGAAAAGAAACAGAATGGATTTCGCTTATTGGATGCATATATGATATCTATAAACCTGATTTTATATATGAATTTGAAAAACTCTACCCTGAGATGATAGATTCAGGTGTAGATATTTCAAGAATAAGGTATACCTCGGATTTAGGAAAAATTACTCGAATTTTATCATTGGCACTTAAATCTTCTAATATGACCATACAAAATTACATTGAGCTATTTTTAAGAGTTAATGGTCCTTGCGATATCTTGATTGAGAATGAGAAAAATGCTTACCTTCATAATAGATATAATTTTCTTAGTAAGATTATAGATAAAAATATTAAAAAAGCGACAATTTACCCGAAAGTTGTTTTTTTGGAATACTCTGGAGAATATAGTCTTTCTTCAGATATAGCAAATTACCTGTTTTTCTTGCATCCAGAAAAATTTATTGTTGTTTGTTATAAAAAATATGAATCAATAAATATTTCTCTTAGGGGAGAAGAAGCAAAGAGCATTACTGAAGAAATAGTTAGCACACTAGAAGGTGCTTCTGGGGGAGGACATGAAGTTGCTTGTGGTCTTAGAATTCCTTATGAGGCTTTTGGTAAATTTAAAAGAATCATTTCTGCAAGAACTGGAGAGAATATATCTAAGAAGATTAATGAATACTGACCCTATTTTTAAACTAGAAAGAGTTAAAAATCAAAGATTACTAGGAGTTATATGAAAGACAAAGAAATTGCTAGAGAGAATATCTTTAAGAAAAGTATTGAGATTAAGGGCAATATAATTAAAGGATACGATTTTGATAAGGGTCTTGATTTTGGAAAACTGCTTGATAGTTTTACTACAACTGGTGCACAGGCATCTAATTTCGCAAAGGCTGTAGAAATTATCAAAGAAATGAAAAGAGAAAAGGCATTTGTTTATTTGGGCTATACTTCGAATATGATTACGACTGGTGTTCGTGAAACAATAAAATTTTTGGTTAAAAATAAATTTATTGATTATTTGATAACTACTGCAGGAGGAATTGAAGAAGATTTTATTAAATGCAATGGAGATTTCAAGCTAGGAGAATTTAATATGGATGGTGCAAAGCTTCGAGATGAAGGCATAAATCGAGCTGGAAATATTTTGATTCCGAATTCTAGATATGTTACATTTGAAAAATGGATTTTACCCATACTGAAAGAATATAAAGAAGAAATTAAGACTCCTTCTCAATTGATAAAAATTTTAGGTAAGGAAATTAATAATGAAGATAGCGTTTATTATTGGGCTTATAAAAATAATATTCCTGTTTTTTGTCCTGCAATTATGGATGGATCTATTGGAGATATGATTTATTTCTTCAAAAATTCTAATCAAGATTTTTCCTTAGATATTGTTGCAGACACTGAAGAATTCAATAACTCTTCAATAGGTAAGAAAAAGACGGGGATGATAATCTTGGGTGGGGGAGTTGTAAAACATTCTATCTGTAATTGTAATTTGTATAGAAATGGTGCAGATTATGCAGTTTATATTAATACTGCAGCCGAGTTTGATGGTTCAGACTCCGGAGCGAGGCCAGAGGAGGCAGTTTCTTGGGGAAAGATTGCAAAGAAAGCAAAAACCGTTAAGGTTTTTGGAGATGCCACTATTCTTTTTCCACTGATAGTTGGAAAGGCATTTTTTTAGAATGAGCATTGTTTAGTAAAGGTTTTTAAGAGAGATTTACATTATAACCTTATGAAGCAATGGAATGAAATCTTCAAGAAGAAGGGAAAAGTATTTTTAAAAATAAAAAAAGAACTTCCAGATTTTGTGAAACTTTTGAAAAAGAAAGGGGCTAGGAAAATTCTTGATTTGGGAAGCGGTTCTGGAAGACATGTAATTTATTTTGCTAGAGAAGGATTAGATTCTTTTGGAATAGACATTGCCGAGGAGGGTTTGAAAATTACAAAAGACTGGTTAAAAAGAGAAAATCTCAAAGCAGACCTAAAAGTAGGGGATATCTACAAAAAACTTCCATATCCCAATAATTTTTTTGACGCGATATTAACTACGGGAGTAATTTGTCATAACAATATTGCAGAGATAAGAAGAACTATAAAAGAAATGGACAGAATTCTAAAACCTCAAGGTTATATTTTTGTAAATGTTCGAAAGAATAGAAAATACTCAAAAATAGGTTCTAATAAAATCTTACCTTTTGGAAAAGAAAAAACCCTTTGTAAAATAACTAGCCCAAGAACCTGTGTTCCCCTAGAGGGTGGAGAAAAAGGATTGATACATTATAATTTTACAAAAGATTCTTTGAAAAAGGAATTCAAAAACTTCAAAATACAAGAGATTTGGGAAGGCTCAGATAAGAGACATCTTAATATTATAGGCATTTCTAGAAAAGATAATTCTTAGTTTTTCCAAAATAGATTCTTTATAGTAGTCTTATTTCTTAGAAAACCTTAGATGCTTTAAAACTACATTTTTTACTGATATTTTTATTGTGCTGATTATAAACTTGATGAAATAATCTTGATAGTATTTAAATTTAGTAGTTTAATTTTTTTTATATAAAAGATAACTTAGAAATTTTAAAATTAAGCGCTCTTATTCTCACTTAAAATCCATATGTTCCTGCCAAAGATAACATCATTTATTGGATCTGGAGCTTCGCAAATTAAAACAATTTCTTTATCAATTTTCTTGAAAAATTCAAAAAGTTCTTCCCATTCTTTTTTTTCTGTTGGAATATGATTCTTCTCTCCTTTATCTCCATAATTTATTCCAGAGAAATGAACATGCCATTTTTTTTGTGGAAAAGCTTTCAAGGTGTCATCAAAATTTCTTTCTCCGTATCTTGCCAAGATGTGTGCAAAATCAATACAACATCCGCAGCCAGTTTCTTTTACTAGTCTAGAAATTTCATCAATCGAACCAAAGACATTTATCTTGCCCATAACCTCTGGGCAAATCTCTATATCCCATTTATTTTTTTTGATTTCTTTCATTAAATCCACAATTTGTTCTTTGATATTCTCATATGCTTTTTCTTTATCCATTTTTCCATAGAATCCAGCATGAAAAACAACTCTTTTAGCGCTAAGATGATGACCAATTTCACAGCAGTCAAGAATCCTTTTTTTGCTCATAACTATTTTTTCCTTATCCTCAGAATTTAGATTAACATAATATGGTGCATGAATAGACAAGAAAACACCAAGATCTTTTGCTTTTTTCCCGATTAAGATTGCATCCTCTTTTTTTATGTAAACTCCATAAGTAAAAGCAATTTCACAAGCAAGGATTTGATTTTTTTTATAGTTTTCAAGAACTTCAATTGCAGAGTTTACCGGACCAAGGCCAGAAGGTCCAAAAATTATTTTGCTCATTTCCCCAGATTTTGTGCAGCATAGGTATACAGATCCTTTATAATCAGATACTGCAAGTTTTCTTTTAGTTTTCCTGAGCAATAGTCTATGTTTTTCTCTGGAAAATCAACCATTCTAAGAGGCATAAAACAAGTCATAGATTCTCCCGCAATCGAGTCAAATTTAGGTTCAAGGCCCGCAAAAAGAAGCGTAACTCTCACCTCGCACTCTCCCCCATTTTCTCCTTTTATTTGATATTCATAACTCCAATTAGCGGAATTAATGTATTTAGCTCTAGAGCACTGGGCTAAACTTTTTTGAAAACAATCAAGATCATTGCAGTTTTTGGAATAAAAAAATCCTTGCCAAACTAGTGCAATAAAAATTGTGCTAAGAATAATAATAATTAAGATTAACCACTTCTTTTTCATAATTCTTTTTAGATTAGATAGTATTTAAATGTTTTTTAAGGAGGTTAAAAGAGTGGAATGCAAGATTCATGGTTTACTTTTTTATCTTAAAAATCTCACTTCGGGACATTTCAGATTAAGTTGTTCTATTTTTTCTTTCAATGGTAAAATCTTCCAATCTTTTTTATCTAATGTAAATGCGATTAGTTCTTTCTGCTGATGCTCTTGAATTGCGGAGGTTATAACTTTTGCATCTGCTTTGTTTCCATTTACGTCTTTTATCATATCTACAAGATCTTTTCTTATATCTTCTAGAGGTATTACTTTTCTTTGGATTTTCTTTTGAATAAATCTAATCACATTCATTCGTATAAAATCAAGTTCTTGTTTTTTTATTAGTATGCTCTCGAAATTTTCTTGTCTAAGATTTATCTTTTGCAAAAGCTTCTTTATCTCTATTTTTTCCTTATCTGTAAATCCTGAAAAGTTTACATTATAGCTTTTGTTTTGGATATAACTAAAAATTTCTTTGAAAGCCCTCTCTTTTCTAGAAAATAGATTTGGCATTTCTATTTCATCTTGATAAATGGAGATTATTTTTTCTTCTGGATCTTGTAAACATATTTCAGCTACTTCAAAATATCGGTCTTTGTTATTAAATGCAGAGATTATCACGCAAGTATCTAAAAAAATCTCCATTTTATTCTTGTAATAGCTCGCTAACAAAATCAGATATTTCTACTTCACTGCTAGGAGGAATATTTAGATCCATTAATTGATTTTCAAAATCTGTTATGGTCTCTTTAATTTGATTCTTTTTCATGTTTAAATAATTAGATTTTATCTGAAAAAATAATTCCTTTTTTCCTTCTGGAATAAAGTGTTCAAGATCAATAAAATAGATTTCACTTGTTAAAAAGTTCCAAAAAATACTGAAAAATTCTCTCAGTTCTCTTAAATAATCTTCAGAGTCTTCTGCCATTGCAGCAATTCTAATACAAAAAGTAAGTTTATCAAACATCTCAAAACTTTCTGTTAATTCGGAAGGATAGGAAACTAAAAGATCAGCTAATGACTTTTTTAGGTTTTCTTTGTTTGAGAAATCTTTCAAAATATTTTCTTTATCCCTATAGAATTTCATTAAAGCTTTTTCATATTGCAAGCTTTTAGCTTGTGAAGTGTTTATAGAAGAAAATTTATCAATTAGAATGTCCAATGAAATATCTTGTTGTTCATTCAATTTCCAGATCTTGCAAGGCACATTTTCTTCATACCTCAAGGCAAGAGTTTGACCATAATGAAATCGTGCTATTGGAATTTCTTTTTCAAGTTTATTTTGTTCAACAAATTCTACTGCGAGTTTTTGTAAAACTGTTTTTTGAGGAATTTTCCCAGTTTTTTCTTTCCATCTTTTATAGATTGTTTTCAACAAAGAAGCAGTTTTATCTCTTGTTTCTTCTGACAATGGAAGATAAAAATATGCAGGATCATTCATACTTGCATAAACTTTGGATTTGGATGCAGAGATTAATTCAATTAGTCTTTTCTCTTGAATTAGTTCAGATAAAAATTTCTCAGTTGTCAACCAGTTAGAATTTATTGTTTGAGCAAGTTCGGAGGTGCTCTTTGGTCCCTTATTTAATTCTCCAAGAATCGCAGACTTTATTTCTTCAGGGCTTTTTCTTTCTTTATTAATCATAGAACTCTCTTCTTTCTTCATGGAATTACAACAAAAATAAGGTTCTTAAAGCTTTCGTTATAGCTAAAGAAGTTAAAAGTTATTGTATGTGACGAAAGCCTTAAATAGCTTGAAAATAGGATAGTTTTATGGCGACATACTCTCACTCGCGAGTCTCTACTTATGAAAACTGTCCTTACAAATATAAATTACAATATATCGATAAGATAAAACCCGAGATTCAGAATACTATTGAGGCGTTTATGGGCGATATGGTTCATCAGACGCTCGAGAAGTTGTATAAAGATAAAAAGTTCTCTAAACGGATTGCTAAGGCGTCTGTGATTAAGTTTTATAGGGAGTTGTGGGATAAAGAATATACTGCAGATGTTAAGATTGTGAAAGAAGGACTAACCGCTGATAATTATAAAAAAATGGGCGAGAAGTTCTTGTCTGATTACTTCGATACTTACAAACCATTTGACCAGTTAACCATTCTAGGACTTGAGACTCAAGACAGAATGACTTTGCCTGATGGGAATAGGTGGCATGTTAGAATAGACAAGTTTGCTTGTGATTCTGAAGGGAATTATTATGTTTGTGATTATAAGACTAATTCTAGAATGAAAGACCAAGAAGAAGCGGACTCGGATAGACAACTTGCGATGTATTCTTTCTGGGTTAAAGATAAATTCAAAGATGCCAAGTCTGTAAAGCTTGTTTGGCACATGCTGGCATTCAATAAGGAGGTTGTTTCGGAGAGAACTCCTGAGCAATTAGAAAAATTACAAATTCAAATAGTTTCCTTGATTAAAGAAATTGAGAACGCTAAAGATTTCCCTACCAACGTAACTCCTCTTTGTGATTATTGTGGATTTAAATCGATGTGTCCTAGTTTCAAACATAAATTAGAATTAGAAAATATTGAAGAAGTTAAGAAATTTAAAGAAGATGATGGCGTTAAGATTGTTGATAGGTTCTCTGAACTAAAAGTGAAATTGAAAGAGTTGCAGGATGAAGAAGAAAAGATGAAAGCAGATTTGATTGAGTTCGCTAAACAGAAAGGTTTGGATGTTGTTTATGGAAGTAACATGAAGGCGAGCGTTAAGGATTTGAAGAAGATTGCTTTGCCAGAAGAGAAAGAAGAGTTGATTGAATTGATTAAGAAGAAAGGTTTGTGGGAGGATTTTTCTATGCTTAACTATTCCAAGTTTAATTCTCGGGGGAGAAAAGGAGAGCTAGATAAGGAAATTATGAGTAAAGTTTCTTTAGAAGAAGACTGGAGAGTAAGTTTGAGTAAGAGTAAGGATGTTGAAGATTAGTTTGTAGACTTATTTTATTTTGTAGACCTAAATTAGCAATAGTTTGTTATTACTACAAGTTTGATTTATTTAGGGGCTGTAGTCATAAGAGGTTATAAGCAAATTTAAACAAAACCTCAATTGTTCTTTGACTTACTAAATTCCTTATAAGAAGAAACTCTTTCCAGAATATCTTTTCTTGGAGAAAATAGGACTTTTGCTTTTATTAAATCTTCTAGAATCTCCAATCTTCCAAAAGAAAAATTTTGATAAAAAACAAAATTGCTCCGTTTAACACTCCCGCAATACAGAAAACAAGAATTTTTCTGTCTCTCCAAAACCCCAATCCAAGGTTTTAGAGATTTGTAGGGAATTTTGTTAATGCTTCACCCCTCAACGTCGTTGTTAACCCTATTAATCTAACTCTTCAGTAAAAACGCCCTATAGATTAATAATAAACAACGAGAGAAGATACCTTATCACATTAACAAAATTCTTAAGAAATTTTTGGAGTGAGCCAAAGCGAACGAAAAAAATTTCATCTCTGCCTAGATAAAATATAGAACCTACCCTATTTACTCCCCAATCATCTCTAAAATCTCAAAAGAGAGAAATTACTAAAAAAATAAAAATTTAAAGAGAAACAAGTTCAACTTTTGTGTCAACAATCTTACCAAATATCTTTGCTACGAGATACCTTACTCCAAGTCTTTCGCTATCCTCTATTATTCCAGGTGTAACTTTCTCAACTAGAACTGCTAAGGGCTTAATATCTGTTTTTGCATACCTAAGTCTTGAAGCTGGAACTTCTTTAAGAATTTTCAAATTCTCATCAAGTATTAGAGCCGTATCTCTTAAGTCTTTTAATAAATCTTTAAGCCTTGATTTGTCTTCATCATCTAGTTTTTTATCCAGTTTAGTGGATTCTACCCTTTCTTCAGAAGAAGAAAAGCGAGAGGACCTTCTAGGTCCTCTTTGCCTATAAAAAAATTCTTCAACTTTGACTCTTCTTCTAAGAGCCAATTGTAAATCCTTACCTGTAAGTTCTTCGACTTCTTTTCCATCAGGAGCTTGTGCAATATACTTTATTCTTGCATTATCACATACATTCTGTGCGATTAGTATTCCTCCACGATCTCCATCAACAAAAAGAGTGAGCTCTTTGGTTTCGCCAAGTTTTGCAATCTCTTTTGGAAGCTTTGTACCATTCATGCCGATAACATTTGTAACATTATGTTTTAACATGTTTACTACATCTGCTCTTCCTTCCACAACAACAATCTCATTTCCAGATAAATCTCCGGCAGGTAATTCTTCTTCACCATAGGATGTTATTTTAGAAGTCCTGGCAGAATCTTTCAATTCTTGACCCATTTCTCCGGATTCAAGATCTGCTCCCTTAACGGATGCTAAAAGTTGTTTGGCTCGTTCCATAATATAATCTCTTTTACTTCCCCTAACATCTTCAATCTGAGTCACAGTAATCTTTGCTTCTGTTGGACCTACCTTATCGATAGTTTCAAGTGCAGCTGCAATAATTGTTGTCTCAGTTTTGTCAAGTGCAGAAGGGATTATAATCTCGCCCCTTGTCTTTCCGCCCTCACGAGTAAGTTCTACATCAATTCTACCGATTTTTCCCTCTTGTTGCAACTCTCTAAGTTCCATATCTGATCCAAGCAAACCTTCCGTTTGACCGAATATTGCTCCAATCACGTCTGGCTTTTCAAGTGGGCCTTCCGATTCAAAATCTGCAGTAATATTATATTTTATCGATGCTGGACTAACTTTTGCCATATTTTTTCCTCCATGTAATTTAGTTCTTACTAGAAAAAGTGTTTTCAACTACTCTTTAGTGTGAACATGATATGATACTTTGATATTTAATCAATGAACTAGGGAGTTTACGCTCCAAATAGTTTTCATAATCAGGGAATAATCTCTAACCCTTCTTCTAATATTCATCTAATAAATCCTTTCCATTTTTAAAACTTTGCATTGAATTTTATGTTAAAATAAGCTTTAAAAACCCTGAAAATATGTGAAATTAACTAAAAAAGGAGCAAAAAATGGCAGAAGACGAATTCGAAAAAGAAGACCTTGACGAGGACGAAGAAGACCTTGACGAGGACGAAGAAGAGGAAGAAGAAGAAGACCTAGAATAATCCTTCAAACTCTTTTATTTTTTATTTTTTAACAATCTAACTAAAACTAGAAATTTTGATATTATTACATTTTAAGAATCATTTCTGCATCTTTGAATCTTCCAAGAAGTTTGTACGTTTTTGCAAGCTTTTCCTTAACCGTTGTTTTTTCAGAATCTTCTAGTTTGATTTTGATTAATTTTTCGTAAAACTTCATTGAATGAGACCTTTTTCCAGCCCTTTCAAGAGATTCGGCAGATCTGAAATACATTTCTTTTCTTCTCTTTATTATTTCTTTTCTTTGAGCTTCGTTGGCTTCTCGGGCAGCTCTATTAAACATTTCTTCAGCATCTTCTATACTTCCCACCTTGCAATATAAATCGGCTGCCTTGATATAAGCCTCTATTTTATCCTTAAAAACAACTTCAAATCTTGCCTTAGCAGACATGGCCTTAGCGGCCTTAGCATACATTCTATCTTGTTCATACATTATTGCAAGAGTTTCAAGAATGAATCTTTTAATTTCGATTGAAAAATCCTTTTTAAATGCACTTTCAAGATAGTCTGCCTTGTTCAGATTAGTTCTCATTCCTGACAATTTATCTTTTATCTGCTCTAAATTAGTTTCAGTTACATTTACCATGTAGGTTAAACCATTTCTGCATTTATAAGGTTTGTTGGTTGTAAAAATCTTCCCAAAATTAGAATTTTTGTTTAAAAATAGCTAAATTTTAAGGTTTGAAAATTCTGGAATTCGATATCATATTTAACTTATCTAATTAAATCATCGGTTCTAACACCATAATCTTCATGCATAATTAAATATCCCTCATAAACTAGTTTTCTATAGTATCTGTCTGTTCTAATAGTTTCAAGAGAATTAGTCCTAACGATTCTAAGAAGTTCTTGATCTAATTCTTGGTGCTCTAATTGAAATTTTAGTCCAACGGGGCTGCTTCTGTATATTTCCCCTGCAAAACCCTTCATCCAATGGCCTAGAAAATTTAATCCCTTGAAAGATCCTGGAGGTATTTTTCTAAAAAATTCCTCGGAAGATAGAGGTTTTTCCTTTCTAGAAATCATTTTATTATTTTTTCCTCCTTTGATTTATTATCTGTTTCAAACATCCTTTTTCTTTTTTCATCTATGAATTCAAGTATCGCCTTTGCCTTGTTTGGATCATCTCTCACCATGTTTAGAACAAAAAGGATCTTTCGGATAATATCATCATAGGTTTCTCTTTTATGTTCTCTAAGCCTCTCAAGTCTTTCCTTTGTCTCCTTTTCTAGTTTTAGCGTTGTTATATTGTTTTGTTTTTTAGGCATTTTTTGGTTTAGGGTATAATGCCCTTTTGGGATTTAATTTTTTCCATTCTGCAAAATGGGGATTATCTCTTTGTATTTGTAAGTTAATGTCTTTTAGATTTCTATACCATCTTTCCTTGCTTGTGGCTGCATGGTCCTCTGGTCTAAAGTGTTTTATTACTACAGATCCATCAACAGTTTTTGTTGTTTCGCATGCAAGGTGTTTGCCCCTCCAATATAGATGTTCTTCAAAATATCCACGTTCTTCTGTTGCGTATCTAAATTCTGGACTAAGTGTAAAAAATCTAGGATTGTGTAATCCTGCATAAGAGTCCGTTGTTAACTGCATTGGAGATGTATCTGGATCAATGTTTCGAATCATTAAATTAATGCCAAAATTTCCTTCAATTAAACGACCATATTTTTCACTTAATTCCCCCAATTTGCAGAAATCTTCCTCGAATAATCTCTCGTCAGCATCTAAAACCAATGCATAGTGTCCTAGTTTTTGATTTATAGCAACCCTCAAAGAAAAATTTCTTGCAGGAGCATATCCATCGAATAAGTAATCAGCGACATGTAAATGAGAGTATCTCTTTTGAGCTGCAGTTAATAATTCCATTGTTTTATCTGCACTTCCTGTATCTACAACTACTGCACTTCCACCATGTGGAAGTGTACAATCTAAAAAATCCATAATGCCTCCGGCGGGATTCATTTCTTCATCCCTTACAATTGCACAAAGACAAACATGGTCTAGTTGAGATTTAGGCATGTTGTCCCCTTATTGTTTTAAATAGTGGTATGAACCCTATTAATTCTGCAATTTCTATCCATTCGGGATTTGTAATTGCTCTATGTATTGCCATCTCTTCTTGAACTCTTAGAGCTGTTGATTCTCTGCAGTCTGGCATAAGCCCAAGCATTTGATAAAGATGACCAATCAGTTCATGATCCATTCCGCTTTGATTATATAGTTCCCAATTTCTAGCTGAGAAAGTTTTGGAAGGATTTGTCTGGTAAACTTCCACTTTTGCAGGTTCTGAATAAGCCCTCCCATAAAGCATTTGCCCACCATATTTAGGAATAAGGGTTATTGGGACTTTTCTTAAAAAGTCTAAGATATGATAATCTGAATAGGGCATATTTGCAACTCTTAAACTCTCATTTCGCCATCTTCCCAAATCATCTTGTGATATAGATCTCATTATTTTTTACTCCTAACAATTAATTACATAAAGTATACTGGAGTATACTATTTATAAATATTTGTAATTATATAGTTACAACAAAATAGTAAGCTTTATAAACCTAGGCGATTTAGATAGTTTAACTAAATTTAGTTAAAAAAACACATGAAAACAAAAACACTTTTGGTTTCTATCGTAGCAATTTTGGCTGTATTCTTAGTGGGTACAGTAGCTGCTGCTAAAATAGCTCCAAGCGGTTTAACTGTGTCTTTCAAAGATGTTCAACTTAAGGGAAACAATATGGTTGGATATGTTGGAGAGACTGTACCAGTTAGAGTCGTCTTTACATCTGCTATAGATGCAACAGATGCTAGGATCAAGGTAAGAATGGAAGGACATAGGGAAGAAATAGCTTCATCTACAAGAAGATTAACTCTTGTTGCAGGCGGAACTTATACTGAACTATTGAATTTAAGACTACCTTCAGATCTTAAAGACACACTTGAGAATTACACATTATATGTTGAGGTTTCCTCAGCAGTTGATAGAACAGAAGCAACATACAATATAAGAATGCAAAGAGAATCCTATAATTTAGGTGTTCTTTCTGTTGATTATGATATGGATGCTACTGCTGGTTCAACTGTTCCAGTAATGGTTGTAATTAAGAATATAGGTTTCCAAAATAACGATGATGTATATCTAACAGTAGCTGTACCAGAACTTGGTATATCTGCAAGAGCTTATCTTGAAGATTTGGTTGCTGTTGAAGATTG
>CAZLFJ010000004.1:0-31071 GCA_964558795.1 Candidatus Woesearchaeota archaeon | reverse complement strand
GTCCAATTTCTCAAGGAAATCATAATTTCACAGTATATTGTGAGGATGTAATTGGTAAACTTGGCAACTCGGAGGTTTATTATTTCTCTTTGGATTCCATTGCTCCAAAGATAGAGTTTGTAGATCCAACTCCTGAACATGGTTCATTGACTAACTTGATTTTTGTTAATATAAGCTCCTCTGATAGTAATCCTCATTATACTTTTTTAAATTGGAATAATTCTCTTGTTTCTTTGTGGAGGATGGATGATTCTAATAGCACTCATGTTTTTGATTATTTTGGAACTAACAATGGTACAATTTATGGCGATGCAATTCAAAATAATCTTGGTAAATTTGGAAGGTCATTTGATTTTGATGGAGATTCAGATTACCTAGATTTTGGTCCTAATCCTATTTCTGGTGCTTCTCCATTTACTCTTTCTGCATGGATCAATACAATCAGTTTAGATTCATATCAAAGTGCTGTTTCTATAGGTAATTCTTCAACAGACAGTGGTGCATACATCGGAGTTGTTAATATTGCCCAGGTTGGTCCCTCTAATTCTATTGGTGGAGGATTTTTTGATAGAAATTATGGTAGTGATATCAATGTTACAGATGAGTGGGTTCATGTTGTATTGACCTATAATGGAACAACCATAAAAATTTATGTCAATGGGGTTGAAAAACAAAGTGAGGATTATACTCCCAATATAGGTGCTGGAAATATTAGCATTGGAAGAATGGGAACGAGTAGTGCATACGACTTTGATGGTTCTATTGATGAGGTATTTATATTTAATCGTTCTCTTTCCAATGAAGAAATTCTTTCACTCTATGATTCTTCTGTAAATCAATATCAAAAAGATTTTGCTCAAGTTGAACTTGGCAATTATAGTTTCCAAGCATTTGCTGTTGATAGTTTTGGTAATATCAATCAAACAGATTTTAGATTTATTGGAGTTGATACCGACCCACCAATTGTTGTAATTAATTCTCCAACAAGCAGAGGATACAATACTCCTTCTATTCTACTAAATATTAGCGCAAACGATGTAAATCTTGTTGATTCTGTTTGGTATAATTGGGATGGAATGAATATCAGTTATGATTCTCCAACTATTGTTGAGTTTGAGGAAGGGATTATAACACTGGTTGTATGGGCAAACGATACTCTTGGTAATTTAGCCGAGGAAAATGTTTCTTTCTTTATAGATACTCAGGTTCCAAATATCTTTGTTCACAGCCCATTACATGATACGGGTTATAACGCCTCTGAAATTTTGTTTAATGTTAGTTCGGATAAAGATTTGAGTTGGTGTGGAATTTCTTTAAATGGTGGATCTAATGTTAGTGTGGAGTTGAATGAAGATCTTCGTGGTTTTGAATATCTAAATGATTCTATCAATGAGAAGGTTTATAATTTAAGAATTTCTTGTAAGGATAGCGTAGATAATTTTGCAATTTATACTGGTGCTTTCTTTGTTGTCGATAGGACAAAATCTCTTATCTCCTTTGTTTCTCCAACGCCCGAGAATGATTCTTTAGTTGAATATAATCCTATTTTGGTAAATATTTCTTCTTTTGATAACAACACTCATTATACCTTGCTTGATTTCAATAATTCTCTTGTTGGGTGGTGGAGATTTGAGGATGGGGAATCAAACGATGAAAGTGGTTTAGGAAATGATGGAGTTATTTCAAATTCTATTGGAGTAGATTCTGGGAGATTTGGAAAGGGTATGAATTTCGATGGAGATAGTTCTTCTATTGTTGTTTCTCTGTCGGATTCTTTGAATATAACTAGTAAGATTAGTCTTTCTGCTTGGATAAAACCTTTAAGAATACAGGGAGATGCACAGGACATAATTTCTTGGGGACCAAGTTCTGAACCCGATGGGGCTGTTTTCTTGAGGTTAGTAAATGGAAAATATGAACTTGGTAGTTGGAATGGAACAGAGGATAAATCTAGTGTTAATATTCCTGCAGGAGATTTATCTAATTGGGTTCATTTGGTCGGAGTATATAATGGATCTAATTGGTTGATTTATAGAAATGGTGTGCTTGCAAACTCTACAATTTCTTCATTGGGTTTAATTCCTGTAGATAGTGATTGGGGAATTGGTTCTAATGGCGATGGTAGTGAAAATTTCTTCAATGGAACAATCGATGATGTTTTGATATTTAATAGAGCTATTTCTCTAGAAGAGGTTAAGTCTTTGTATAACTCGAGTTTGAATAGTTATGAGAGTGAAATAATTCTTTTAGATAATGGAGAATATTCTTTAAAGACTTCTAGTGTTGATATAGCTGGAAATAAAAATGAAACTGATTTAATTTATTTTGAGGCTCTTCTCAATAGTCCCCCAAACACACCCATAGTTAGTATAAACTCTAGCGATGGGACAAATAGGACAAATCAGGATTTGAATTGTTATGCTACCATATCTGATCCAGATCTTAGTACTTTGAATGTTTCTATTAGGTGGTGGAAAAACGGTTCTTTGTATTCTGAATTGTTTTATGGTGAAAACTATCCAAGTGGAACGGAAGTTGTCTCAACACTTGAGAATACCAATACCTTAAAACATGAGGAATGGAGTTGTTCGATTAATGTCAGTGATGGTGTTTCGGATAGTGATTTTGTAAATTCTTCAAATTTAACTATTGTTAATTCATTACCTGTCTTTTTGGTTTTAAGTCCAGTCAATGATTATAACACCACAAATAGAACTCCGTCATTTAGTTGGACTGCAGGAGATCATGATTCGGACCCACTGACTTTTGAAATAAACATTACAGCAAATCCTACAGGTTCAGAAGATAATCGTTTTTCTTCTGAGTTTTCAGACAGCAATTATACCCCTGAGTATGATTTAGTATATTTAGCAGATAATAATTATTATTATAATTGGTCTGTTCGTGTATACGATGGAGAGGATTATAGCGAATGGACTGAACCAAGGAAGATAAATATTCTAGCATTAATCCAAATAAATCTTCTAAGAGACTATGTAGATTTTGGTTCTGGAACTTCTTTTTTAGGCTCTGTCTTTGAAGGAAACACCAGTCTTGAGGGTGAGCCACTTCCATTTACATTACAAAATGAGGGCAACGCGTTAGTCAATGTAAGTCTTAATGCTTCCTCACTTTGGCAAACAGCTCAAACAGAAAGTGAATATTATCAATTTAAGATTTCAAATCATAGTGAGCATGGGGGGGCATTTAGCTGGTTTATGTCTTTTGTTAATTGGACCAATATGCCAATTACTGGCAGAGTAATTTCAATTGCTGAATTAAATTATACTGATAAAAGGAGGGCAGATATAGATGTTTATATTCAAGCTCCAGGAAGCGAATCTCCTGGTGTTAAGAATTCAACAATTATCTTTGGTGCAACACTTGCAGAATAAAAATGGATAAAAAAATATTATTACATTCTGTAGATGCTTTATTTTTAGTGGGCAGTCTATTATTTGTGATGTTTCTAGTTGGTTATATGCAACCATTATTTATTGCCCCCTTGTCAAATAACTCTTTAGAAGAAAAAGAAGTTTTATTTTCTATAGGTAATGGAAGAAGTATTTTAATCGATCAAGACATAGAATTTAATTCGCTTAGGAATATTACTCTTTTTGATGGTTTAATTATAAATCTTAGTAGGGGAATATATTATTTAACTGTTGAGGGTTTTGAAGGAGGATGGTCTGATATAAAAACTTTGACTCTTCTATCCGAAATTAACATTAGATTTGTTGAATCTTCTGAAGGATATGATGTTGTTAATGCTGGAAAAACTAATTTGAATGTTCAGGTTCTTAATTCTTCAAATCAAGTTGATTCTTTCAAGGTCTCTAGTGAAGAATTAGAATCACAAAAAACAAATAAATTCTTGGTGTGGTTTAAAGATGAATAAAATAATCCTTTCTATTTTGATCGTTGCAATTTTCTCTTCATCAGTTTATGGAATTGGAATGACTCCCGCTAGGACTACGATTCCCTTTGAATCTGGCCTTGAATTGGAGAAATCTTTCACAATTCTTAATCAAAATGGGGAGGAATTGAATATTGTTATTTATGTTCAAGGAGATTTGGCTTCAAACATTTATTTAAATGAAAATAGTCTCACAATTCTTCCTAGTGAGGAATCCAAACAGATTAATTACAAGGTTAAACTTCCTTCAAGTCTTCAACCTGGGCAAAATGCTGGAGAGATTGTCGTAATGAATTTACCAAAAAGTTCTGGGACCAGTCAAGCATTTGTTGGTGCTGCAGTTTCAGTTATACACCAAGTTCATGTAAATGTTCCTTATCCTGGAAAATATGCTGAGGCGGATTTAAATGTAATTGATGCTAATCAGAACGAAGATGTTGTTGTTGTGATTCCCGTATTTTCTCGTGGGGAGCATGATCTTGTTTCTGTTAGAGCAAATGTGGATATATATAATCAGCTAAATGAAAAAATTTCTAGTTTTTATACTTCCGATATTTCAATTAACTCTGGAGAGAGGAAGGAGATAGTTCACAAATGGAAAGCAGATGTTCCAATTGGAAAATATATTGCTAAAGTGGCACTTATGTATGATGGTCAAACTATAAATCTTGAAAAAGTATTTAGGGTTGGTCAACAAGAATTAGATCTGCAAAGTATAGAGGTTAGAAACTTTAATCTTGGAGATATTGCTAAGTTTGAAATGCTTATAGAGAATAAATGGAGTGAGCCAATGAAGGGAGTTTATACTGAGATGCAAATATTTGATAGTAAAAATCAGTTGATTTCAGAAGTTAAATCTGCAAGTTATGATTTTGATCCAATGTCAAAACAGGTTCTATTGTCTTATTGGGATACTGCAGGAATTCGTGAGGGAGATTATGAAACCAAATTTTTCTTGAGGTATGGTTCTAGTTCCATGCAAAAGAATTTACAGTTTAAAGTTTCAAATAGTGAGCTTAGAGTTATTGGTTTAGGTTATGTTATTTCTAGCGAGGATGCTGGCTCTGAGGGAGGGAATAATAGCAATATTATAACGATACTTGTTGTTGGAATAGTTCTACTTGTTTTAATGAATCTTTTATGGTTCATGATGCTTAGAAAGAAATTGAAGAAATAGGCCATTGATTGTGGGAATTTTTTAGGAGGATATTTTTTTCTAGATTATCGGGGTTTTTGATTTCATGAGTTCACAATTGATAATCCTTTGCGGAACTCTTTTGGTTTTCAGGAGCCCATTAGATTTTAGCGGAAATTTTTAGGATTAAAAAACCCACTATGCGAATTTTTTACAAATTCGCGACACCAAGGAGGTGCGAGAACACCAAGGAGGTGCGAGAACACCAAGGAGGTGCGAGAACCTCTCAGCTATTCTTCGAGGCCTCTTTAGGAGGCCCCTCCTTTGTTGCACCTCTTCCAAACATCTTGTTAATCCAAAAAATTTCCTTGTGTATTTTTTTGGGAGTCTTCCCTTCCATGCTTTGTGCCCCCATTACATTTGGGAAAATTAACCCTTGCTATCATTTTTGTCCAGCAAACTTGAAAGTTTTTTGTTTGCCTTGGCTCTCTCCCAAAAATTTACTTTGGAATTTTGTTAATGTATGTCTCTTTGACATCGTTGTTCGGAGTTGATTAATCTATTCAGATGTTTTTATCTAAGGGTTTAGATTAATTAGTCGAACAACGAGAAAAAGATGTATGGCCTTAACAAAATTCTCTACAAAATTATGGAAGAGAAATCGGATCAATTTTGTTGTTTTTACAAATGAGCTGGATTTTTGGGATCTCGCTTGACTAATATTTTTCTAAATCTGAAATAAGTTTTTTATGCTTTTCAAATAACTTGGAATCTAAAAGTTCAAAAAATCGTTGAAGTCCCTCTTTGAACCTTGCAGGGATTATTTCTTTTTACGTTTTATCGGTTAAATCTATTAATTCTTGCAATAATTTTTTTCATATCTATCTCCTATTATATATGTTAGATATTTAATCTTACTTAATTTTCAGATTAATCCCTATTAACTCATCAAATAGTTATTTAGGATTTCTTTAGAAATTCATTTTTTTACTTTAACCAATCTTGTAGTTTTTATAAAAACTATCTAACTTCTTTATTTATCGACGGAGAACTATTTTTTTTGTTTTTTACAATTAATCTTTAAGTTACAAAAATAATAGAAAGATTTATAAACCCTTTATTATTGTAATTAATCATGGATAAAAAACAGAAAGTGATTGTTGCATTGCTTGTTGTTGCAATTGTATTTTCAGTTGCTTCTGTTGTTATTAGTCTTTCTTTATCTGATGTTCCAAGAGGGTTTAAAGTGGTTAGTACTTCTGAGCCTCCTGTAGCAAGTATTGGTCTTGTTGTTGAAGATAGTTTAAATATTGATTCTGTGGAGGGCTCTGATGGAAACTGATAATGTTTTGGTTCTTGTTGCTGTAGTTGCTATGGCTTTTTCTGTTGCGGGTGCTTTTTTTACATTTAGTTCTGTTTCTGATTTTAAAAATATGTTTACAGGTTATGCTACTGAAAATGGTACTGTAAATATTACTATTGAGGAATCTGTATTAGTTCAAATTATTTCTGCAGCAGGTTTTGCAGATAATAAAACTCTTGATTGGGGTACTGGTTCAGTTACCAATGGTGCTTATGCTGTTTTGTCTACAAGCAATGGTAGTGTGGATGGTGGAAGTTGGGGTGCTATTGATCAGGGTTTCATAATTGAAAATAAGGGAAACGTTAATGTTACTCTAGACGTTCATTCTGAACTTGATGCTGCTAATTTCATTGGAGGCAGTAATCCTTTGTTTCAATATAATATAACTAATAATAAACCTGATTCTTGTTTGCCTGGACAATTACATGCTAATGCTGGAGACTTTGTTAATTTTACTACTGAACCTGTATCTATTTGTGGTATTTTTGGATATCTTGATAGTCGGGATACACTTAGACTTGATATTCTTTTAGGCATTCCTGCCTCTGCAGATCCTGGTGCAAAGAACAATGTTGTTATTTTAACTTACAACAAGTATACTCCTTAAGGGTTTTAATGGGATTGTTTTTTTTGGATAGATATAAAAAGGAGAATTTTTTTCTTTATTCTATGAGAAATTGGTGTACTTTTATTCTTTGTATTTTTGTCCTTGGAGGAGCTTTTGCTTATCCTGGAGTGAGTCCGGGTTCTTATGAGCTTGATTTTGAATCTAATCTTGAAAAGAATTTTAGTTTTAGATTTTTTCTTGCTGAGGGTGCTCGGGCGGAAATTAATGTTACAGGGTCTTTGGCAGAATATCTTGTTCTAGATAAGAGTCTTATTGAGGGTTCTGAGGTTGTTATTGCAACTCTTAAATTTCCAAATAAAATTGAGGTTCCTGGAGACCATAGAATTTATATCTCAGCTAAAGATATTATAGAAAATTCTGAAGGCATTAGCTTAGCTATGAACGCTCGTTCTTTCATTAGGGTTAAGGTCCCCTATCCTGGAAAATATGCAGAGCCTAAACTTGACGTTTCGAATGCAAATACTGGGGAGCCAGTTCAAATTAATTTAATGGTTTTTAGTAAAGGGGATGAGGATATAAACGTTAAGGCTTATTTGGATGTATTTGATTTTTCAAATAAGCTTATAGAAACTCATTATATTGGGGAAAGTTTCATTGAGTCTACTAAGTCCAAGGAATTTATCTATTCTTTAGATACAAAAGGGTATGTCTCTGGAGATTACAATGCTAGCATTCGTGTTGAATATGGGGGGGAGAAACCCTCTTTAGTTTCTAAAATATTCCGGCTCGGTATTCTTTTTGTTGATATAGTCAATTATACCTCCGAATTTGAAAAAAATAAAATAAATCGCATGAATATTGAAATTGAAAGTTTTTGGAATGAACCTATTGGAGAGATATATGCTGAAGTTTCTTTAGTTGGCTATGATGAATCCTTTAGAACTCTTTCTGTTAATTTAGACCCTTGGAAGAGGCGGAATATTGTAGGATACTTAGATTCTTCTAAAATAGATAAACCTAATTTTCAAGCAAATATCACTCTATTTTATGAAAATAGCACAACAACCAAGCTTGTTGAATTGAGCCTAATCGAAGAAGTCAATTATTTGATGTATGTTGTTTATACTATCTTGTTAATTATTATCCTAATAGTTCTCATAAACGGATACAGATACATAAGGAGGAATTATAAGCTTGTTAAAAATGTACCAAAAAGATAATAATTTTAAGATGATTTTAGTATTTCTTATAACTTTTTTAGTCATACTAATATTTGCTGGAATCTATGCGTATTTGTCAAGGCCCTTGGAAATCAAATTTATTCCAATTAGTTTTGGTGTTGGAGATAATATTGGAATATCTAAAAATTTAAGTGAATTAGATTTTGGAGTTGTTCCTCCTGGGATGTCTGTTTCAAGAAAAATTCTTTTAGGAAACAATCGGGATTTTGACGTTTTTGTTGTTGTGATTTTGGATTCCAATCTTTCAGATTATCTTTTTGGTAACGACACTGTTTTTCTTTTGGCTGGCGAAAGTAAGGAGTATGTTCTACAACTTTCGGTTCCAATTAATATCTCACATGGAGATTATTCTGGTAAAATTGGATTTTTGACCAAAAAAGCAAAGTTTTTGTAGTATATTTTAAAGAACCCAAATATTTATTAGGGTATTTTTGTTATTTTGAATATATGGTCAATAGATTCATTCGAAATTTGCTTTTTGGAGGGCTTATAACTCTTATAGGTTTACCTCTTGAGTGCAAGGGAGATGTTATTCAAGTTTCTTGTGTTCCTGGAACTGCTGAAGTAAATGGCTATTCTGCGTATATGAGTCATAGTTCTACTCCTGAGAGTAAACTCTATGGAGATACTGATTCTACCAATATTTGGAGAGATGTTGAGTGGAAATATGGGCCTTCATTAATTGGTAAGCGTCTAGTCCCCCTTTCATCTCAACCAAGAATAAGTGCAGAGGGGAGTTTAGTGATCCCTCGGAGATTGTATAAGGATAATCGGCCCTTCGATTTTCCAGATACAAATAGGTCATTTTCGATTGTTTTAGAGACAGATAGTGGAAGTCTGGGCGAAGCGATAACTTCTTCGAATAATTATGTTCGTTTGGAGCTGGTTGAGGGACCAGATGATCTTCGTAAAAGTTATTCTTGGGATTTGAGATTAGCCAATGGAGTTACTTTCATTGATGGTACTCTAGGGAAGTCAGGTATCTGGAATTTGGAGGAAATGAGGACCTTAGACTTGCCCCTTTATGATATTCCTCTTTGGTCTGGTCATTATGGTTATCTAACTCTTGTACCTGGTGTCACAACAAATGGAACTCCGAGTTCTTGGTATTATGATCGGGGAGTTACTAATGATTTAGAACAAGTTGATAGCACTGTAGGCTTTGGTGGCTTTACAGGAAATGAAAAATATGTAATGGGCGCAAATAGCTTGACAAATGATGTGGATTACTTTAGAAACATTGGTATCGAAATGTCTTCTGGAATTCCTAGAATTACTATTCCTAATAGTAAAACAAATAGAGTTTATACTATTGAGGGGACTGGAGACTTAGCAAATTCTGTTTGGCAAGAGACAACTAGCTCATTAGGTAATGGTGGAACAAAGATTTTTGATATTCCTACTGGTGAACAAAACACAAGGTTCTATCGTGGAAGTGTTGGTTTGCCTTAACATTGGGTGGAAGTTTTTTGAGAAGAGATTTTCGAATTAATGATGTCCACAAACTCCTTTCTTTTCATACAGAAAATAAGCAATTTTCTGTCCTTCCAAAACCAGAATCCAAGGTTTTGAAAGCAAAAAAAGCTCCTTCTAACTACAGAAAACTAATTTTCTGCCTACAGAAATTAGGAAAATTTCCGTCTCTACAATACAGACCAAATTTTCTTTGTTCTGTCTCTCCAACTTTTTTTGAGTAAATTTAGAGAAAACTAAACCCTTGTTTTTGCAGACTTCCAAATTCGCAATCCATGAAGTTAGAAGCGAAAGAAACCTCATTTAGGGTTTCTTCATTTCATTCATCAACCTCTTCTGTGCGTTGTGTTCCCATTAAATATGTGAAAACCAAAAATTCTTGGGAGAATGTCTTCTTTTAGAAATTGAAATTTTTCCCGTTCACTCCCAAAAATTTCCTGGGAATTTTGTTAATATTTATCTCGTAGGCATTGTTGTTCCGACTTAATAATCTACTTCAGTTAAATGTCCCTTAGATTATATGAACAACTACAAAGATTGATTACACATTAATGAAATTATCTCAAACTTGTGGGAAATTTAATCTCTTTAAACTCCTTTTAATTGCGACTATTATTGTTTGCATGGTAAGGTTTTTATATAGGGAAATTGTTGTTAATTCATGGATAAAAAAGTTGGTGTGCTTGTGCTCTCGCTTGCAGTTATAATTATATCTAATCTAGTGATTATAGCTTTTAGTTTATCCTTGTTTCCTTCTTTTAGCTTGACAGGAGAATCTGTAAATGAGGGGGGCGTTAATTTTTTTATTAGTGGGGCTGGAATCGAAATAACCCATCCAGAAAATGAAACCTATAATTATCCCTCTATGCTCGATAGTTATTATGCTCCTTTGTTTGATATAAATTTAGATTTAATTATAGGCTTTGTTCCAGATAGGGTTTATTATATACTCGAGCAAACTACTCCGAGAGGTAATAAGAATAATTTTACAAGTATAGACTTTACTCCAAACATAATCATGGATGCATATCGCTGGGAAAATGACTTGACTGTTTATGCAACAAGCGGCGAATTGATTTTTAATGATAGTGTTTCATTTTTTATCAATGTAAATAATACTTCTCCTTGGATTGAGGGCTTGAATAATTCCATTTATGTTTGTGAAGGTAACGCAATCACTAAAAATTTTGTTGGTCGAGATCGTGATGAGGATTATCTCTCTGCTCGTCTTAACTCTCCAGATCACAAAGAATTGTTTTTTATTAATCGTCAAGGATATGTAAATGATACAGATACTTTATTTGTAATTAATTCATACAGTTTCTCAAAAGATTATTTGGGTGTGGCTAATGTAGGTTCTAAAAATTATAGTTTGGAAGTTAGTGTTCTTGATCCTATTCTGCATAGAGATATATTTTATTCAAATGTTACATTCTTAGAAATTAATAATCCTCCAATTTCTGAAAATATCGGTGTTAAAACTGTTTGGGTATTTGGAGATGATTCTGTTCTTGAGGAACAAGCAAGGTTTTTTGATGCAGAAAGTGGAGATTCAAATGGGGGCAATCTTTCGTTCAATATTTCTTTTTTTGATTCAGAACCTCTTTTTAATATTGGCTCGGAAGGATTAATGTATCTTCAAGCCAATACGAGTTTGCTTTGGGAGAATTTTTCTTCAAGAACTTACAAAATTGGAGTTTGTGCAACCGATGGTGGACTTTCAAATCCTCATCCAATGACTTATACTCTTTGTGGAAAAACAAATGAATCAATTACAACTTGTCAAAATTTCAGTCTTACTATTACAGCAGAGAATAGGCCTCCAACAGTTACATCTAAATATCCTTCGCAGAGCATTGTTTCTGCAAAAGGTCTTGAAGAAATTTATTTCAATTTAACTGCCTATGATCCCGATGGAACAATACCGGATGTTTACTGGTATGAGGGAGAGGATCTAATTTATTCTTCTAGTTCTGCAAATGCTAATTTTTATTATACTTATGGTTGTGGTGTATTTGGTGTTAGAAGAATCAAAGCAGTTATCACAGATGGTTTATTAAATGATTCTGTAAATTGGACAATCAATCTTAATAATACCCCTTGTAATGCCAATGTTCCTCCAAGTAGCGGTGGAGGTGGAGGTGGAACTTCAATGCCTCAGGTATCTTGTACTTCTAATTGGGTTTATGGTAATTGGGATGTTTGTCAACATCTTGATAAGTCTCTTCGTGCGGGCTTCTTGATGGGGGAGGAGTATAGGGTTTTAAGTAATAGGTGTGCTCTAATGGCCTACGATTCTAGTAACTGCGGTTTTCAAATTAGATCTGCATATGATCTTAATAATTGTAGTATTCCGTTACCTTCGCCTAAAACTACACAAGAATGTTTCTTTGTAGAGAATCCTACATGTTTTGATGGTCTTTCAAATTGTCATTCGGGGGGATGTGAGGTTGGAGTAGATTGTGGCGGTCCTTGTAATGCTTGCCCTACTTGTTCAGATAAAATACAAAACCAGGGAGAGGAAGGAGTAGATTGTGGCGGTCCTTGTCCATTCCCTTGTGAGAGAGAAGTTCCAATGCAGAAAAGCACTGGGAATATTTATACTATCTGGGCAATTATTATTCTTGTCGGAATAATATTGCTTTTAATAATAATCTTAATTGTAAGATTCATAAAGGCATTAAAATATAAGAGAATTGCAGAAGGAACAATTAATGGTGCATAAATCGAATAAAAAAAGTGGTGGTATGAAGGGGATGAGAAACAAATTCTTGTTTTTCTTTTTGTTTGTATTAGCCTTGATTGGGGTTTTGGTTATTGTTGAGGCAGTTAGTTGGAATGCGAGTATTGAAACTTTCCAAGGTTTTGAAGGAGTTGAGTATTATTACAATATTTCAAATAATGTTACAGGGGTTGTTGGAATCTTGGATATATCTTTTGTATCTGGGGCAAATGATTCGATCTTATGGGATAATGGTAATGAAATTATCAATTTAACTTTCTTAAATGAAATTCCCTGGTTTAGCTATACTTCTGAGGATTTTATCTTGTCTATAAACTCTCTATTTGATAATCAATCTGGACTTTTTAGGTTATTGTTTAGAGCTAAAAATGAGACTATTGCAGGCCCAACAGAGTATCTATATTTCACAATTAATGCAACAAATGATATGCCCACCTATATTGATTTTACAGTACCTGGTCCAATGTATGTTAATAATCCTATAGAGGTTAATCTTACGGGTGTTGATGAAGAGGAACATTATCCCTTAGTTTATAATATAACTTTTAATAGCTGTGATAAGCCTTGGGATTCTGAAAACTGTACCATTCCTTTTCAGTTCTCTAATGTTTCTGGAGAGGAGAACACGTCCAAGATACTGGAATTTGTTGGATTAACAAAAAACAATAGTGGAATATATAATGTTACTATCTGTATGACTGAAACTTTGCCAGAAAACGAGTCTCTCTTGCCGTTTTATCGTGTTAAGAATTATACTACTGCAAATTATAATTGTTCAGATATGACTCTGGATCTTAGACATAAGCTAGAGATCACTGGACATAATTGTTCTGATTTTTCTATGAAAGATAATGAAACTACTTACTGTCAGATTAATATTACAACCGAACTTGACAATAGTCCTCTAAATTTTTGGAGTTCTGCAGATCTTACAAATAATACTCTCAGGGCTCAAGAATGGTTTAGCCAGAATGAAAGTGTCAATGCTTCAAATTATACTTATATATTAAATTTGACTATTGATATGCCTGGAAAGCAAAATGTTGGTTTTTGGAATGTAACTTTTTTTGTTAATGATACAAGCCCTCCAGAAGATATTGAAACAACCCCCGTAATTGAAAATTTCCTAATTAATATAACACAATCTAAAAATGAAACGCCCACACTTACAATGGTTAATAATCTTGGGAATTTTTCTGTTGGCGGTGATGGAAACATAATTAGATTTGATACAAGAGATAATGATTATATCATATTTGATAAGAGGGTTTATGATGAGAGTATAACTTTTGATTATACTGTTTTAAATCTTTCAAATATGGAGATAATCTCGGGTTTTTCTAATTTTAATATCTATTTGGGAAGTACTGGAATAAATGCTAGTATTTATGAATCTTATATTCTTTTCATAGCTACAGAGAACGAAATCGGAGATTATACTATTAATCTTTCAGCCACCGATTTATCTGGGAATTCGGACTATTTGGTCTTCAATGTTAGTTTTATAGATAATGAACCTCCAGAATGGAATCAAACCAGTTATAATTATTTTGGACATGTGTATTCTGTTTTTAATAATTCTAATTTTCTGAATATAAATTTATCTGAATTTGTTAACGATTCGGATACGGCGGATAACCCTTTGCATGTAATCAGCCAATATAATTATTCAGTCATTAACGGGGGAGACCATCTTTTAGATTCTTCTAACTTTAATTCTAGTACTGGATTGATCAATATTTCTTTGTGGAAAGAGCGTGTGGGCGTTTATGAATATAGAATTTTTGCAAAGGATTCTCTTGGACTTTCAAGTAATTCTACTTTTTTCTTTAATATAACTAATGATAATTCTGCACCAAATATAACTGATTTATTCATTGGAGGCACTACTGAGTCTTTTTTTTCTTCTGGAGTCTATAGGGCTTATGAAAATAATCTAAGCATGATTGATCTTGATGTACTTGATTTTGATTTCTTAATAAGGCAGAAATCTTTTTTTAATGAAACCTTAACTGTTAATACTTCTGTTGTACCTTTTGGGGGGGTCACTAATCCTATATCTTTAAATTTTTTACCAATATTATCTCTAACTAATAATTCTACGTCATTTAGATCATCTTTTACTCCAATAAAATCTAATGTCGGAGATTATAATGTAACTCTTAATATTAGCGATAAATTTGGAAATTATAGTGTGTTTTCTTTTATCTTAAATATTAGTGAGGTAAATAATCCTCCGTTTCTATTTTATATAAACGATAGTTATTCGGCTGTTGGAAGAACATTTGAATATCAATTGCTAGCTAACGATAGCGAAGATGGAAATTCTTTGGAGAATTTTACTCTAAATTTTAGTTATGAATTTTTGAGTACTAATGGTTCCAGAATAGACTTTGATTTATTTAATGGCACTACCTTTAATTCTACTACTGGAAAAATAAATCTTTCATTGAACTCTAGTCATGCAGGTAAATATCATATTAATATTACGGTTACAGATCAGGGTATTTTTTCTCAGGACTATCTGAACGATACTCAGGATTTTTGGTTATATGTTTATGATTTTCCAAAGATTCTTTATTATAATATTAGTAATTCTTCCTTTTTGATGGAAAACAAAACTTTTGAAATCAATGTTTCTGCAAATAATTCTATGGGAGAAGATTTACTTTATGAGCTATGGTTTGGACAAATGGTCTATAACAATTCTTCTGGATTTTTTGAACAAACAAATTATACTCTAAGAAATTCTACACTCGGTCCAGGAAATGGGTCCAATTTCTCAATTTATTTTGACTCAAATTTTTATGATGAAACCTATTCTTATCCTAAGAATCTGACACTCAGAGTATCTATTTCAAATTATAGTTTGTTGATAAATTCTAGTGAACTAGTCAATGAATCTAATTTTTCTATTTCTGTTTCTCATCAAAATTTTCCAATAATTTTTCAAGGGATTATACCTACAAAAGAAACAGGAGTTACGGGGACAATTAATATTTCATTACTTGAATATTTTAATGATTTAGATTATTATGATATTTTTTATAATCAAAGTTTAAATTTTAGTATTCAGAGTAATGAAACTCTCACAAATATTTTTGCTAATGTTTCTGAAGATCTTATTCTATCTTTGACTGCAAAGATTCAAGGTGAAACCATTGAGACAATAAATATTACAGGGTTTGATTTAGATTTATCAAATAATACATTAACAAATGCGACTAGTAATTCTTTTATTGTTAAATTCATAAATCCTGAAGTTATTCGAGTTCCTACGCCAACCAGTTCTACTAAAACGGTAGAGGTTCCAGTCTCTCTAAAAATTTTAGTTCCTGGGCAGGTTTCAACAAATATGAGTGGCAAGATTATTATTCCGATTAGGCTTTACAACGACGGAAAAAAGGAATTGTCAAAAATTAATCTTTCTTCTGCTATTTTTATGAATGCTTCTTCAATGGATAAAATTAATATGTCTTTTGATTCAGATTTTTTTGATTCTCTAAAGATTAATGAAACTCGTGAAACAAATCTTACAGTTAGTATGAACTTGAATGAAACAGGGATGTATGAAATTCTAATTAATGCAACAGTATTAACTCCCAAATACATGGATTGGGCTAAAATTCAGTTAGTTGTTCAGGAACGAGAACAAGTATTTGAGAGGATTATTTTTGCAGAAGAGCTAATTGCACAAAATCCGGAGTGTTTGGAAATTAAGGAGCTTGTGAATCGTGCTAAACAGTTATACAATGAAAATAAATTTGAAGAGGCACTTGCAGAAACAAATAGAGCCATTGAGGGTTGTCGTGATGCAGTTAGTCAAAAAACACTTCTTCCTAGAAGACAACCAACTGAGAGTTTAGAAGATAAAATTGTTAGATATTTACTCTATTCTATATTCGGAGCAATTATCCTGGGTATACTTTATTATTACATAAAGAGATTCAGATTAAAAAAACAATAGGTTTAAAAGTTTAAGGAGATTAAAGAAGACATGGTGAAAAAGGGTGATGGTACTGGTAGTATAGCTAATAGAATAAAATCTTGTGCAGCTACTATTTCTAAGATTCGTGTGGAAGTTTCTAAGGCTTTTGTGGGTCAAAAAGAGATTGTTGATAGGCTTATTATTGCGCTTGTTTGTGGAGGTCATGTTTTGATTGAGGGGGTTCCAGGTATTGCTAAGACCTTGGTTGTAAGATCTTTGTCAGAAGTTACTGGTTGTAGTCAAGGAAGAATTCAGTTTACAGTAGATCTTCTTCCAACAGATATTGTTGGTATAACTACTTATTATCCTAATAAGGGTTTTGTTACAGAGAAAGGTCCAATATTTGCAAATTTTATTCTTGCTGATGAAATTAACAGAAGTCCTCCAAAGACCCAGTCAGCTATGATTGAGGCCATGCAAGAGAAGCAGGTTACCTTGGGAAAAAGTGATTTTGCATTGCCCAAACCTTTCTTTGTGATGGCTACACAAAATCCTCTTGAACAAAGCGGAGTTTATTCACTGCCCGAAGCACAAATCGATAGATTCCTGTTTAAATTAATTATGACTTATCCAAAAAGAGATGAAGAAAAACAGATTATGGAACAAAACATGACTCTTAAAAAGTTTGATGATTTCTCTTTAAAGAAAGTTACAAATCCTCAGGAGATTATTGAAATGCAGGTACTAGTAAATGATATTTATATTGATGAGAAGGTTAAAGATTTGATTTTGGATATTATTGAACTTACAAGAACTAAAAAATTTAAATATGGCGAATATCTTGAGTGGGGGGCATCTCCTAGGGCGACAATTGCACTTTTTATCACTAGCAAGGCCAGAGCAATGGTAAATGGGCGGGAGTTTGTTGTTCCGCAAGATGTTAAGGATTCGGTTCATGACGTTTTAAGACATAGGATTATCTTATCTTATAAAGCGGAAATTCTGAAGATTACTCCTGATATGGTTATCGATGCAATCCTTGAGAAGATTGCCGAATAACTAATTAAAAATGGCTGAAAGAAGTTTAAATCTTGATTTTGCTGGTAGGATCTCAGAGCTTGAGTCTATGATGAATCGTTTTGCCTTGCAGTGGATTATTTATAAGCTAATTTTTCGTGGAAAGGGAATTGAGTTTGATGGATATAGAACATATACTCCCGATGATGATGCTGGTATGATTGATTGGATGGCTTCTTCTCGTAGTCAGGACATACTTGTTAAAAAATATATTGAAGAGAGAGATTTGAACATAATGTTTATTATTGATGTTAGTGATAGCATGGTTTTTGGTTCTACTTCCAAACTAAAATGCGAACATGCTGCCGAAATTGCGGCGGCTTTGTCCCATCTAATAATTGTTTCTGGAGACAACATTGGTTTTGGATTTTTTGATGAGAAATTTAAGAAGATAATTACTCCTAAGGGGGGTAAAAGAACATTTAATATATTTGCTAATGATCTTGCAGATCCAGATATTTATGGTGGAAAGCCTGCAAGGCTGGGAGATATCTTTGAATATCTAGTTGATTATCTCAGCAGTTCTGTAAATGCTGTCTTTTTTTTATCTGATTTTTTGCATCTTGGAGATAATTTTGCAAAAAACTTTCAAATTTTTTCTCAGAAATTTGAAACAATTCCTCTAATTATTCGAGATCCACTCGATGAAGCTTTGCCAGAATTAGATACAGAATTTGTGTTACAAAATCCTCATGGTTCTGGTCAAATGGTTGTTAATTCTCTTGTTGCAAAAAGAGAGTATGAAAAAAAAGCGAAAGAGGATAAAATTAAACTAATGAAAATTTTTGAGGACTCTGCTATTGAGCCTTTAGAATTAAACACTAAAGAATCTTTTGTTGCAAGTCTTGTTGAATTTTTAAATCAAAGAGCTAGAAAAAGGAGGGTTGTTACACCCGGAAGATGAACATCACATTATCTAATCCGAAATATTTGTTTCTTTTATTTCTAATACCTTTATTTATCTTTCTTCACTTTGCTTCTATTCGTGGAAGAAGTAAGAAGGCCTTGAATTTTGCGAATTATGAAGCTATCTCTAGAGTTAGTGGGGCAGATATGTTTTCGAAAAATATTACTACTCTTCTTTTAAGTTGTTTTATTTTAGTTATTCTTGTTCTTTCTATATCTGGACCAAGGGTTCATTTGACTAGGGAAGTTAGTGAAGCCTCTTTTGTGTTTGCAATAGATTTATCTCAGAGTATGACTGCTGATGATTTTAAACCAAACAGACTTGAATTTGCCAAGTCTCTTTCTAAAGATTTTATTGATATTATTCCAGATATGACCAAAATTGGAATCGTTTCTTTTGGGGCCTATAGTCTTATTGAAAATGATATAACTATTGAAAAAGAACAATTGAGGACAAGTTTAGATAAACTTGAGATTAGTAGCATTGGAGGTACAGGTTTTTATGAGACCTTTGTTACTTCTTCAAATATTCTTTTTAATGAGGATGTAAAAGTTGTTGTATTATTTAGTGATGGTCAATCTACAATTGAAGATGTTGAAGTGGCTGTTAGATATGCAGTTAGCAAGGGACTAATGATTTATACTATTCCAATTGGAACTATTTCTGGTGCTGAGGCTGTTTTTGGTTTGTCTAAACTAGACTCGGATACATTAAATGCTATATCCTATCAAACGGGGGGCGTTTTTATTGAAGGAACTGATGCAGAAAGCTTAAAGGAAAATTTTAAATCTGCAATTGTTTCGAATAGGGGGATTGTTGCAATAGATGTTTCTGCCTATTTGGTTCTTTTTGCTATTCTTCTTTTTGCTATTGAATGTATTTTGATTAATTTGAGGTGATTTTTAAGTTTTGAATTTTGTAGGGTTTGGAAATTTTAGGGGAATTTTTTGGATTAATACTTTTGGGAAATTTTGGTTTTCAGGAGCCCACCATGCAATTTTTTACAAATTCTCTACGCCAAGGAGGCGCTAGAACCTCTATGTGAGGCCCTCCCTTCCTTGCTTTGAGTTCCCATAATATTTGTGAAAACCAAAATTTCCTTGATTCTTAGTTAATCTATTTTTTGTTGTATTTTTCCCAGTACATTTGGGAAAATCAATCCAAACTATTATTCTTGTTCAGCAAACTCGAGATTTTTTTGAAAAAATCTCAAATTTGCGAGAGTTTATTTTTGTTCTTTGGAGATTTCAGCAAACTCGAGATTTTCTCTTGAAAAAACTTTCAGGTCTGCAATTTTTTAGAGCTAGTTTTTCTTGAATCTCAGCAAACCCGAAAGTTTTTTGTTCACCTGGGTTCACTCACAAAAATCTCAGGGAATTTTGTTAATACAGAAAAAATCGAGGATTTTAGAATACTTTACTTCTTATTTTTTCTGTCTCTCCAAAACCAAAATCCAAGGTTTTGGTGATCCTAAAAACTCTTTGACATCGTTGTTCAGAGATGTGATAGGTTGGGAGATTCTTTGATGAACAACTAAACAACAATTAATTCAACAAAATTCTGAGCATTATAGTGTTGGTTTATTTCTGAGACTCTACTACTTTTTGAGTGTTTTCTTTAAAAATATCATCGAGCAAGTATATCAATTCATTTATTCTTAAAATGCTTGATTCTTTTTTTGAATAGGATAATTCTAGCATTTTTTCTGCAAATTCTATTAATCTTTTATTTTCTTTTTTTCTTAGTGTCTCTACTATTTCTGAATAATCTGCTTTTTGAGCTATTGCATGATATTCTAAAAAGAATTGTCTTGCCAGTTTGTCTATTTCTTCTATTGTTTTCTTCCGATCTTTTGTATTTTTTGCTAGTCTTTCTAGGGTTTTTTGATAATATGTACTTTTTTCTATCTCTAACATTCTTGAGATTTCTTTTTTTGTGTTAGACTCTATCTTAACTAATGCTAATATAGTTATAATTATTGTAAGTGCTATCCCTAACAGTATGTATATTAAAATCATTCATTCACCTCATAAATTTATATCTTAAACACTATAAAAATCTTTCTTTAATGCTTTTTTTGGCGATTTTGACTTTTTTAGAAATTTTCTTCTTGTGAACCTTTCTGATTGGGTATCTTTAGAAATTTATAGTGTGGAGATTCAGTTTTATTTTTACATAACTCGCATGTTTCTTTTAGAGTATATTTTTTACAGATTCTACAAATTTTAATTTTATTTGGCATATTATTTTTTATCTTCTATAGAAATTTCACAAGTACTTTTTTTAGATCTTTTTTCTACTTGATCTAAAAATTCTTGCATAGTCGCATTTGCTTTTTTATAATCCTCTGCTTTTACAGTTATTAGATAATTGCCTGCGGAAACATAGGTTTTTTTAATTTCTGGTTTGTCTGAATTAAATATCTCCCTAATTTTACAAAGACCATCAGAGTCTAGACATTTTAATTTTATTATCTTTTTTACTTCTACTTCTTTTTTTCTTTTTTCTGTTAATTTTCTTATGTTCTCTAGATGTTCTTTTGGAATATAATTTTCTAAAACTTCTTCATTTGTGGTTATTTTTTCTATAAAATCATTTAAACTTTTAAAGTCTCTTTTAATTTTCTCTATTGCTTCAGAATAATCATCTTTTAGTATAGATTTTAAACCCATCTCAAAATCTTTTTCTTCTTGGTACTTTAGCATTACTTCTTGTTTTTCTTTTGATGAAACTCTTCTTAGTGATAGATCTATATGATTGCCAGATAATCTTAATACTTTGCAAACAATAATTTTGTTCGGAGCAACATATTCTCTTATATTCTTAATTCTTCCAGGTGCTATCTCTGAGGATACTATTGTTCCCCTCAGTCCTTCAGGAAGCTTCACGAATACGTTCATATTTTCTATTTTTTCAACAATTCCTAAAACTAGTGAGTCTTCTTCAAGTTCCATATTTAACCAATCAAAAATTCATTTATAAGGATTTGGGTAGGTTAATTTTCTCTGTACTTAAAATTTTCTTTAAATCAGACGAAACTCAGTTTAGAGTTTCTTCATTTCATTCATCAACTTTCTAGGCCTGCCCTTCTTTGTTGTATTTTTTCCAGTACATTTGGGAAAATCAATCCAAACTATTATTCTTGTTCAGCAAACTCGAGATTTTTTTGAAAAAATCTCAAATTTGCGAGAGTTTATTTTTGTTCTTTGGAGATTTCAGCAAACTCGAGATTTTCTCTTGAAAAAACTTTCAGGTCTGCAATTTTTTAGAGCTAGTTTTTCTTGAATCTCAGCAAACCCGAAAGTTTTTTGTTCACCTGGGTTCACTCACAAAATCTCGGGGAATTTTGTTAATCCTAAAAACTCTTTGACATTTTTGTTTAGATTAATTAGCTCTTTCAGATAATTTTTTAGAATTATGGTCAAATAAACCTCTATACAACTATACTAAATTAGAATAGTTACTTAATAAATTTATCTCAAATTGTGAGTGTGAAAGCGGAGCAACTTGTTATTCTTTAAATCTGTTTTTCCAATGAGTAGATTTAGCCTTCATGGTTTCCAATCTTTAAACTTTTGTTTAATACAACTTTTTTTAGAATGCTTCAAGATGTGGGGGATATTTAGTTTAATACTTCTTCAACTCTTGCTCTTATTTTGGCGTTTCCACCAGAAGGAAGTGCTAAAACGCCTTCACAGTCTATACAATGTACTTTTGAAGCTGCTTTCCCAAATATTACCTGGGACTTTTTACATTTGGAACATTTAACCTTTACAAATTTTGCTTCTCGTTTCTTTTCCATGTATTTGTGTGTTTTTCTGGCTTTTTAAAGATTTGTTTTTAATTTTTCTAAAAAAATACATTTAAATAGTTTGGTTTGATTTAGTTTTTATATTATTTGGATTAGAAAAGAGGGCAATAAGTGATATAGTATCTACTGTTTTAATCATAATGATTGCAGTCGCTGCAGTTGGAATAATTGGAGCTATTGTTGTACCAATGGTGCGAACAAGTCTTTCGGGGGGAACTATTTGTTCTTCTGCTTTAAGTGATATTTATATTGATATTGAATCGGGTTTTAGTTGCTATGATTCCAATAATGGGGTTTTAGCTTTGAGGGTTGCTAAGGGCAGTGCGGATGTTTTATATGGGGGAGCAAAAATTCTTGTTTTTTCTGAGGGGAATTCTTATCCATTCAAAATAAACTCTTCTTTTTCAAGTTCTTCAGAAATGATTTATCTTAATGTTAGTGCATTTAATAGTGTAGAAAAGATAGAATTTTTTCCTATTGTTTTGGTAAGTAATTCTGAAAAGCAGTGTGATGTTAGTTCTTCTATCTCGATTAGTTCTTGTAATTTGAAATCTGAAGTAGTTGATAATTTGGCAAATGAGGGAGATATTATTTCTCCAGAAGGAAATGTTCCGATTGGCGCTGTGGATGGGGGAGGTAGTGGTAATAATGGTGGTGATAGTACGGGGGGAGTTTCTGGGCCTGTTATAACTTGGGTTTATCAGGAAGCTTTTGATGGAAATGCTCAGATTGTACAAATGGGCACCGAGATTGGAGGTCTTTTCTATCTTAATTATACTAAACCCGTGGGGGCAACAAATAATAGTAAGTGGTTGGTAAAACATGGAACATTGAGTCCATATAATATAACTCTTCCACAAGAGTGTTGGGATGCTGATTCAGATAAGTTGATTTTGATGTTTAGGTCCAATATAAATACTGATACTCCCCAGAATAGTCTTTCTAGACCTTATTGTTTCTATAACGACTCTGCTACCGAATGGTCAAAACGGTTTAAGGCTGTTGGCAATCTGGAACAAAGAACTTTAAAATGGGGGAATTCTGGCAGCACTAAGGGGCCCAATTATTACTTTTCTGATGGAAATTGGAACAGTAATAACTCCGCAGATGGTACAAACCTTTATATCCACCATACCTGGCAACATACCCTTATCTATGAGGAAGCAATGTGGTGGGAAATTGCTAGCTAATTTTTTGAATGTTAAAACAATAACTTTCTAGGATTTTTACTAATTTGGGATTTTTTCAGAATTAAACTTTAATAACTTCTATCTCTAGATTTCTCTTTAGTTCTTCTAGGAATTTGTTTTCGTCTTCTCTTTTAATCAAACATCCTGCAGCGTTTTGATGCCCGCCAACTTCTGCTTCAAAACTCATTACTGTTTTTTCTAAAACTTCTTTTAGATTTTTAGTTCCTTCTCCAGTAATTCTCGCGGAAACTTTTATCTTGTCTTGATTATAGGCCATTCCAATTAAAACAGTTCCACGCTCATAAACATTTGAGGATGATAACATTGAACAAACTGTGCCAATTATTGCGTCTTTTATCTTCTCTCCCGCATTCATGATTACAAATCCCGAGCCTTCTATTTTCTCTAGATTCTCTGCAGTTCTAAGTCCATCGAGTAATTCTTTTCTGTATTTAATATAAATGTCTTGAGCTTTTTCGTAATATCCTCTTGTTTCCATGCAGAATGATAGTGCTAGGTCTGAGTGTCCTAGTCTTGAACAAGCATTTATTAGTACGCTTATTTCTCTTCCATCTTCTTTTCTGTTAAAAAATTTTAATACATATATATTTCCAAGAATTTCTTCAGGGTTTCTTTGGGTGCTTCTTCGAATCATTACAGATGTTATAAGCTTGGAGGATTCTTCATCTGTCAATTCACAAAGGCTTTTGTCGGGAGTAATTCCATTTTCTCTTAATAGTTCAAGTACTCCTGCTTGAGATCCTGTAACTCCAGGGATATAAACTGAGGTGGAGTATTCTAGAGATCTTCTAAGGGGTCTTGTTGCAGAAAATATTAGCAAGTTTCTTTTTACCTCTACTTCTTCTGCATCAGTTATTATTTGCTGATATTCTTTTGATAGTTCTTTTTCATGTCTATCTCCTATCATTCCTATTATTGCAAGTCTTGCAAGGTCGAAATTTTGCTGACTTATTGTTTTGGAAAAATAATAACAGAGTCCCGCACTACAAATTTCAGCGTTATTTATTAGGTGTGGATTTATTACTTTTATTTTATAATTCAATTTTTCTGCATTAATTTGGTGATGGTCTATAATAAATACTGGATTTTTTAAATCTGTAAAATGTTCAAGGCTATTTGAGGCAAGATCTGTGAATAGTATAACTTCTTTTTCATTTCTTTTTAATTCTTCTTTTAAAATTGATTCTTCTATTCCTTTGATTATTCTTACAGAAAAGACTTTATTTAATCTTTTTAATGTCTTTGCAATGATTGCTGCAGAGGTAATTCCATCGGTGTCGTAGTGGCTTATAACTCTGACTGGCTTATTCTTGCTTTCTTCCAAAAATTCTTTTGCAAAATTATTTATCGTCTCTATCATCATTGCCTCCTATTAAATACAAAGGTTGTAATTTGTTTTTCTTTATAAGCTTTTATGCTAATTTGTTTAATTTTTAAGGGGTGATAAACTCTTTTAAAGAAATAACCTTATCTTCGATTTATTCTTGAGTATTTATGGGCTTAACAGTGTTATTTTTAATATCTGGGAGTTTTTTTGTTTTTAACTTATTGTGGTTTTTGATTTTAGGAGCCCACTTTGCGAATTTTTTACAAATTGCCGATGCCAATGAGGTGCGAGAACACCAAGGATGTGCGAGAACACCAAGGATGTGCGAGAACCTTTTCAAGGCCTCTCAGCTATTCTTCGAGGCCTCTTTAGGAGGCCCACCCCTTCGTGTTTTTTGTTCCCATAAATCTTGTGAAATCAAAAACCTAGTTTTTTTAATCGTTAAGAACTCCCATAAATTTTTTCCGTTCGCTTGGGCTCTCTCCTAACAAATTTCGTGGGAATTTTGTTAATTCTTCAACATCATTGTTGAGATTAATTAGCTTTTTTTGAGAGTTAGATTAATCTACAAACAACGAATGAACTAAGATAAGATTAGTGTTTATAGCGCCCTCTTGCTTCTACTTTTTCTAATTGTTTAAGGACTTTTTCGCAGTCTTCGTAGGTTTTATATCCTTCAATTAAACTTTCAAATAATCCTTTGTGATTTCGAAAGTGTTTTGCTTCTAATGCTTGATTTATTAAGTGAAGATCTACGGCTCTATCTTCTATTCTTTTTGATATAAAACTTAATCCAAGGTCAATTAAGTAAACATCTTCTTTTTTTAAAATTGCATTTGAGGTTGTTAAATCTCCATGGATTATATCTAGGCTATGTAGTTTTGCAAGCTGGATTCCTAGTTTTTTCATGACTTCTTTTTGTTTGTCTTTTTTATAGTGGTCTAGTTTTTCAGATAATTTATCTCCATCTAAGTATTCTATTCTTATTGAAAACTTTTTTGATTCTCCTTTTATTAACTTGGGAACATTAACTTTCCCAATTGCTCTTTCAAGTATCTTCAACTCTTTTTTAGTTCTTGATTTTCTTATCTTTTCATCTAATTCTTTTAATCTATATTTTTTAGCAACTCTGTCTTTTGTTATAATTTCTTTTTCCAAGTAAATTATCGCTTCTGCTCCTTGTGCAATTATCTTTTTCATTCTATTTAGAAATATCTTTACTGTTATTTATTTTTGTATCTGTTATTTCCTTTTTAATTTTCTCTTCTCTTTCTTTCATTCTATCTAGAAAAGTTTTATTCTTTTCTTTTATTAAATTTTCTTGTTTTTTTATTATTTCTATGAATTTTATTTCTATTCTTAATCTTTCTATTAATCTTTCTATATCTTTTTTTGTTGGTTTCTTTGTGGAATAGTAGTATTCATTAAGATCCTTACAAATTTCTATAAACTCTTTTATATCTTCTTTTTCAAGCTCAAGTATTATCTCATTTAATGAGTTTGTTTCTTTTATTTTATAATTCTCTTTTAGGTATTTTTTTAAAAATTTAGTCAATTCTATTAGCTGTTTATTTTGGTTCTTTTCTTGTTGGATTATGTCTAGGGGGTTTTTTGCTATTTCTATCTCTTTTGCTGTCTCTTCCTTTTTGCGAAATGCTAATACTAGAAGAATTATACCCGTGATTAATAGAGTAACAGCCACAATAACTATTTGGTTTACCATCTTTTAAATGCAATAGCAACAAAGCTTTAAATAGTTTGTTTTTTTCTTTTTTGCATGATAAAATTAAAGACTGGTGGACTTATTGCATTTGCTGTGCTATTTGGATTTTTGTTTATATCTGCCTCCTTTGTTTTGGCAGATAATGGGAATTCGGATAATATTCTCAAATCTTTTTTTAATAGTTTTTTTTCTATATTTACAGGTAGAGCAATTGATTCTCCAAATATTTCTTCTGGTGAGGATTTGGATGTTGCAGAGGATTTAGCGAATGAATTAGATACTGCTGAGGAAATTCTTGTTCCGCCATTGCCTTCTTCGAGCGTTTCTGAAAATTTTTCTGAAGAAGTTGTTCAGGAAAACATTTCTTTTGAAAATATTAGTCTCGATGAGGAAACTTTCCTCAATAATGAATCTATTAATGCTTCTCTAAATGAATCATTAAATGATCCTATTAATGAATCTATTAAAGAATTATTCAACGAATCTTTTGAAGAGATTAATCAAACTGAGGTTACTATCATTAATGAGACAATAATTAGATCTCAAGTTGTTATCGGTAGGCCTGTTAAGTGGGTGAAGAAACTTTCTGTCGAGGGAAATGGTAGCTTGCAAGTTGAGTTGCCAAAAGGGGCTGAGGAAATTGTTGTTAAAACTGGAGACTCTGCTAGGAATGCTGGAAGTGATATTGAAACTCAGATTGTTGAAATGAAAACCCTAAACCGAGAGGAACTTATAACTAGTCCTATTACTGGAATGGTTATTTCTGATAAACAGCGCGGTTTCTTAGATAAACTTCTTAATTCTCTTTTTAGTGGAATAACCGGAATGGTTATTTATGAGGAAGCTCTGGAAATAGTTGTTGATTCTGATTCTTTGCAAGTGGATTTAACGGATGTTGTTTCTGGGGAGAGTGAGGATATTTCTGTTGAGTATTATACTGAAGCTCCTCAAGCTATTGAGGAATTAATCGAGGGTGGTAAAAGGGTTGTTGTTTCTGGTCCAACAGAACTGGGTTATACAGATATATTGGCATATAGTGTTCTTGAAATTCAATTACAAGTTCCAATGAATGAGAAAAACAAAATTAAACTTTCTTGGTATGAGGATGGCGAAGGTGAAGCAAAAGTTACAAATTTCGATGCTTATGATTTTGATGAAGACAATTTAATTGATTACATTGAATGGACTGTTCCGCATTTGAGTGAGCAAGTTTATGAAATTAGAATACTTGAAGGGAGTATTTGTCCTGGGGGGATGCTTGGCGAAGGAACAGTTGAAACTCCTTGCGAGATCACTAGTTGGATAGATTTAAACAGTACTCGGGAGAATTTAACTGCAAGTTATATTTTAATGAATAATCTTGGTGCTGAAGACGAAGGTTATGCTGGGATTGCAGGACCAAATGCGAATGGTGATACTGGGTGGTTGCCTATTGGTAATTCAACGACCGTTTTTATATTTTCAGGTAAGTTGAATGGTCAGGGATTTAATATTAGTGGGTTATACATTAATAGGCCTTCTCTAAATTATCAGGGTATGTTTGGTTATTCCAATGGCACCATTGTCAATCTGGGTTTGATTGATGTGAACATATCCGGTTCTAGATATGTTGGGGCTTTGGCAGGATATTCTATTCTTTATGGGGTTGTAGATAATGTTTTTGCGATGGGTGTTGTTAATGGTAGTGGTGATGTTGGAGGTTTGATAGGTTATTCTGAGGGGACGATAAATAATTCTTATTCAAATGGAAGTGTGATTGGTTCTGGAGATTATGTTGGAGGATTGGTGGGTGAACAGGCTCTTGGAGATATTATTAATTCTTATGCAGTGGGAAATGTGTCTGGGAAAGATTATGTTGGAGGGTTAGTTGGATATTCCTTTGGATCTATTGTTAATTCTTATTCAGTGGGAAGCTTATCTGGTGGTATTGCTACGGGGGGTCTTGTGGGATCTTCAGAGGGAGGAACCGTTAATGATTCTTTCTGGGATATTAATACTTCGGGTCAAACAACAAGTGCTGGCGGAACAGGATTAACAACTACACAAATGAAGAACCTAACTAATTTCATTGATGCCACTTGGAATATTTCCTATTCCGATGAAGATTTAAACAATGGTTATCCTTATCTTGGTTGGCAGGGAAATAATGAAAGTTTTACTTGGTTGATTTATGAGGAATCTTTATTGGGCGAGCCCGAGGAGCCAAATTATTTTATCTCTACTTGGGATACTAGCGAAGTTTCTGAGGGTTCTTCAAACTCAACTACGATTGCTCTTCCGTTATCTCCCAGTGGAACCTATAATTTTACAATAGACTGGGGAGATGGAAACATTCAAAATGTGGGAAATTATTGGTCTGCAACGCATACATACGATTCCCCAGGAGTTTATACCTTAAAGATTAATGGAACTATTGTTGGATTTAATTTTTTTAATTTTGAGGGAATTGATAAAAATAAAATTTTTAATATAGCACAATGGGGAGATTTAAGGCTTGGAACTGGGGGATATTATTTTTATGGTTGTTCTAATCTTGATTCAAATGCAACAGATGTTTTGAATCTAACTGGGACGACTAGTCTTAAGGGCATGTTTAGCGGTGCTTCTAACTTTAATGGTAGCTTGGGCAATTGGGAAACATCTAATGTTATAGACATGCAGGAGATGTTCTACGGAGCAACCTCATTCAATCAGGACCTCAGCTATTGGGACACTTCAAATGTTCTAGATATGTCTTGGATGTTCGAAGGAGCAACTTCATTCAATCAAGACCTCAGCACTTGGAATACACATAATGTTGCAGATATGTATAGGATGTTTACTGGAGCAACCTCCTTCAATCAAAACATAAGTACTTGGAACACTTCAAATGTTTCAAATATGAGGCTGATGTTTTGGGGAGCAAATTCATTCAATCAAGACCTCAGCACTTGGGATACTTCTAAGGTTACATCTATGTCTCAAATGTTTTGGGGAGCAAATTCATTCAATCAAGACCTCAGCACCTGGGATACTTCTAATGTTACATCTATGTCTCGAATGTTCAACGCAGCAACCTCCTTCAATCAAAACATAAGCACCTGGAATACTTCTAATGTCCAAGACTTGTCCTACATGTTTTATGGAGCAACCTCATTCAATCAACCTATAAACAGCTGGGACACTTCAAATGTTCTAGATATGGGATATATGTTCCACGGAGCAACCTCATTCAATCAAGACCTCAGCACTTGGAATACACATAATGTTGCAGATATGTCTGGAATGTTTTGGGGAGCAACTTCATTTAACCAAAATATTTCTGAATGGGATGTTTCCAATATTGAGAATTTTGGATCAATGTTCTCCGGAGCAACCTCCTTCAATCAAGACCTCAGCAATTGGGACACTTCCAATTCAGATTATATGGGACATATGTTCTACGGAGCAACCTCCTTCAATCAAGACCTCAGCACCTGGAATACCTCTAAGGTAGAATATAGCTGGTATATGTTCTACGGGGCAACCTCATTCAATCAAGACCTCAGCACCTGGAACATTTCTAGTTTTAAATATTCTATTTATATGTTTTTTAACTCTGGTCTTTCAACTGATAATTATGATAATATACTAATTGGTTGGGCTGGACAAAGTTCAATACATTCAGGAATTCAGTTTGGAGCACAAGGAATAAGTTACTGTCTGGGAGAGGATGCAAGAAATGTTTTGATTAATGATTATTCTTGGGTGATTAGCGATGCGGGAAAGGATTGTCCTCCTCCTGAACCAAGTTATTTTATATCAACTTGGAACACAACTAGAACTTCTACTGGTTCTTCTAATGCTAATTCAATAAGACTTCCATTGACGTCCTCTGGAACTTATGATTTCACAGTTGATTGGGGAGATGGGAATATTCAAAATGTGAAATCTTGGGATTCTGCAAATAAAACCCACGCATACGATTCTCCGGGAGTTTATACTCTAAGAATAAATGGTACAATTATTGGATTTAGATTTGGTTTTGGAGGGGATAGAAACAAAATTTTTAATATAGCACAATGGGGAGATTTAAGGCTTGGAAATGATGGGAGTTATTTTTATGGTTGTACCAATTTTAATTCTAATGCGACAGATATTCTGAATATTACAGATACTACAAATCTTTATAGGGCCTTTGGAAGATCCCTATTTAATGCAAGTCTAAATGAGTGGAATGTTTCACATGTTCAAACCCTTGCCGGAATGTTTGAGCAATCAACATCTTTCAATCAAGATATATCTGGCTGGAACACTAGCTCCGTAACGGATATGTCTCGAATGTTTACTGGAGCAACCTCCTTCAATCAAGATCTCAGCACTTGGGATACTTCTAAGGTTACATCTATGTCTCAAATGTTTTGGGGAGCAACTTCATTTAACCAAGATATTAGTACTTGGAACACCAGCTCCGTAACTAGCATGTCTTGGATGTTCTATAATTCACAATTCAACCAAGATATTTCCGGCTGGAACACCAGCTCAGTAAGTGATATGTCTGCAATGTTCTATAATTCACAATTCAACCAAGATATTTCCGGCTGGGACACCAGCTCCGTAACTAGCATGTCTGTAATGTTCTATAATTCACAATTCAACCAAGATATTTCCGGCTGGGACACCAGCTCAG
>CAZLFJ010000003.1:0-40166 GCA_964558795.1 Candidatus Woesearchaeota archaeon | reverse complement strand
TTTTTTGATATTTTCATTTTATTATTTTTGGAAAAAACATTCCAACCTCTTTTTTATATTGTTTATACTCTTTAAAAGTTTTTAGCAATAAAGACTCCTCTTGCTTTGCCCTATAATACATAAATGGGATGAATATAAAAGTATTTGCTAAAAATGCGAGATAATTGGGATAAACTAGGCATGCTCCATAAAACATTAACATTAGAGAAGAATATAATGGATGTCTAACTACTTTAAACATTCCTTTTTTGACAAAAGTTTGATTATTATATATTTTTACTTGATTAGCCCAGTTTTGACCAAGATTAAATCTTCCAGCAATATTGATTATACAACCTAGAACAATCAGAGTCAAACCAATAATAATTAAATAATTTCTAAGTTGTGTATTAACAATAAATTCTCCAATCTTGAAACGAATAAGAATATAAAAAACAATAAAGAATAAAGTCATTGTTCCTGTTTCTACAATACTCTTTTTCTCTCTTTTAATTTTTTTATTTGAACTTTCTGCAAAATTAATCATTATAGATGTAAATAAAGCAAAAAGACAAATTCCAATTATTGTATCTGCAATTATTAGTATCATTTTCTATAAAACATATTGTATGATGAAAAAGGGATTTTTGTTAATTCAGGAGTTATAATATGAACGCATTCTTTTTGCATGGATTTTAAATCAAAGTTATAGACATCTATAAAAGAAGTGATGCTTATTCTAAATGTGTTCTCATTGATATATTTTATTTTTTCTTCTTTTGATTTAAGTGCGAAACTCAAAGGAATTATATTTTTGATGTCTTTAATGAATTTCATACAGCTACAACATCCAGCACCTGTAAAAACTTCTTTTGCTTTGTTTTTTAAAATTTTGTCTGCATCAAAGGCAAAGGTGTTATCAATTAAAGGCAAATAACTCTTAACCTTAACATTCCTTGTTATAGGAATAAACTTCCCATTTTCAGATTTAGCCATGTAAGTTACTGCTACTCTTTCAACATTACAAGGCAGGGGAATTATATCTCCTTTTTCAAATAAATCTGGGACTTGTTCTTCAATTAAGTTTATGACACCTGATAGAGTTATTCTCTTACTTGTATCAACATTTTTTAATCTTCCAAAATATGCAACAGGTTGAAAATTTATTCCTCTGATACATTTTGTTTTTATTCCAAACTCAATTATTTTTCCTATTTGTTTGTCGTTAATTCCTTTTTCAATCGTAGTTACTAAAGTTATGGGAATTTCATATTTTATTAAATTTTCTATTGCTTTTAATTTTAATTTTGATAAATCTCTTCCTCTTAGGTGAGAATAAGTTTTTGAATCAAAACCATCAAATTGTAAATAAACCTCAAACTTTCCTTTAAATTTGCTTAATTCTTTGACAAAATTTTCATCTTCACCAATTCTTATTCCGTTTGTATTAAGCATAACATATCTGATATTTCTTGTCCTTGCTAATTCAATAATCTTTATTATTTCTGGATGAGTTGTTGGTTCTCCCCCACTTATTTGTAAAATTTCTGCCTCTCCTCCTTCGCTTTCAATAAAAAAATCTAACATTTCAGAAATTTTGTTTAATGATAAAGGTTCTCCTTTTCCACTATTGGCGTAACAAGTAGGACAACCAAGATTACAGCTATTTGTAACTTCAATTAATCCAATGCAAGTATGTTGATCGTGGTTTGGGCATAGGCCACAATCAAAAGGACAACCCTTATTAATTTCGGTTTGAGTTTTTGAGATTGTTCCTGGCTTGTCAAAACTTCTCTTGTTTAAATGGTATTCAATATCCTCTTCAAATAATTCTTCTTGTTCTCCATGAGTTTTACAAAATTTTTTTAGAAAAACTTTATCGTCTTTTAAGATTATTTTTGCAGGAATTCTCTCTAAACATTTTGGACAAATACTTGTCGTTGATTCGTGATAAATATATTTTCTATCCATACTAAATATTATTTATTCGCTTCTTTTTAAAAGCATTGCCTTTTTGTTTTGGAAAAAGTTAGATTAATAAGTTTTATAAGGATATTAATAATTTGTTAATTATGAATGAATTTATTGTTATCGGAACTAATCCTCCTTGCCCAAGATGTAGCTTACTAACTAATGTATTAAACGAGAAAGTAAAAGAATTACATCTATCTGCAAATGTTATTCATCTTTGTTATACAGATTCAAAAGCTAAAGATTTTGCAAAGAAAATAGGATTTGAAACAGGTACTGCAAAGGATGTAGCAAAAAAATTAGGTATTGAAATACTTTTTGAGGATATTAACGAGATCATTATTAATAGCTCCCTTAAAGAGAATATTGAATATGCAAAATATAATCATAATAGTTGGTCTTTTGAGTTAGATGAATTCTTAAGGAATTTTGAAAAAAAGGCCACAAGTTGTGGAATATTGATGACACCAATCCTTATAGTAAATGGCGAAGTGAAACATTCAGGAAGTATTCCGAGGTTATCATATATAGAATATATCTTAAGAAATTTGAAATAAAGACGCCCCGATTAAAATTTCTTTTTCCGCAGAAAAAGACTATATGTGCGAAGCACTGACACCCCTTCTAATAAATATCGAACGAAGTGAGTGAAAATGTCCGAAGGACTAAGCCCCTCTCTCTTTTCTGTTTTAAGTAATCCAAAAATTGAATATAACAGACTTTAAGCGAACTTTGCACTTTCAGCTAGCTAAAACCTCAAAATATGGCAGTTTCAGGTTAACGACTCTAGAAATTTTATGAAATGGGAACCCCTGACCTATACCAGTTTATCTATTTTTTAGTGGTCACCAAGATTTATATATAGTCTAATGTATATCTTCCAATATGTATATTCCAGTTGACTTAGACTATGCAGTCAAGAGAGAACTTCGCAGAAGAAGATCAAGTGAAAAAACAGTTGAGTCCTATTTATACTGGATCCATAGGTTTATGAAATATTCCAGTAAGACCTTAGATCAGATAAGCAAAAAAGATGTTCGGGAGTTCTTATATGATCTAGATGAACAAAAATTGGCAGGGAATACCTTAAATGTTGCACACATGGCAATTCGATTCCTATTTGAGGAAGTTTTAAACAAAAGAATTTGGATAGACATAAAATATTCAAAAATTCCAAAGAGAATTCAAAGATATCTGACAAAGCAAGAAATAGATATGATACTCGCAGCAATAAAAAATCCAAAACATAAACTCATGATTGTCTTACTTTATTCTGCCGGACTTCGGGTTTCTGAATTATTGAATCTGAAAATAAAAGATATAAACCTAAAAGATAATTATGGATTTGTTAGAAATGGTAAAGGAGGCAAAGATAGAGTTTTTGTGATTGCTAAAAGAATCGAAATTCTGATTTTTGCAATCTGTGACGCAAGAGACCCAGAAGAATATGTTTTTGTTTCCAATAAGAACCAAAGATACAATGTTGCAACTGTAAGAGCAATTTTACGAAAGGCATGTATTTTGGCAAAAATTGAAAATTTTAAAGAAGTTCATCCACACACATTGAGACACTCTTTTGCTACGCATCTAGTTGAAAATAATTATTCTATTACTGATGTTCAAGCATCGCTTGGACATAAAAGTCCTGAGACTTCAATGATTTCTACTCATTCGACGGGAAAGTTGATCGGGATAAAGAGTCCGCTAGATTTTTGAATCACTCAATAATTGTTCCTACAAACTCTTTTCCGTTCAGAAAATTATCTAATTGCATTGAATCATCACCTATAAGTGTTGTTTTTATTTTGTTATTTTTGATGATTTTTATTGCAGAATGATCTACAGGTGCATGCATTCCAGGTTTTGACTGTATCTTCATTACAAGCCCATAAAATTCATGAATTGTAGCTCTTGGAAGAAACTTTGCATCTTTAAATTCGCTCGGATTTTTATCATAGAGTCCTTTAACATTTGTTAAGTTAATAAAATCAGTCTTTAGATACCTAGCAAGCCTAAGAGCTGTTGTGTCTGAAGTTTGATCAGGAGCATAACGCAAGGCTCCGCAAAAGACAATATCATTTCTTAAAAGCAAATTCTTAACAGACTTCATGTCGTGAGGAATTCCCTTCTCCGGATTGATTCCAAAAAAGTAAGACATGAAACGAGCATTGAGCCTGGTTGCAGAGATTCCTGCAAGACTTTGGATATAATAATTCTGTTTTTCTTCAGCAAGTGCATGAATATACTTTCTTGCAACGCTTCCTCCACCGCAGACAATTACAAATTTGTATTTCCCTGTGTTATTATGTATAACTTCTCTAAAGCTCCGAAGATATTTTAAATTTATTTCATGAGGAACTATCAAACTCCCGCCAAGCGATAAAACTCGAACCTCTTTTTTCATATAATTTTAAATAAAACAGCATTTTTAAGAGTTTTGTAAATTCCTTCTAAAACCTAATCCTTTTAAATATCAAATTTGTGTGTATTTTATGGAAGAAGAGATAAAGAGCGTGATTCAAGAGTCTCCATCAATCAGCGAAGAGACAGCAGAACAAATGGATTCATTTTTTGATGAAAAAGAACTAGAAGCCCGGGAGAAAGTTGAAGCTGCCCTATTCATTGCAGGAAGATTCCTAAATATGCAAGAACTTGTTATGCTTACAGATGTTAATCCATTAATGCTTAAAGAGATTCTATATCAACTAGAAAAAAAATATGCTACTGGAGCAATAAAACTAATTAATAGAAATAGTTCTTGGAAGATGGATGTTGCAGAAAAATATCATCACATTGTAAATAAACTTGCAACAGGTTCAACAGAATTTAGCAAAGCAGAACAAGAAACCTTGGCAATAATCGCATATAAGCAACCCGTAAAGCAATCAATTGTTATAAAGATAAGGGGAAACAAGGCTTATGAACATATCCATAAATTCATTGAAACGGGACTTGTAGTTTCTAAAAAAGAGGGACATACAAATGTCTTGACACTATCCGAAGATTTTTATGAATATTTTTATGTACAAAAAAAAGAGAAAGGATTAAAGAGTATGCAAGAGGAAGATTTAGAAAAATCCGAAGAAGGGAGAGAAATTCAGGAGAATAAAGATAATGATTAGTTTAAACGAATCAGTTATATATTTTGCATTTGCGTTTTTATTTTTTATAGGTTTTATTTTTGTTTATCTATTAGTAATTAATAGAAAAGAATATCCGAACAGAAAGATAACCAATAAAAATATCACATTTATATTACCTTGTTATAATACTGCCAAATGCCTTGAAAAAACGGTTGAATCAATAAAAAAGTCTAACTATCCTCAAGAAAAAATAAAGATTATTATTGTCAATGACCAATCTCCCGATAATCTTATTGAAGTTGCAAAAAGGCTACAGAAAAAGTATCCTGGAATAACACTCATAAATAAAAAGAATGGTGGAAAAGCAGATAGTGTTAATTTTGGTATAAGAAAATCAAGAACTGAGCTTGTTGCGGTTCTTGACTCGGATACCCTAGTCATGCCAGATCTAATCGAAAGAACAGTTTCTAAATTTTATAGGGAAGACACTGTAGCAGTTACATGCAGATTAAAACCTATAAATAATAGCAAACTAATTGAAAGAATGCAGTATCTAGAATATACTCTTGCATCATTTCATATGTCTCTGATGGGAAAAGCAAATTCTCTCTCATTTGCTCCGGCATATACCATGTTTAGAAGAAAATTTTTCTTGGAACATGGAGGATTTGATAAGGGTAACTTAACTGAGGATTTGGAGATAGCACTGAGAGTACAAAAAAACCATTATAATATTGATTATATCTTAGATTCTTGTGCGATTACTTTTGTTCCAGAAAACTTCAAGAGCCTATTTAGGCAGAGGGTTCGATGGAGCTATGGCACCATAGATAATTATAAGAATTATAGAAAGATGTTTTTCAATAAAAATTATGGAGAGCTGGGAGTATTCTTTTTACCTATGTTATTAATGGGAATAATGATTGCCCCAACAGTATTTCTTTTTGGATTATACTCCATATTTGAACAGATTTTTCTTAGAATAAGAATGCTTTTATTTGGTTGGATTCCTTCCCTAAACATGGATTTGAACATGCTAGTAATTACCTTAGCACAGCCCAAAAATGTCCTATTTATATTAGCATTAATCTTTGGTATAACTTTCTTTTTCATGGCAAAAATAAAAACTAAGCAGAATATAAAATTGAGAGAATATTTTATTTTTGTGTTGTTTTATCTTTGGTTTTTGGCCTTGGTTTATGTTTATTCATTTACATTATATATCCTAGGGAAAAAACCCAGGTGGTAAAAATTAAATAAGCTAAATATCAAACTATTATGAAAAAAGTAAAAAGAGAAATAAAAAAAACAAAATTTGTATTTGCACTATTTGTATTAATAGTCCTACTGATTTTTAGTTTTAGTATAGGTAATTATGTCTCATATAAAAGAACTCAACAAATAGATATTGCCCAAAAGGCAATTTACGCAATATATAATTTATCTTTAATAGAGAAAGATATAGAAATATGCAATTATAGTTGGGAAGATATTTGGAAAGAGAAGGTAGAAATAGGTTCGATAATCACCCAACTGGAGTCAAGTTTTGGTAAAAATAACCCTAGAATTAATGAACAGAAAAAGATCTATAACCAGGTTCAAATAAATACATTAGATAAAGTAATTAAAATAAATGAATTTTGTGGACAAAACTTGCATATAATAATTTATTTTTATACTAATGATAAAAGCAGAGTAAAGGAGTATAGGGAAAGCGAGATTCAGGGAAGTGTTCTAGATACATTGTATAACCTAAACCCTGAGAAAATTAGAGTGTTTTCATTTGATATGGATATTGATGAACCAAAAACAAAAGAAATTTTAGAAAAGTATGATATTGAGAAAGCACCATCCATAGTAATCAATAATATCAAATGGGAGGGAATAATTGATAGAAATGAAATACAAAGATTGCTTAACAATAATTAAAAATAATAAGTTGATATCCTTTTTGTTTATATCTTCTACATTATTCTTTTTATGGCAACATACAACTGGAATCTCCTGGGATTTCACAAGTTACATCTTAAATGCAAAATATATCTTTTCTGGTGGAGAATACTTTGAGTGGTATCGACCACCCCTTATGCCCCTAGTGATTGGATTTTTCAGTTTATTTGGATGGAATATTGCAAGATATTTATATATAATTTTTGTTTCATCCTTGTACTTATTTTCTTGTATAAAATTTTCCAATAAATTTAATATAGATAAGGAGATTTTTTATGCAATTTCTATTACCCCATTCTTTATAGCTAATGCTTTTTCAGTTGGTACAGAGCTGTTTTCATTGACACTTACAATATTATCGATGGCATACCTAAATACCTATTTTATAGGATTTTTACTTGGAGCATTATTTTTAGTTAGATATAATAATTTTGTTTTTATTCCGTTGATTTTATTCACAAAGAACATAAAAAAAATATTTGTAGCAGGAGCCACATTTATTCTTACAATTGTTCCATGGTTCTTGTTTAATTACATAAAAACTGGAAATCCTCTTGCTAGCCTTATGGATGGTTATGCCTCCCAGGTTAAGTTTAGAAGTTATATGGTCATGCCATTAGATATCAATCATTTTCTGGCAGCTATGGGATATTTATTACCTATTGCATTTATAGGGATTCTTATTTATTTTTCTGGAAAAAGAGAGAAAAGAAAAAATTTCTTAGAGGGAATTTTAATGATTTCCTTAGCTGCACTTATAATTTATTCTTATATAAAAACCCCCTATAAGACAGATAGATATATTTTCTCACTGATATTTCCTGCAAGTTATTTTTCAGCTATTGCAATAAGGAGAGTAAATAAAAAGATTACTTATTTTCTTGTATTAATTAGCTTAATTATGGTTTCTATGATTTTTTTTTATGGTGGACTTAGGCTTGAAAATGATCAATATTATATTAATGCTCTTGAAGAAATAGGGCCATTGATAGGAAATTGTTCTTTACTTTCAAATTCTTGGATGCCGATAAATGGCCTAGGAAAGCTTACAGGTCCTGCCCCTCAAAAAATTATTGCCAATTATCGGATTAATGAAGGATACAAAATATTACTTTTTAAAAATGCAGGAGAACCGGATTATATTCTTGATAGAGATTTTATATCCTCTCTGGGGATTCTTAAAGAAACAGATAGATATATCCTGATTGGAAACCAAAATACATGTAAGAAAAGTGGAACTTATGATCAAACATATCTCCAAAATATAGACGAACTTTATAAGATTGGTTACAATAGTTCTTTTGAAATTAGTCTTTATGAGTTAATATTCACAAATAAAACTGCTTAAACGATAATCTTTTAAATTCAAGCGTAGAGAGAAGATTATGAGGGGCTTGAAAAGATTTTTCTCGTTTTGTATTGCGGGAGGCATTGGTGCTTTAATTGAAATTGGATCTTTCAATATTCTTTATACCTATTTAACATTTCCCCCCTCAAAATTTATAGCATTAGCCATAGCATTGATAGTGAATTTTATGATAAATAGAAATGTAACTTTTTCTGCTTCACTTGGGAAAAAAAGAAAACAGGTTCCAAGATATGTCCTAGTGTACTCTTTGGGAATATTAATCAATTATTCTGTGAGTCTAATTGCGAATATGTTCTTAGGAAATAGCCTAATTGGTGCCAATTTATCTGTTGTGTTTGGAATTATCGCAGGAATCCCCATAAATTTCTTGGGTTCTTTATACTGGGTTTTTAAAGACGATTTGAAGAACAAACGCAAAACTCTACCACAATAATCCTTAAAAAATGAATCTTGTTAAATAAAATTATGGAATGCAAGATTTGTGGAAAAACAGGCGAAGAAACAGAACTTTTAAGAGGAATATTTGAAGATAAAATAGAACCTGTTTGTATTCAATGCTCCAAGGTAGAAGGTATTCCAATTGTTAGAAAACCAAATTTGGAGATTCTAGATGAGAAAAAGGAACATCTTTCTGTTAGAGAGCGAATGGAAAGAATGGCGAACCCTCAAAAACCCGTACCTCGAGAGCAGTTTATTGCTCATAAGAATTTAGCGAAACTTAACTTTCCCAATAAAAGAGAAGATCATCCTGATTTGATTGAAAACTATGATTGGGTGCTTAAAACTGCTAGGAGAAGAAAAAAGTTGTCTCAAACCCATGTAGCAGAACAGCTAATAATCCCATTACAGGTTATAATGGATTTGGAATCTGGCAAAATTGCAAAAAATTTTGAAGATTATGCAGATAGATTAGAAAATTTTTTGGGAGTAAGAATTAGAAAAAGAGTTCCAGAACCATTTCACTTTCAAAGAAAACCCCAAAATGAGGAAGAAAAAATGATGGTTCTTGAAAGTGTTAGAGAGAACATGCAAGGAAAAAATGAACGAGAAAAAACGGATGAGGAAATTGATTTCAAGGATAAAGAAAAACTAAAGAAATGGACACTAAGAGATTTAATTAATTTAAAAAGAAAGAAAGACAAAGAAAAGGAAGAATTTATGGGTGATGAACTTCAGATTGAAGAATAAGTCTTATTTTACAGTGAATAATTTATCATCGTAAACATCGAAGACCCCCAAACGAACCCCGGAGTCTATCCAACCATGAGCATAATTTAGTGCACCAAAACAATTTACCCAGTCTCCCTTTTCGAAAAAGTGCTTCGCATCCGAAATATAATTTGAAGCCATGTCTATAATTTCTTTTGCTTCATTATTTTTCCCAGAAATTATATTCTTTTTAACAATCGAAAGGGCACTAGTTGTCACATCAAAATATTTCTTTATTTTATCTAATTTTATTTCTTTATCCATAAATTCTTTAAGAACAAATCATATAAAAAGATAACTATCTACACAAATTTAGTTTCTTTCTCTTTTTATTAAAAATCTTGGTTCTAGTGAATCAGAAACAATTGCATTTATAACAAAGTTATCCCAGGACACCCTAAATACGCCAGTGATTAGGGGGATTTTCGTTTTTGAAGAAAGGTTATTTAAAAGTATTTGTATTTCTACCTTTGTAAGATAAATGTTTGTTTGTTGTCTTTGACCCATCCTAGTCACAATAATTCTTTGATCAGGTCCAGGACAGTCTATATAATCAATAGACTGATCCCTTATAAGCATATTTAGCTTGCCATAATTTGGTGGATTTTGAAACAAGTTTATTGGGATAATTTGGGGGGCCCTTTGTATTTGTGGTGGCAGAGGCGTAACAACCCTTGTAGAGGTTATGGTCTGTGTTATTTTTTGAACTTCTGGGATGCTAGAAATTTCTTCTTTTTTGACTAAATTTTTATCCCCTTCAATAATACTCTCTTCAAAACCTTCGGGCCCTTTTGATTCTAATTCTTTAGGTTTTGGTTCGGGTGGTGAAATCTTAGGAGATTTAGAGATTTCAGGTTTTTTAACGGGTATGAATTGTGGAATTAATGTGGGTTGTGCTAACCTCGGAGCAATACTTTCATGAAAACCTTTTCGGATTAATATGCCCTCAGACACGTGCGGAACTGCACTGGTATCTATGGTTTCTTTTTTGGAAAATCTAAAGTTTTCAAAATGAACTTCTCTGATTAAATTGAAAACAATAGAATCTACAATTGGTGAGCGGTGCATATTGCTCATATTGTTCTAGGCAGGGGCTTGGATCTTAATCGATTTTGCATTGCAAAGTTTTCTGTATGACCTTTTGAATCGTCTGTTGGTTGTTTCTTTCTTATTGTGTCGTCGATGAGTAATAAGCCCTCTGCAATTGCTTTGTTTTGATCTATAAGATAATTAACTTGTTTGATTAATTCTGAGGAACTTGAATCTTTAGGAGCCTCTTTTGTTAAATAATTCTTTGCAGAAAGTTCTAGTACACCTAAAAGTTTAGAAAGATTATCTGAAAGATTTTCAAATTTCATAGAAAGATGAGTCATTGCTTTTTGAAGTCCAACAAAATTTTCAATGAGCAAATCGTCTTTCTGAGCCTTGGTCATTTTTTTTGCTCCCAAAAATTTTTCTTTTACAGCCATTTTACACCTCTAAATTTATAGTTTAAAGGGATTTATAAAACTATTGCTTAGAAAGATAGCGTTGTCTCTCGATAAGAGACATTCTTTCAATTGCATATCTTAAGGAAGTTCTAGGCATATTCTTTTTGTTTTCATCTAAGAATTCCCGAAGAAGCGAGATATCTCGCTTTCCAACTTCTCTGAGCATCCAGCCAACAGCCTTATGGATTAAATCCTCTTTATCTTTTAATAATAGTTTTGAAATTTTTAAAGTGTCTTCAAATTTATCTTTTCTTATGAAATAAATAGTAGATACAATTGCAATCCTTCTCTCCCAAAGATTCTTTGAGATTACAAGTTTATAAAGAATTTTTTTAGTTTTATCTAAGAGAAAATTTCCAAGTAAATTTGGCGCGCTTAAATCTACAAGATCCCAATTGTTTACTTGAGATAAATTATCTAAATAAAATTTTATTAAAGATTTTTTTGATTCCTTTTCTGATATATCATATTTCTTAATGAGTATTAATAGTGCTGTTAATCTTTCCTCATGAAATCTAGAATAAAGAAGTTTTTTTATTTCTATAATATTTGTTGTTTTCCAATGAGCATTAACAAGTTCTCTTTGTCTTGGAACAGGTATTCCAAGAAATAAATCTCCTTCCCCATACTCTCCTTTTTTTGTTTTAAAAAAAGATTGTAAAATTTTAGCTTTTTTTGAATCTGCAATTGATCTTAGTTTCGAGGATATTTTCATATAAAAATAAAAGTTTGTTTGTTTAAATAGTTTTATAAATAGATGTTACCCTCGAAAAGTTACTTTTTTTAAAGATTGTATCGACGAGAGAAAAAACAAAACATTTAAATAGGGGGTTTAATTTAATATATCAGATGCTAAAAGGAGGTACAAAATGGGAAAAATAATTGTAAAAAACGTTGTTGAAAGGAAACCAGGACATCTTTACTATGTTGACGGAAAAGGAAATGTATGTGAAGCTGTAATGGCTAGAGGCGGCAGAAAGAAAAAAGCTGCTAAAAAGAAGAAATAAATCTTCTACAATTTATTATTGATTCATACTTTATTAATGAACCCGTCATATAGGGATGGCGGGTTCATTCAATAATTTTATTTGATTTTTAGTGTTTGTTTTTAGAAATGTTTTTATATTCTAATTCTGTTTGGTTTTTATGGAAAGGAAACAATTTCAGGAAAGATGTCGGAGAATTGCAAAGGATATTATTAGGGAAGGATTTCCCGAACTTGAGAGTGAAAGAATTCTGATTTATGTTCCTTTTGTTTTTCGAGAAGCATATAGTGGTTTTGCAGTGAATATCCCTCCTTTTCCAAAAATGATTTTTATTAATAAATATAGAAAAAATGAAAAGGACATTTACTTAAGAGGACTCTTGGCTCATGAATTTGGACATCACATTCTTTATAAAAAAAGAGGATTTTTGGAAAATGTTCAAATTGCATTTTTTTATTGGTTAAACGCCAAAGTTAGAAGAAAAGAAGAAGACGATGTAAATAAATTGATTATCCAAAGAGGTTATGCAAAAGACGTTTATGAGACGACTAGAGAAGCAGAAAATAGAAAAATATTATCTGGAATTCAAAAATATTATATGAATTCAGAAGAGATTAAAGCATACGCGAAGAGGTGAGGAAATGGTAAATAAATATCTTTTAGGCATTGAATGCACTGCACATACTTTTGGAATTGCTTTAATCGAATATAAAACAAAGAAAGTTGTTTGTAACATAAAGGATGTCTTTACAACAGAAAAAGGAGGGCTTATTCCCACAGAAGTTGGAATCCATCATAGAGGGGTTTCTGATAAGCTTTTCGAAAGAGCACTAGAAGAGACAGATGTTAAGAAGAAAGATTTGATTGCCGTTGCTGTTTCTGCTTCTCCAGGCCTTGCTCCATGTCTAAAAGCTGGAATGGAGTTTGCTAAGAAAATATGTAAAGAACTTGAATTACCTCTTGTTTGTGTGAATCATTGTATTGCACATCTAGAGATTGGAGAAACAACAGGAGCAATAGATCCAGTTTTACTTTACACCTCTGGAGCAAATACTCAGATAATTGCTTATGAGGCAGGTAAATACAGAATTTTTGGGGAGACTTTAGATTTAGGTGTTGGAACTTTCATAGACACATTTGCCAGATATGCGGGAATGGGCTTTCCTGGAGGTCCTAAAATAGAAGAATTTGCAAAGAAAGGAAAGAAACTTATTGAATTGCCTTATTCTATAAAAGGAATGGATGTTTCTTTTTCTGGAATGCAGACTAGATTGAAACAGCTTCTCGATAGAGGGGAAAGTTTAGAAGATTTGTCTTTTTCCATGCAAGAAACAGTTTTTGCAATGCTTGTTGAAGCTGCTGAAAGAGCACTTGCACATACTGGGAAAAAAGAACTGCTTATTGGAGGAGGAGTTGCGTGTAATAGTCGACTTCAAGAGATGTGCAAAATAATGTGCGAAGAAAGAGGGGCAAAATATTTTTGTCCAGAAAGACAGTTCCTCGTAGATAATGCGGGCATGATTGCATACCTAGGTCTTAAAATGTTTAAGAAAAGGATTTTTTGTTCTGCCCGAGATTTAGATAAAGTTGATTTTGATCCAAAAGAAAGAACCGATATGGTTGATGTTAAGTGGCGATGATTAATTATATAAAAAAGCCCCCCTAAAATCCCTCGCCTTTTCTGAACCATTCATTGCAATGATTAATTCAAAATCATCTTGCCAATCTTCCCAAGAAATTAAAACTATCTTTCTCTGATTAATCAACTTTATCGCCTCTTGTTTTGTTGAATAAAATCCCGTGTTAGATAAATTGAGTTCATTAAACCCTTCCGGAGCGTAGATTATAAAATTATTTAGTTGAGAGACATCAATAAAACCTCTTTGATTTGAAACTAGTGTAAATCCCGATTTTAAAATCATCTCATTTGTACATTGAGAGAGTTCATGAGCATAAGCTTTTCTACCAATTAACGCATAATCTATTTCTTTGGATTTTAAATTTCTTAAAACTATTGATGCAGAATCAAATTCCCTTAATAAATAACTATGCTCTTCTGCTAGAAGCTGTGCTTCGGAGGCCATTGTTGGGCAATAGCCCAAGATTTTTTGTTCTTTGATGACCTGTCCAGTATATGCTCCACCAAGTAATACAACAATTAGGACAATCGCAATTAGTATTCCTAAGAGTCCAATTAAATTCTTGTTTTTCATAGAAATAAAAGGTATTTTTTGGTTTTAAGTGTTTTGGATTAGAGAAAAGCCAAGATCATTAAATGAGCAATTCCGAAATAAACTACAAGACTTGTTAGATCTCTAACCGCCGTTGCGAATGGTCCGCTGGATATGGCCGGATCCGAATTAAGTTTTTGGAATATGAAAGGCAATAGAATTGAAATTGCCATTGAAACGATAACTGTTGCAAATATTGAAACTCCGATTATTGCTCCAAAAAATGAATAACCCCAGAAGGTGCTAAAGATTGCGTAGAACATCGCTCCAAGCAATACACCTAGTATCAAGTTTATTTTAACTTCTCGGAAAGCGTACTTGCCAATATTTAAATTTTTATCTAAGGCAATAGACCTAATGAAGATAGTTTGTGCTTGAGCTCCAACTGCATCTGCCATGTAAACAACAGCAGGGATGAATGCTGCAAGAAGAATGTATTTATCTAACATAGACTCAAAAGAGTTCACTATTAGGGCTGCGAATATCCCTCCTAGAAGCCCTAGAATAAGCCAGGGAAGCCTTTTTTTTACATGAGTGGTTGTTGAGGCACTAATAATTTCTACAGCAGGATCCTTGAATTTATGAATACCTTCAGTTCTTAAAACATCTTCAATACCTTCCGTATGCAAAATGTTCATAATTGCTTGAAATGGAACAACCCCCAGAAGAATATCATCCTTGTCAACTACTGGAACTGATTTCAGATTATTTCTTAATGCAATTAAAGCAACTCTTTCTTGATCAGTATGAGATTTAACTGAAAAAACTTTCTTGGTCATTACCTGTTTAACAAGAAGATCTTTATCTGAACGAAATAGATCTTTAATTGAAAGAACACCTAAAAGTTTATTTTTAGCATTTACAACATAGATATAGCTGATTAGTTCGAGAGATTTTGTTTGCTTTAGAAGCATTTTTTCAACATCTTTTAGTGTTGAATTTGGCGAAGCAGTGGCTACATTTCTAAACATTAATTTTTCTGCAGACTCTGAAATCACCTTCTTTTTTACCTCTTCTACCATTTAGAAATAAAGATAATGTCTTTTTTAAATATGACCTTTAGAGAGAAGTTTTAACAGTTTTTCTTCATTTTCAGGCATTCCAACATTTGCAACTTTTCCATTGATTACTAGGGCAGGACTTCCCATTACTCCAAGTTCAATCAATTCGCCGATATTACTAGAATACTCAACATCTGCATTAATTTTTCCTTTTTCTTTTAGTCGCAATACCGAGTTATAGAGTTCCTTGCAATTTGGACAGCCAGAGCCAATAACTTTTATTTTCATAGCCAAATTCTCCAAGTATAATAAATTCCAACTATGACAAAGACTAGTGCGATTAAGTATCTCATATACTTTTCAAATGTTTGAATTTTGCCCATGATCTTTCCTAAACGGGATATGCTGAATGTAAGAATAAATGCAAGAATTATTACAGGTAAACCCGTAGCTATGGCAAACACAGAAGGGATTAATATCCCATCTGAAAACCTAAGTGCTAAAGGAATTAGCATTCCAAAGAATAATACTGCACTAAATGGACAGAATGCTAAAGCGAATAAAACGCCCAGTAGGAAAGCACCAAGATAACCTTTCTCAGATAGTTTTTCTTTTAGCTTATTAATCTTGTTTCCAGATTTAAGGGAGGGAATCTTTAGTACATTTAACATAACTAACCCTATTACAATTAATAAAGGACCCAAGATCTTTTCGCCATATTTTTGTAAAAATAAAGAAATTACTTGAACATTTAATCCTGCATAGACAATTAATGCTGCTAAAAGAACATAAGTAAACATTCTTCCAATAGTATAAACAAAACCTGTTAGAAGTGTTTTTTTCCCATTATCGATTTTTTTAGAAATGTAAGCTATTGCGGTTATGTTAGTAGCTAAGGGGCAAGGACTTAATGCAGTCATTAAACCGATGAAAAATGCAGCAATTAATGGAAATCCATTCATAGACATTGTTTCCATAAAAGCCATTAAACTCATATTATTTGTTTTGAAGTCCTGCTTCAACTACTCCTTTAAAATAATCCATATAGGCTGTTTTGTTGTTTATCTTATACCAGACATTTATGTTTTCTTCTTTTAGAAAAGTTCCATCGAAGTAATAGGTTCCAATCCACAAAGAAGAACCTGCTGCGCCGTATTGTTGAACTTTTCCATAATTTTCAGGTAATTGTCCATTTGTGTGAGAAAAATTTATTTTTCCAGATTTTAATTCATCCTTAAAATAGGTATTTACGGTTTCTTCAGCCATATCTCCCATAGTGATACAAGAGGAACATTGACTTGTTGCATGAAAATGAATTATTTCTATTCTCGCAACCTCTGAAGAAATTTTTGAATTTTCACCTAAACCTTCTGCAAAATATTTAGGAATTGTGAAAATTAAAATGAGAATTACTAGTAAGCCGATTCCGCTGTAAAAGTACTTTTTATTTTGTTTTTTTGTTTTCATGTTGCTTTTTTATAATTTTAGAAAATTAGAGGCCAAGAGAAATAAATCGCAAATGCGACAAGAGCGATACCTGCAACAAGTTTCATTATCCCTTTTAATTTCTGAATTTTATCATCTATATCTTTTATTCTAGTCCATGAGAAATAAGTCCCGAATACTATGAATAGAAGGGGCAAGACATAAATTAAATTATAAAGGGCAATCCAAAGAATTTTACTAGCTCCAAGAATTCCCCTATCTGCTAAAATTGTAGAATAGATAATTGGAAATATAGCTGTGCAAGGCAGTTCAACTAAGGATGCAAGCATTGCGAAAATAATTGTAGAAACTACCGTACCTCGTTTTATGTATTTTTCAAGAAGAGGTTTTGCAGAATCTGGGACCCTTAGGCTAATCCATTTACCATAAAAGAAATAATCTTTTATTAGAAGCAATCCTGCAAATAAACTCAAAGAAATCACGATAATTCTTATCTGAAATCCGTAGGATGTTATGAAAGAACTAATTAGAGAAGTTAAAGCAACCATGAATAGAAAGTAGAATAAGAATATTACAAAAGTAAATATTAACCCAAGTTTGAATGCTCTTTTTAGTGAGCCTATTGAAAGGGTATAAACAATTAGAAAGATTAAAACAGTTATTGAACATACATTTAGGCTGTCTAAGAAACCTAGCAGAATTGTTGAAGCGAGTAAAGATTTATCTTTGAAAGAAACCTTCACATCCCAAAAACCGAGCACCTTTGTTTCTACAACATCTCCTCCGAACATGTTGTCAGATATAACTCCTTCAGAGATTTGTTTTTCTATTGCAGAAGTTATTTCCTGATTGAAACCGATGTAATATTGCTCTCCAATAAAAACTGCAGGAACATAACCTCTTTGATTAGAAGGAACTTTCCCAGAATCTAAAAATTCCTTAAATAAATCTGAGTTTTCCTTTGAAGAAATTTCATAAGAATTGATAGTAATGTTGTACTTTGATTCCATACCATCTAGAAAAGGTTTCATTTGAGCACATGCTCCGCAACCAGTCATATGAAAAAAGTTTATTTCTATTGACTCTGCTGAGGCGAAATTTGTTAAAGGGGATAAACTAAACAAGAATAATGCAATAAAAAAAATAGGGATTATATTTCTCATTTTACAAGCTCCTTTCTTAATTCTTCATTTAACTGAATTAGATTTGTTTTACTTCCCCGATTTATTGTAATAATCCCTTTTTCTTCTAGTTTCTTGAGTATTCTGTGAGCTTTTATTTTATCATACATTTTAGAGATATCTGCTTGCTCCATTTGACCTTTATTTAAAACCAACCTATCTAAAACTTTCTTCTCGTCTTTATCTAGTATGGAGTTTAGTATCTCCAGGTTCTTATTCAAACATTTCTCTTTTTCTTCCATTTTGGAAGAAAACAAATAATATAATAGTGAAACAACAAAGATTATTGCAAGCGTTGTAAAGAGCCAGATAAAGTTTTGAGATATCATCTTTGGACATCCACAAGTTTTTACTTCCAGATGATTTCCAAGTAGAAGACTTAGAGAGATAATTAATGCAATAAAGGCTAATCCACCCAAAACCAATACAAAGTCTCTCTTTTTCATATTTTTAATAAAATTTTTACCTTTATAAAGATTTTGGTTGGTTACAGAAATGTGAAACTGTTGTTTTTTGTGGTTGTGAAATTATGAAACCTGTATTTGGGGCGGTTACAAAAAAATGAAACCTAAAGAAATATGCAATGTTTATCTATAACAGATACATTTAAATAGTATTATGAATATATATTCATAACTAAATTAATAGGAGAAAAACAAAATGCCAGCACAAGACAAAACAGGACCAAGCGGACTTGGACCAAAAACCGGAAGGCAACTTGGAAATTGCGAAGGAGCAGTTCCAGTAGTCGGAAGAGGATTTGGATGCGGAATGCGAAGAGGATTTGGTAGAGGTATGTGTTTCGGAAGAAACATTGCGCTATCAAAAGACGAAGAAAAGCAAATCCTTGTAGCAGAAAAACAAGAAATAGAAGCTAGATTGAAAGAACTAGACTAATTTCTTAAAGATTTTTAAGCCCTTGCAAGTGATAAAAAGGTATGGCAAGGGCAAGTTTATTTTGTTAGCATATACAAAACCCTTTTAAATCCTAATGAATCTATATTCATTATGGTAAGGCCAAGACTTTGCAGAAGAATATTCTCAAATCCCAATTCAGATTATTTCAAACCAAGAGGAATTCCAATGAGAGAATTAGAAGAATCGGTTCTAGCAATGGATGAATTTGAAGCGGTTAATCTTAAAGATTTGCAAGGGCTTGAACAATCAGAATGTGCAAAAAAGATGAATATTTCTCAGCCAACATTTCATAGACTAGTTGTTTCTGCGAGAAAAAAAATTGCGGATGCTATAATAAACGGAAAAGCAATAAAAATAGAAAGATGAAAAAAGAATATAAAATTTTACTAATTATTCTCCTTGGAATCTTGACATTGTTCTTTTTCCCAGAACCACAAACAAATTTTATTTATTATCTTTTAACGATATTTGTTTTTATTGTAATTATAATTCGGATGATTAAAGGCAAAGAGTAGTATAAGGACTTAAGCTATTTCTTTTTGAATAGACTTTTTGTCATGCAAACTATCCAATTCCAATGTAAAACCAGGTGGATAAGAACAAGGAGCCCCATAATTAAACCACTCCAGTCGTGTAACCTAGAAATTTTAAACATGGAGAAATTTTGATAAATACTGGTTCCAATAATTTTGTAAATTCCAGGCCATTTAAAAATTCCAGTTATAAAACAGACAAAGAAGGAGATTGCCAAAGCAATATCTATCCAGTAGTTTATCTTTGCTTTATTCATATTATATTTAGATTTTGGAAGCTTATAAATCTTAATGGACTTTAAGTCCACATATAAATTAAAAAAAATAAGAGAGTCTTATTGATTCCCGAAAGGACATGTTCCAGAATTAGCATTCTTTTTGTTCATGCCTTTTCCAGTTCCAAATTCTGCCTTAAGCTCTTGAATCCGATCGTAGTCTCCAGCTTCTCTTGCTTCTTGCATTAAAGCCCTAAACTCAGCTCTTTCTGCATGTCTTGATCTTGCTTCATTGAATTTGTCTTCAGAGATTTGAGCTCTTTTAACATTAGCCCAAGAATCGTAGTCTCCAGATTCGATAGCACTTTTCATTGTTTCTTTGTCTTCATCAGACATTTTGTTTCCAAATCCATACGCAGAAACTGCTCCGACAGCAAGAATTGCCACCATTGCAAATGCTAGAATGCCAAGTGTTTGTTTTTCCATTTTATTTACCTCCAGTTAGTTTAGTTACATAACCATTAATTTTATTTTCTTTAAAAAGAAGGTGGACTAAAAGTCTATCTTTCTAGATCAACCTGAATCTCTTTCAACTGCTCAACAGCAGATTCTAGTTCTTCAACCAGTTCTGTTGCAATCTTGTCAGGCTCGGGAAGATTATCCAAATCATCCAAACTTTCATCCCTCAACCAAAAAATATCTAGATTTGTTTTATCTCTTTTCAAAATTTCTTCATAATCAAAACATTTGAATCTTTCTGTTTCTTTTCTGTTATGCCTATTTTCTACATTATAACACTTAACAAAATCATCCAAATCGCTTTCCTTCAATGTACTTTCCTTAAGAGTAAAATGTTTGTTTGTCCTCAAATCATAAATCCAAATTTTGGAGGTCTGAGCTTCTTTTGATGCTTCTCTTTTATCAAAAAACAGAACATTCGCTTTAACTCCTTGAGCATAAAATATTCCCGTAGGAAGCCTTAGAATAGTGTGTAAATCGCAGGTTTCCATAATCTTTTTTCTTATTATTTCCCCAGCTCCGCCTTCAAATAGAACATTATCTGGCAAAACAACTGCAGCTCTTCCAGTAATTTTCAGAATACTTCTAACATGTTGCAAAAAATTCAACTGTTTATTGCTTGTCTCTGTCCAAAAGTCATCTCGGATTATAGTCATTGCTTGTTTTGAAGTGTCTCCTTCTTCGGTTACAATTGTTTCTGAAGATTTTTTCCCAAAGGGAGGATTTGTTAGGATAATGTCATAAATCGCCCCAGGATTCTTCTTTAAAGAGTCTTCTGTGCTGATTGGAGAGTCTTCTCCATTTATTCCATGTAGGTATAAATTCATTACACAAAGCCTTGCAACCATTGGAACAATATCATTTCCTGTAAAAGTTTTGTGTTTTAAATCCTCTTTTTGATCCCTATTTAAGTTGTAATTTCCTACAATGTAATTATAAGCAGAAAGTAAAAATCCTCCAGTTCCAGATGCAGGATCATGAATTCTCATTCCTGGAGAAGGTTTCATTACCTTAACAATTGCATTAATTAAGGGTCTCGGAGTAAAGTATTGACCTGCTCCTCCTTTAACATCTGCCGCATTTTTTTCTAAAAGTCCCTCATAAGCATCGCCCTTAACATCTGCTTCTAAACTCAACCAGTTTTCTTTATTAATCAAATCCACAATTGGCTTTCCTAACTTTGCAGGATCTTGGATTCTGTTTTGAGCTTTTCTGAAGATAACTCCGATAATTCCTGTTTCTTTCCCAAGCTCATTCAAAAGTTCAATATAATGGGCTTCAAGTTCAGAGCCCTCTTTATCTAACAAAGATTGCCAGTTGTATTTTTTGGGAATATCGCTCTTTTTGTTGTATGGAGGTTTAGTTCTTTCATCATCCATCTTCAAGAATAAAAGATAAGTTAGTTGTTCAACATAATCTCCATAAGAAAGCCCATCGTCTCGTAAGATGTTGCAATAGTTCCAAAGTTTGCTTACGAGTTGTTGTGATTCTGTCATTTTATACTATTACAATATCTAAAATCTTGTGTGCTACAAAAAGTTTATTTCTCTCTTTTTCACTTACAGGCCTAAGAATGTTCAATTTAATTAAATTTTGAACTGCCTTTTTTGCAGTAGGATATGTAATCTTTAAATTGGAGGCTATCTGACTAATCTGAACAAAAGGATTCATAAAGAGCATATCTATTACACTTAGCAGATTTATTGCCTGTTTATGATTTTTCGTTTTATTCTGATACTCTTCTCGAAGTCTTTGAATTTTTATAGTCCTATCCAAGGCATCTTCGGATTGAACTTTTATGGCCTCTAAAAAAAACTTGACCCAATTTTCAAATCTTCCAGTCTTGTTGGTATTCAATAAAATTTCATAATACTCTCTTCTGTGTTTTTCAAAATAGTCGCTTGTATAAAGCAATGGTTTCGAGATTTTATTTTTTTTACATAAGTAAAGGGTAATTAGTGAACGCCCAATTCTTCCATTTCCGTCGCAAAACGGATGGATTGTTTCGAATTGATAATGCATCAAAGCACATTTGATCAAAAGAGGTGTTTCGTCATATCTATTAAGATACTCAATTAGTTCATTAATTAATCTTTCAACTTCTTCTTGAGGAGGAGGAACAAAAGTAGCATCTTGGATTTTGGTGTTTTGGGGACCAATCCAATTTTGAACGGGTCTAAAATGCCCTGGAATCTTCTCATTACCTCTAACACCTTTCATTAAAATTCTGTGCATTTCTTTTATTAGTTCCGCATCAATTTGTTCTTTTTCAATTTTCTTTAAAGCATAATTCATTGATTTAAGATAATTTCCTACTTCTGTAGCCTCTAAATCTTCTTTTTCAATACCTTTAGCTTCGGTTAGGAAATAATCTGATAGGGAGATTCTCGTTCCCTCGATTCTAGAACTTGAAAGAGCTTCTTTCTTAAGGTAAGGGATAACTAAGAGATCTGGATTTGGGAGCAATAAACCTGCACCAGATAGCTTACTTAATGTGCTATCTGCCTTTGAAAGAGCTAAAACAATCTGAGCGTTGTATTCAAGTTTCGGAGGAAGTTTTTCCGGGATAAAAGAGATATATTCCCCATTTTCCTCACTTTTGCCTTCAACTAATTCTCCAAAAGCCCCTTTAAATTCTGAAACCTCCATGATAGATCGGATTCAAAAGACTATATAAATCTTTGTTTTCTTATTAAACAAAACAGCCAAATCGTTTAATAAGGAATTTTGTTATTAAACACTGGTTTAACAAGATTTTAGCTAATTAAAGAAAAGAAGGATTTTGTTTAATTTACTGGGAAGAGCCTATAGAGATATAAGGAAATAATCACACGGGTCCTCTAGTGGACTTTAGGTCCACACATCCTTAAAAAGATTAAAAACTAGTTATAATTATGATGAACGAAATTGGAAGAGGAGTTGGAAGAATGATGATTGCAAATTTAGGAACAGAAGTTTTGTATTCTTTTTTTATAATTGCCTGTAGCCTAATGATTTATTTTGGAACTAGAGAGATTTATGAATTAAGTAAACATAGAGGAATAAGATGCTTTAGATTGACATTTTTATTCTTTGCACTAGCTTATTTTTCTAGATCGGTTATTAAATTTATGATTATATATTTTAATTCTACAAGTATAATGTCCGTTTCACCTATACTGCTTAACCCTCTAGTGGGCACTGTTTCATTATTTCTTTTTATGTATTTTAGTACCATTGCAATATTTTATCTTCTTTATAGTGTCATGTGGAAAAAGTGGAGTAATTTCTCTTTTACAGCTCCAGTGTTACACCTTATTTCAATAGTCATCTCAGCTACAATAATATTTTATAATAACATTTTACTGTATTTATTGCTGAATTTAGCCTTATTCCTAGTTGTACTTTTTGTGGTTCTCGTATCTAGAAATTCTTCAAAAGATAAAGTCCAAAAGAAAGGAATTTACCCAATATATATTCTCTTGATGTTTTTTTGGATATTAAACATAGCTGAAATACTTTTACCAAGATATTTTCAAACAACCCAAATTGTACTTTATATTTTCTCTTCTGGGCTGTTCTTGTTGATGCTATATAAAGTCCTTAAGAAGGCAGGTAGCTAATTATGGTAAAAAGAGGTAGGCTTGAGATAATATATGACATACTTAAGATAATTAAAAACAACAATAATGGAATAAAACCAACCCCCTTGATTAGGAAATCAAATCTCTCATCTTCTAGATTCAAAGAGTATTATTTGGAGATGATTGAAAAAGATTTTATAGTTGAAAAAAGCATCCAGGGTGAAAAAAAGGTTTTTGTTAGTGAGAGGGGACTTGTATTCCTTGATAAATACAAAGTTATATCAGGGTTTGTTGAGGAATTTGGCCTTTAGTAATCAATTCAAAGCCAATAATACTTATAAAGCATCAGAGCTTTTTAGGGTAACAATGGTAAAATTTGCACATTTCGCGGACTGTCATCTTGGTGGATGGAGACAAGAAGAACTTCAAAAATTGAATTTGGATTCATTTAGAAAAGCAATAAATATTTCTATTGAAGAAAACGTAGATTTCATACTCATTGCAGGAGATTTGTTTGATTCTGCATATCCCCCTATAGAGATACTTAAAGAGACTTTTGCTATATTTAAACAAGTTAAAGATAAAAATATTCCAATTTATATTATAGCTGGAAGTCATGACTTCTCAGCTTCTGGAAAAACATTTTTAGATGTTCTTGAGAAAGCTGGATTTTGTGAGAATGTCCAAAAAATGGAGATTGATTCCAATGGCAAATTTAGACTTAGACCAACATTCTTTAAGAATATTGCAATATTTGGCTATTCTGGGAAGAAATCTGGAATGGAAATTGAAGATTTAAAGAAAGTATATTTTGACTCTGTATATCCATTTACAATATTTCTGTTACATACTACTATAAAAGATGTTGTGGGTACAATTCCAATGGATTCAATTGAAAAGATGGATTTACCTGTTGCTAACTATTATGCTATGGGGCATATACACCAGGTTTTTAAAAAAGAAGAGGGCAAATCCACCTTTGTTTATCCAGGACCAATTTTTCCGAACAATTTTCAAGAGCTAGTTGATCTTGGAATGGGCAGTTTTGAGATTGTAGATTTGGATCGGGGGATAATAAAATCTAAGAACGTTAAAATAAGCATAACAGATAAAGTCTATTGTGAAATTGAAATCGAAAATGGACTCAGTGCAAGTGAGAAGATTATTTCAGAAATAGATAGACTTAATCTAAAGGATAAAATTTTCTTATTGAAAATAAGGGGGATACTTAAAAGTGGAAAGAGTGGAGATATAAAATTTGATGAGATTGAGGAATTTGTTGCAAAAAAGGGAGCTTATTGTTTTTTAAGAAATATTTCCTCAATTGTTAATCAAGAAGAAGAAATTGAAATTGATTTAAAGGAGATTGACAATATTGAAGACAAAATATTTCAAGATTACTCTCTTAAAAATCCAAACGATTTCAACAAATTCTTACCAGAATTGCTTAAGAACCTATCGATTGAAAAGAATGAAGATGAAAAGAGTAATATTTTTGAAGATAGATTAATTTCTGAACTAAAAGCTTCATTGGGTTTAGAGGAGATCTTATGAAACTTAAAAGATTGAAATTGATTAATGTTAGAAGTTATAAAGAATTTGAAATAGAGTTTCCCTTAGGATCTATACTTTTAACGGGTGATGTGGGTGCCGGAAAAACTTCTATTCTTTTGGGACTTCAATTTGGTCTTTTTGGACTTCAACCAGGTCAAAGAGGCTCTTCGATACTTAGAAATGGAGAAGAGACTGCGAGTGTTAGTTTAGAAATAGAAGTTGATGGAGAAGATATTGTAATTGAAAGGACCATAAAAAAATCAAAAAACGGAGCAATAAGTCAAGAAGTAAATAAAATTTCAGTTAATGGATTTGAAGAAGCGTTATCTACTTCTGAGATAAGATCAAAAGTTATTTCAATCTTGGGATATCCTAAAGAATTCACAAAAAAATCGGATTTGCTTTATAGATTCACGGTTTATACTCCCCAGGAAGGAATGAAGGAGATTATAGAGGAAAAAGCAGATGTTAGACTTGATCTTTTAAGACATATATTTGGAATCGACAGATACAAGAGAATAAAAGAAAATTGTATAGTTTTGAATCAGAGGATTAAAGAGAGTATAAAAATAAAAGAGGTTCTTGCTTCAGACATCTCTGTAATAAAAGAAAGATTGACTGTTGAAAAAGAAAGAAAAATCAAAAAAACAAAGGAAAATAATGATTTATTTATAGAATTGTCAAACCTGGGGTCTAAGAAAGAGTGTATTGAAGAAATATTAAATAAACTTAGAAAGGAGATTGAAGAAAAACAGATAATTGAAAAGGATATATCTAAGAAAGAAACAGAGATGATTGGAAAACATGCATTAAAAAATCGTGTTGAAAAAGAGATATCCACCCTTAAAGAACAATTATCTGGCGAAGTTAAATTCAGTCAAGAAGAACTAGACTCAGTTAATAATCTGTTAGCAAAACATAAAAATTTGAGAGATGAACTTAATACTAGATTTATTGGCGTTAATTCCCGGATTTCTGTTTTGATGTCAGAAAGAGAAAATGCCTTGAAAAGAAAAGAAAAAGTCAATTCAATGGAAAATTGTCCAACATGTTTTCAGAATGTTGGTGAGGAACATAAAGAAAAAATCTCCAAAAAAGCAGTCTATGATATTGAAGAAATAGATAGGGAAATTGAACCTCTGATAGCAGAAAAGACTCAGATACTAAAAGACAATGAAAAAGAAAGAATACTTATGAATGGTTATGAAGCAGATAAACTTAGACTTGAAAGAGAGAAAATAAATGCAGAAAATTTGAAGAGCATTGATATCAAAATGAAAAGTGAATTATTTGTTCTTGAAAGAATTATTCTGGAGATTAACAACTTAAAAGAAGAACTGGATTTATTAAAAAAGAGAATGGAAAACTTTTCTAAGGTAGCAAAGGATTATGAATCTGAAAACAAAAAATTAGAAGAACTTGCAGGAATTATTAGAAAGGGTGAGATCTCTTTTGCCGAGAATAAAAGAGAGATAGATCTCCTAATTGAAAGAATTGAATATGATGAGAAGGAAGTTACAAAAAAAGAGAAGACTCGTGCTGATGCTAACTATCTTAGAGAGCTTCTTGGATGGATCGAAACAAGATTCTTGAATTTAATTTCTTTTACTGAGCGTAATGTTCTTGCAAAGATAAGACATGATTTCTCTAGATTATTCTCTGAATGGTTCTCTATGCTTGTGACAGACTCATTGAATGTTGAGCTTGATGAAGACTTTACTCCAGTAATATACAATCATGATTATCAAATAGATTATGATTTTTTGTCTGGTGGAGAGCGAACGGCTGTTGCACTAGCATATAGGCTTGCACTTAATCAGATGATTAATTCGGTTTTCTCGGAGATAAAAACAAAAGATTTGATACTACTTGATGAGCCCACAGATGGATTTTCAGAAAGACAATTAGATAAAATAAGGGATATTCTTGGAGAACTAAATTCTAAGCAAATGATTCTTGTTAGTCATGAACAAAAAATAGAAGGTTTTGTAGATAATGTTATTAGGATTATGAAGGACGGGACCAGTAAGGTAGAGAGCATTAAGGGTTAAACCAAGAGATTTCTAGACTAAAAAGCTTTAAAAACCCTCTTTTGTTCACTAAGAACATGGAGATAAAGATTCTTAAGGAAGAAAAAGGGATGATTGAACTGGAAATAAATAGCTTGACAATAGTTGAGCTTTTAAGAGTTTATTTGAACAAGGAAGGCGTAGAATTTGCTGCTTGGAAAAGAGAACATCCAACAAAAAACCCCATACTAAGGGTTGAGGCAGATAATGCTAAGAAGGTAGTTTTAAAGGCTGTTGAGGCAGTTCAAAAAGATATTGATGAATTCGTTTCTGAATATAAGAAGGCTAAGTAGATTTCTAATTAGTTAAAATTTGTTTATTCTCATACTAGTATTCTAAAGTTTTATGATTTAAAAAAAAGAAAAAATCCTCAAAAATAAAAGGGATATAATTAAATTAAGAAAGTTTGTATGTTACTTTTATGTTTCCGTAAACGCTTTGTTCTCCAGGAACTATATTTGTCACGGCAAGCTTTGCATCTTCTGCGTAAGTCGTAGTATCTCTTGCCGTTCCAGCAGAGCTGTAAACATTCCAAGGAGAGTATTCGAAGCCCGATGTTGTTACTGAAATTGGCTTGGTGCTAACTTTCATGCCAAGTCCTTCTGCAATCGCTAGTGCTTTTATCTTAGCATCTTCTCCGGCTTGTCTTAATGCTAAAGCCTTGTATTCGCTTTGGTTTGCATCACTTAACTCAAAGTTTATGTAGCTTAGAAATGCTCCAGAATCAACACTTGCATCGATTACATTTGCAATTAAAGAAGCATCTGAAGTGTTTAGTACAAGAGTAACTTGATGGGAGGCTTTGTATCCTTTATCGACGAATTTTCTGCCATCCCATTCTTGCCAAGGATAGATGTTCATGGACTGGGTCTTGATATCTTCTCTTTTAAATCCAAGTGAGACTAAATTTTCTATCAAGTCTTCTAGTATTTCTGTATTCGCATCTTTGGCAATCTTTGCATCGCTTCCATTAGTTTCAATGTTTATGTTGATAGTAACTTTGTCAGGATTCACATTTATTGTTGAAACCCCGTCGACAGTTATAACTTGTCCACTAACTGGATTAATAATCTTGAAAAATCCAAATCCAATCATCGCTATCGCAAATAAAACAGCAACAGAAATTATTAAGGTTATTTTAACTTGTTTTTCCATTTTTTATTCCTCCTTTCAGATAATAATGTGAATGTAAATAAAAGAATTATTCCAACCCATGCCCCCAATAAAAACCATTGCCAAGGTGCAAATCCGGTGTTTATAGAATCTGTTGTGACATCTGAGGCCATTTTTGCCACCCCTGGTGCTGATAAAGCATCTTGAGAAAAAAGAAGAACCTCTTCTTCAGCAACTTTTGCAACTGAACGAACCTTCAAGAACCATGCTAGGGCCCCTGTTCCAAGAGCAGATAAAATCATTGCTGAGAAAGAAAGGGATTTCTTTGGAGATATTACTATCTTTTTGTTTGAAACTCTATATACGGGCATTTTTTTCCCCCGAACACTCCAAAAATGGCTTGATTTTTCAATTAATCCTGACTGGACCAATTTTTTTATGTTATAATCTATAGTATTTAGGGGAGTTTTTAATTCTAGGGCAATATCTGTCTCGGTTAGTTCTTTTTCTGCTAACAAATTCAAGATTTTCTTACACGAGGGATTTGACAATATCTCGGATATGCTCTTAAGTCTTGGATCATTAAGATCAATGGATATATAATTTTCTACCATGATTTATAAAATGAAAACTAGTTTATAAATAAAGCGATAACTCCAAATAGAATTGAAGTCTTTTCGGTATTAGGAGTTAAAAACAGCACTCTTGGAGATAACAATTTGATCGATTCTTGCATTTTGTTCTCTTTGATGTATTATGAACTCTTTAATCCCAATAGAATTAATTTCAAAATAGGGAGTGTCATCATGTTGATCATTTGGACGAGTAACCTGATTATTCCAATTCCAACTGTTTGTTTTTGGTAGATATATAACTGTTTTCCCACCCTCTTTAAATAAACTTCCAGTATTGCTAATATCATTTCCATCTAGAGAAAGATACAAACCATTATCTACAGAGTTTTTGGCAAGGGTCCTTAGATGTATATAATATTTTCCAGAGGAAGTAAAATTTAATTTGTACTTGATTGGACTGCTACTTCTAAGAGGGGCAGTCCCCCGAATATAGCCTTCTCCATAATAGCCTCCGGAGGATTTATCTAAAACCCAAGAAGAATCTTTTTCTGAATAATCTTCTGCCTCAAATACAAATTTATCGTTATTCCATTGTATAATTTCTCCACTTGAATCTGAACTAAGATTGGATTTTTTTATCTCCAGGATATATCCAGGACCACCCCTTCCACCCCTAGGAGTATTAATACTAAAATACAAACTATCATTATATTTTGTAAAAAAACCTGCAGAATTGACCAGATTTCCGCTAACACCGTATCCTCCGAGTTGATTTTGTGAGAATGCCTGTACCCAGCCACCACCATCAGATGTTGAATTTCTAAACCATATTTCAGTTCCACCACCTTCATTTACGACAGCGGCAAATAATTTTCCATCGAATAATTCAAAACTTCCAAAATGATCCATACCTGCAAAAGTTTTTTCTTGTTTTTTGCTCGAACCATCATATGACCAAATCTCAGCATCATAAGCAAATCCCCAAAATAGTTTATCATCAAAAACTTTTGCACGAGTACCACTTCCGGGTCCACCATTTAAAAGAGTTTCAACCTTTCCATCTGCACGAATAACATTAACTTTTCCCCCATTATTGGTACGATAATTTTTTGGTCCGGTTCCGATTAAATATAAATCTCCCTTGTAAGAAGTCATATGGAAAGTAAAAATTCCCTCGACAGATTTCCACAAACTACATGTCTGCCCGCCAGTACAAGGACAAGAATAAATATCTGTCTTGTCTCCTTTATTTCTAGAAATTAAATATTTATTATCATGATACTCTGCACCCAAAACATAAGATGTGCCCGAAGGAAAATCATAACAAACTGAAGAATCTGCATAAACCTTGCCCCCCCCCCACCATTATTTCCGCCTTCAGAGGTTGCATAAGATCTATTGTTTAAATTATAAACTCTTTTTGATTCATCATTAGAAGAAACTTGAGTTTTTGCCCAAGTTGTAAAGGGATAGTCTGAATAATAAAAAACTTGCGGAGAACCATAAACACCCGAGTAAAGCCTATTTCCAACACTTGCCATAAACCAAACATAATCGGAAAATTTTGCAATTTGTTTTATCGAATAGCCATTAGAAGAGATTGTTTGTCCATTTGTAATTGCACTAACTACTCCACTCCATGCTGAATCTCCAGAAGAACTCTCTCCATGATCTTCATCGTCCTTACAAGACTCCCCCCTCACACATATATTAACACGATTCCAATATGCCGCACCATCTGCAGAAGCAGTAAGCCCGTATTTTTTAGTAACATCCTTACCACAACGTTCGCATAAATTTTCATTGCACTTGTCCGCAGATTCTTCACACATTCCAGAACCCATAGAATAATTTTTACTAACATTAAGAGTCAGCCAAACCCTGCCAAAATAATCAAAGTTTTTACTAACCTCTTCTTTCGTCGCTTCTACCCAATCTCCTTCTAGACTCGATTCTATACCTATACCTTTTATATTAATATATAGATCCATATTTGCACAATTCCCATCATCAGTTATTTTTTTATCAGAGTCTTTTAAGTCTACCAACAAAACACTTTCTTCTTTTTGTTTTGCATCACCTTGATCTCCAACACTGTGCGATATCCCCGCAGACATTAGACCCTTACCGCCCTTGTCACCACATGAATTTCCAACAATTGGCTTAAATGCTATCTCTAATTGTTCCGCTTCCTCGCCCGTACAATTAGCACCAGAAACAAGAGGAACTTCTAAAATATTACTCATCTTATAATATCTTTGGTCGTTGCACCCCTGTGCAGCAACAATCTGTGAAAAATGATCAATATCTGCAACAATTCTTTTACGTTTTGTGTCCACATAGGTGTTCAATGGGACATACATTCCCTCTTCTTCATCAAAATGAGCTATATTTAAGTCTTCGGGAATTCTTTCTATTACCTCATCAACTCTGATTCCACTTTCACTATAATTAAGCTCTGGAGCAGTCCAATTCTGAGTAATCAAGTCTTGCCAGCTGTAATGACCATATAAAAATCTTGGATCAGAGATTTCAGTCATACTATATTTATAGATATAGGTTATTGAATCTTCAAATTTTGCCCCCCTTGGATAAAATAAATATTCGTAGTCTCCAAATGTTACAACATTACTTCTTCTTGGTTCGATTACAATATCTATTTTATCAAGACAAGAACCCTCAGATTTTTTTGCAGTTGTCCCAGTAGATAAAATTAGATTGACCTTTCTGTTTTCAGATCCTATTATGACTCCCTGCTTTATAGAACACTTTGCGTGTGTTGATATTTCTCCATCGTAAAAGATAGTTGTTTGAGAAAAGATTGTATTCTCGCTTGTATCTACTTTTCGTATTAGAGCTATATCATTTGGATAGATATAACTTTCATTTGAAGAATTATCAAAATAACTTATATAAAGATCATCCTCATATTCAAAATATTTTTTTGAAAGCGCTGAACTTAGTATATATCTGTCATATTCTTCATCTGAATAAGTTAATTTTAACTCCACAGGGCTTTCAAATTCTGCTCCTTCTGGCCCTGCCAGATATTGTAAATTAGATAAGCTAGAAAATCTTTCTCCGTAAACAATTTTTGGATCTTGAATTGTCAAGATTAAAGTATCAAGGCAAGAACCATTTTTGTATTTTGCGATGGTTCCTTCAGGAATTTTTATGCTGAATTTTCCATCGAATGAATAAATTGCAGTTTCATTGAGAGTTTTACATGAAGAGTCAGATATAATAGGAGAGTCTGTTTCTAAAAGTATCTGATAATTGAAATTTTGAATGGATAATTTTTCCTCTCCCAGAGAAATTTGAATAGGGTATGAAAGAGCTATTAGAAGATTATTTTGATTCAGATTAGCATTAACAAATTCTAAATTATGAGATAATTGATATCTTTTATCTAATGAATCGAAAGTTTTTTGAGCGCAGATAGAGACCTCTTCGGTTGTATAATCTTCAATTTTTGTAGTGTTTAGACCAAAAAAAGAAATTGCTTCTAAAGTCTTTTGTTCTAAACATGTTTGGATTGCTCCTGAAATGGAGTTTGTTACAAAGTCTAAAGTTTGTACGGATTCTTCAGAAAATTCTGGTTTTTGATAAGTAATGAAAAAGAATATAACTCCCGTGAAAAGAATAATTGCCAAGATTATAAAGAGAGTTAATTGGCCTTTTTTATTTGGAGAGGGAATTAACTTTTAGAGAAATTAAGATTTATAAAGATATCTCTTTAGAGCGTATTTTATAAAATAAAATTAAGATTCATCTAAAATATGTAAGAACATAAGCTTTATAAATCAACTTTTTCTGATATGATTATGTTTTATCTTGTAGATGTCGAAGATTATGTAAGAGTTGAGCCAAAGTTGTTTGGACTGGACACAGCCGAAGCTGTAAAGCAACAATTACATGAAACTTATGCAAATTTTCAAGACAGAGATATTGGAGAAGTAATTGATATTTTAGAAGTTGTCGAGGTTAAGGACGGAATTATTATCCCGGGAGATGGCGCAGCTTATTATAAATCTTGTTTTAAACTAGTTGTTTTTAAACCAGAACTACAAGAGTTAGTATATGGGAAAATTGAAGAGATAACCTCTTTTGGAGCTTTTATGGATCTTGGAGTTTCTCGTGGAATGATACATATCTCTCAAACTATGGATGATTATGTTTCTTTTTCAAAAACAGGTTCACTAACTGGAAAGGATGGAAAAAGAAGCCTTAATGTCGGAGATAACTGTATCGCAAGAGTTGTTGCAATATCATTTAAAGGAGATGAACCTAAAATTGGCCTTACAATGAGACAGCCAGGACTTGGTAAACTTGATTGGATTGAAGGAGACAAGGAAAGAGTTAAAAAGGCTGCAAAGAAAGCAGAAGGTGGAGATAAACCTGATAAACCTAAAAAGGAGAAAAAGAAATAATAATGAAAATCTATAAATTTTCAAATCTTCGCTTGAGGAGGTCAAGCTTCAAATAATGGCAAAAGAAAGAGCTTGTTTGAATTGTAGGACAATATTTGAGGGAGCTAAGTGTCCAATGTGTAATGAAAGTAATTTTTCAGAAACATTCAAGGGAGAAGTAGAGGTTTTTAATCCGGATGAATCGCTGGTTGCTAAAAATATGAAAATATATAAAAAGGGGAGATTTGCTATTAAAACAAAATGACTATGGAATTTAAAATAAAAAAACAAGAAAAGAATCCTTTGCTTTATAGGGAAGAATTTATGATTGAAATTACTTCTAAAAATAATCCTACTAAAGAAGAAGTACTTGCATTCTTGAAAAAAGATCCAGAGCTTTGTGTGCTTCAAGAGATATTGGGAAACTATGGAAGAGATAAGTTTATGGCAGGAGTTTTTGTTTATGATAGTATTGAAGCAAAAGAAAAAACAGAATATATTCCTATGAAAGTTAGAAAGAAACTTGAAGAAATAAAGAAAAAAAAGGCAGAGGAAGAAGCTAAGAAGAAAGCTGCTGAAGAAGAGGCAAAGAGAAAGGCAGAGGAAGAAGCTGCTAAAGCTAAAGAAGAAGTAAAGGGAGAAACAGAAAATGGCAATTAAGAGTAAGATTAAAGGAAAAAAGAAGCATAAAAACATGCCAACATCTCAAAAATCAAAATTCTATAAAATTGAAGGTGGAAAGATTGTTAGGGAAAGATATTGTCCTAGATGCGGTCCAGGAGTTTTCCTGATGAAAGCAAAGGATAGACTTTATTGTGGCAAATGCCATTATACTGAATTTGCAGCAGTTTCTAAGAAAGAGTGAATAATTTTATTTTAATTTTAAAAAGGGAGTGATACAATTAATAAGGGGTTTTCCGAAAGATTTAAATACCACTATAAAGTTACAAACATATGAAAATACAACTCGAGATGGTTCAACCAACATCTAGAGATTACGAAATGCTAGGCATAACACCTCCAGCAAATACAAAATTAGTCGTTGCTCCAACAATTGAAGAAATAAGAACCTATGGAGGAATTGATCTTTCTTATGGAACTCCTCTTAAAACTGAAACATTTTTCGCACATAGAAATTCGGAAGTGTTTTCTCCTAGAGATACAGGATTATTTGCTCCTAAAGATGAAGATTTCGAAAGATTAGGAATACAAAGAACTCCGATTGTAGATGAAATTCGAAAAACAGCAAGAGTTTCCTCATATGATATTGGTAAGGATGGTTTCGCATATACAGGTCAAGATACCGACATTCTTATTGATGCTTTAGCGCAATCCTCGATGAGACAAATAGAAACAAGAGGTTATGCAAATATGAGATTATTGCATAATAATTTGGGATTAGTTATTTTTGATTCGAGAGCCTTAAGACTACATGGAACAAAACTGGGTGCAACATTATTTCCAGAATCTGGAAGGCTAGTTAGTATCTTAGACTCGAGTAAAGGATTGATAAGTGGAAAAACTAGACAGGGCTTGAATTATGCACTAGTTGTGTAGAAACTAAATTCTAAATTATTCATAAACTGTGGACCCAAGGAGACATAAAGGCATTTCATAGTTATTTGTCTTGTATTAATCCAGGACATATGACTCAAGCACAATAAACCTTAAAAGCGAAAGAGGTTTTAGATGAATATGACAGACAAACAAAGTTACGCGATAGCTGAAGATTCTCAGAGATATGTTGGAAAAGATGCTCAGAGAAACAATATTCTTGCTGCAAGGATATTGGCAGAGACAGTTAAGACAACCTTAGGTCCAAAGGGCATGGATAAAATGCTTGTTGATAGAGCAGGGAACATAATTGTTACAAATGATGGTGCGACAATTTTGAGCGAGATGGATATTAAACATCCGGTTGCAAAGATGCTGGTTGAGGTTGCTAAGACCCAGGAGAGCGAAGTTGGAGATGGTACGACAACAGTTGTTATGCTTGCAGGAAAACTCCTTGAAAACGCTGAAAAACTTCTAGATCAAAGAATTCATCCAACAATTATTGCTAGAGGATATAAACTTGCTGCAGAAAAATCCCTAGTATTTCTTGAAGAATTAAGTTCTGAAATAACAAATGAAGATGAACTTCTTAAAATTGCCCAGACTGCTATGACTGGGAAGAGTGCAGAGTTTGTTAAGGAACAATTAGATGGTCTTGTGGTAGAAGCGATTAAATCTGTGCTAAAAGATGGTAAAGTTGATTTGGAAGATATAAAAATTGAAAAGCAGGGTGGGGGCTCGATTAAAGATAGTGAACTTATCGCTGGAATTGTTCTCGATAAAGAAAGAACTTCAATTGAAATGCCTGAAGTAATAAATAATGCAAAAATAGGACTGCTTGATTGTGCTCTTGAAATAAAAAGTTTGGATAGAGAAACTAAAATTTCTATAAGCTCTCCGGAACAGCTTCAAAGTTTTATGGCGCAAGAAGAAGATTTTATTTTGCAGATGGTTGCAAAGATAAAAGATAGTGGAGCGAACGTAATTGTTTGTCAGAAGGGAATAGATGATATTGCTCAGTTTTATCTGGCTAAAAAAGGAATCTACGCGGTTAGAAGAGTTGCTAAGACTGACATGCAAAAGATTGCTCGTGCAACTGGAGGAAAGATTGTTTCGAGTTTGAAGGACTTAACAGAAAATGAACTGGGATTCGCAGAAAGAGTTGAGGAAAAACGAAGAGGAGATGAAGGATTCACATATATTACTGGCTGTAAGAATCCTCGGGCAGTTACAATTTTAATTAAAGGCGGAACAGAGCATGTGATTGATGAGATTGAGAGAGCAATAAAGGATGCGCTTGGAGATGTTGCTGCGGTTGTTGGCGACCAACGAATTGTTGCAGGTGGCGGAGCTATTGAAATAGAAATTGCTAAAAAATTAAGAGTGTTTGCACAAGGTCTTAAAGGGAGAGAACAAATAGCAGTTGAAGAATTTGCTTCAGCTCTTGAATTTATTCCAATCACTCTTGCTGAGAATGCAGGTCTTGATCCGTTAGATATTCTTACAGAACTTAGAGTAAATCATGATTCTGGAAATAAGAATTACGGATTAAATTTATTCTCTGGGAAAATAGAAGATACACTTGCAAGAGGGATTATTGAACCTTTGAAAGTTAAAAAACAGGCGATAAATTCTTCTTCAGAAGTTGCTATTATGATTCTTAGAATAGATGATGTTATTGCTTCAAATAGAGGCCAAGGCAAGGGCGCAGCAATGCAAGATTACGATTAACAATCAATTATCCTGGTAGATATTTGTGTGCAATATCCTGTCTGATTGTTTTTATCTATTATGAAAGGTTGAACTTCTACAAAACAGATCTTGCCATATTCTCCTAAATCGGTGTAATTGAAACTATGCGAGAAGGAGTTTCCTGGAACCATTTTCTGCATATCTACCTCATTTAGTGAGCTATATAATTCAAAAATTCCAACTGAAGAGCCACTTCGGTTGTTTACCCTGATTACATATCCTCCGATGTCAAATCTTCCCCTATTTTGAAGAGTGATATTAAAATCAAGTTCACCGCTACCTAAGGACCCTGCATGATATGATGAATCCATTATAATTAGTGAAACGCCATCAGGACATTTTTCAGGTTCTCCAATATTTGTATAGAATTTCAGCCATCCGAAAACTAGTCCTGCAATTGAAAGCCCAATTGAGATTAAAAGAACATAGGAGACTATTAAGCTTACTGCTTTTTTATTAACTTGTATCTGCATATGTTTCTCCCCCAATATTTTGTTTAATTATAAATGAGAATCTTTTTTCTTTAAGCCAGTCGAGAGTGTATGTTGTTTGGTTCATCACAAAAGTTAAATTTTGAGGATTAATGCCAAAATCACCTAAGGATATTGAGGTTATATTTCCATTAGCAACTAGTTCTTGCAAATCAAGAGTTAGAGAAACTCCCCCTAGACTAATTGGAACAATTAATGCTTGCTTTTGTGGGGCGATAATTTGATTGTTATTATTAACAGTTAGATTAATTTCATCCTCGGCGAGATTAAAAACATGTAAATTTGTTTCGTTGGTGTAGAAAAAAATCATTTCAAGATTTGGATTTCTAGATAATAAGCTTTCAGACATTTTGCCAATAAAATCTTCCAAATTGTCTTCGTTTTTATAGAGATAATAATTTATTACGACATTTGTTTCGTCGCCAACTTCCTCTTTTAGGAGTTTTATCCCATCTTTAGAGTCTTGAAGAAAAACTTGGTTTGAATATAGAAAAATTCCTGCCAAAATTGAAACAAGGATAATTGCTGCTAGAAGAAAGAACTGGCCTCTTTTTTGTTTCATGAAACTTTTTACACCCTCTTGTTTAAATATTTATGCAAACCCGAGGGATAGCTCAATTTAATGCAACAGAGGTCAAAAATCTTTCTCAACCCTGCAACCCTTCAAGCATCTAAACCATAATTTAGGGCTGCTCCGATCAAGGTCTCACCCGGTTCACCATAGCAAGATCGAGAAGGACAGGATCTCAGCGTCCGATTCTAGACATTTTGCATCTCCTATCACACACCCTCTTGCGACTCGCCATAAAGCCCGTTTGCGAAGTGCGTGGGGCTAGCACGCTGTCTGGTCTGCATTTAATACAGGGGTTTGGGATTTATAAAGGTTTATAAGGAAGGAGATTTTGAAATTAATATGCTAGATTCAAAAAAAAGATGGATTGCGCTGGTGGCTATATTTTTAATTGGATTCTCCGCATATTTATTTATAATTTCATACCCCGATTTTTATAAGGGAATAAATGCAAATGCAATTTATTCTCAGGGAGACGGAAGTTCTGAGAATCCGTATTTTATTACTAATTGTACGCAGTTGCAAAATATGAGTACTAATTTGACCGCAAATTATGTTTTGGGAAATAATATTGACTGTTCGGAGACTAGGGAGTGGAATTGGAATGAGACTCTTCAGATTTATGAAGGGTTTGAGCCTGTTGGAGAAAATTCTTCTGTTTATTTTAGTGGAAGTTTAGATGGACAAAATTTCAATATTTCTGGATTATACATTAATAGAAGTCATCAAAGCAGTTTAGGATTATTCGGATATGCTATTGTAGCAAATTTATCCAACTTTAATTTAATAGATGTTTATATTAATGGTGGAAGTAATGTGGGTGCTGTTGCTGGATCAATGAGCTCATTACCTGGAAAAAGGTATGGATATATAAAAAATGTTTCTTCTAATGGTTTGTTAATTGTTGGTTCTTATTCGGGCGGCCTGGTTGGCAGGATGTATGGTTACATTGAGAATTCTTATTCAGATGTTGATTTAAGCGGTAAGTATGTTGTTGGGGGATTGGTGGGCCAATTTGTTTCTGGAAACTTAACAGACTCTTTCTTCAACGGCCGCATTATTGGTGATACAAAAGTGGGGGGATTAGTAGGATATGGGGGAGTAAATATAGCGAACTGTTATAACTCTGGTAATGTTTCTGGAACAAATTTTATTGGCGGGCTAATTGTTGGAGGTTCAGCAAATACAGAAATAAGGGATTCTTATAATTCGGGTTATGTTGATGGATCTGGCAATGTGGGGGGATTAGTAGGAGATTTTTACCAAGGGGGAATATTAAATTCCCATTATATCTACGATCGGCTCAATGTTTCTGGAGAATCTGCATTAACTGGAGGTGTTTTAAACTCTCCTGATTTTTATATTTGGCTTCACAGTAATAAGACTCCCTTTAATCCGAACGATTATTTAGAAAAAGAGGGAGGGTTCTATTTGATCCATAATATCTCAGATTTTGAAAAAATTCTGTTGTTTGGTCAAAATTCTTCCCTAAAATTTAGACTTGAAGACGATCTAGATTTCGTTTCTCAAAAAAATTTATATATCCCCTATTTTGTTTCTGAATTTAATGGCAATGGTAAAACAATTTCAAATCTGAATATTAATTTACCTGCTTCAAGTAGTGTTGGTTTATTTGGTTTTGCAGTAGGTGCAAAAATTTATTCTCTTAATTTGATCAATTCATCGGTGATTGGTGATACCTATGTTGGAAGTCTTGTTGGCTGTTCTTCTTATTGGCCATATAATCATCTTTCTAATATTATTGGAGTAAGTGTTGCTTCTGGGGTTGTTTCAGGAAAAAGTTTTGTTGGCGGTCTTATTTCAGGATTAAATGGGGCAGCAATATCAGATTCCTACTTTTTAGGAAATGTAATCTCTTCTGATATAAATGTCGGGTCACTTGCATGGCGGGCATATATCTCCTCTAATTCTTATGCTCTTACAAACAGGGGGCTTGCTTGTAATAAAGAAGAATACTTGTGGAATTCTATAAATATCAATTCTTCTTGTGATCTCAGAAATCTTGGGTCAAATGAGCACCTAAACTTCTCAAATGGAAGTCTTTCTTTTATAAATTCTTCATTAAATTTTGCTAGATTCAAAATAAATTTCACAGATTTTAATTTAACATTACAGAACTCTAATTTATCTCTCAGGACATCTACTTGGAATATGAATAATTCTTACATAAAAGACAGCAACTTTACGCTTTGGCTTGTTGATTCAAGAGCTTGGCTTTCCTTAATAAATTCTTCTTATAATAATCATACAATATTTAATTCTTTTTTAAATGGCGAATATGTTTTCTATGATGGAGAAGATGAAAATACTGTTTCTGATTTAGAATCTTTAATTGACATGCCTACATTAAATATTAATAACCGAAACATTACCTTTGTGAATTCCACTATTACAATAATGAACGCAGACCCTA
>CAZLFJ010000002.1:0-48958 GCA_964558795.1 Candidatus Woesearchaeota archaeon | reverse complement strand
AGAATCGAACTGGGGAGCCCCGAAGGGCCTGGATTTCAAGTCCAGTGCAATACCATTATGCGAAGTGGGCATAAATCCTTCTATTAAAGTAGGTTTTTAAATCTAGTCGAACCAGGACATTAAATGGGGAAATTTCCCCAAGATTTAAAAACTAGTGAGGATAATGCCCTTTATGGATAGAGATATAAAATATTTGATAAGTATAACTCTGTTGATTCTAACAGCATTCCTTTTTTTAGCAATTTCTTCAAAGAATTACGAGTTTATTAGTTACTGGGTCGTCTTGGTTCTTCTTTTTATCTTTGTAATAAAATTTGGAGAGAAATTTAAATTCCCCAAAATTTGTCTGGTCCTTTTTGCTATTTGGTCTATATTGCATATGGCTGGAGGACTAATAAAATTCGGAAGCACGAGACTTTACGACCTAATCTTGTGGGATTTGATTGGCGATCCATTCTTTATACTTAGATACGATCAAGCCATTCACCTATATTGTTATTTTGTAATCTCTATGCTAACATATTTCACACTAAAAAAATATATATCCGGCAAGGGAAATGCAATCATTATCTTCTCGATTCTTTCAGCACTCGGAATAGGTTTATTAAATGAGGTAATAGAGTTTGGTTTAGTTATTTTCGCAGGGGCTGCAGAGACTGTTGGAGACTATTACAATACTGCATTGGACTTGGTATTCAATTTATTGGGTGCTCTTATCGGCCCAATTTTTGCAAGGAGATATCTAGATAAAAATAAAAATGAGAATTCAAAAAGAGAAACAAAGAAGTGATTGGAAAATTTATATTTTAATTGGTCTTGTCTTAGCGATAGCTTTAATTAGTCTTGTCTTTTATGTTGCAAATATGGAAAAAGAAACTATTGTAGTACTAGAAACAAATCTTGGAGAAGTAGAAATTAAACTATATGATGACATGCCAATCACTGCAGGCAATTTTAAAAATTTAGTAGAAACGGGAGTTTACAATGGAGTAATATTCCACCGAGTAATAGAAGGTTTTATGATTCAAGGAGGAGATCCTACGGGCACAGGTTATGGAGATCTAAAGATTCCAAGGATAAGAGACGAGTTTACCCATGTTGGTGGAAATAAAAATAATAGGGGAACAATATCTATGGCAAACGCAGGACCAAACACGGGGTCAAGTCAGTTTTTTATAAATCTTGTAAACAACAACTTCTTGGATTCAAAACATCCAGTTTTTGGAGAGGTAATAAAAGGTATGGATGTGATAGATAAGATTGCAAAAGTTGCAACAAATTCTCAAGATAAGCCTTTAGAAGAAGTGAAGATATTGAAGGCAAGAATTAAATCTTAAAAAGATTGAAGATTTTTTACATTTTTGAAGTAAGCGATTTCAATTTTATTTTACCTTAAAATTCTTAGTTTTTAATTTTGGAATTTCACTTGTTTAGTAAATCGCCGAGAGCATCCCCAATTTGACCAATAGTGTTCTTATGCCATTTCCAACAGAGCAAACTACCATCATCACCAAAACCCAAATCACAAGTAACTCCAATATTTGTAGCCTGAGAGCTTCCAATTAATCCCCAGATAGCTACAATTGCAATTATAGAGAATAGGATTATTAGGTATTTTGTTGATTTTCTAATGGTATATATGAATAAACTTACCTTAAATAGGTTTCTTTTTATCAGAAAAATTTAGAATCCTAGTCGAACTATCTTCATCATTCAAAGTAAAGATAGTATCAAAGTCTGAGTCAAGCTAACTTAGCCTATTACTCAGATTTTAAACAGCAAAGCTAACTTAACTTCACTGTTCAAATTAAACAACTAACTACGTTTAACCGAATAATGAAGCTAAGCCTTCAGCTGCTTCAGCCTTTGGCTCTTCTTTCTTTTTCTCTTCTTCCACAGGTGCTGCTCCACTAGAAGCTGCTGGTGCTGCTGCAATAGCGGCATTAGCCAACTGCTCGTCAATGTTAACGCCCATTAATGAAGCCACAAGGACTTTAACCTTGGATTCATCTACGGTTGCGCCAGTTGCAGAAACAACTTTCTTCAAGTTAGCTTCTGAAACTTCTTGACCTAGTTTGTGCAACAAAAGTGCTGCATATATGTATTCCATTTTATTGTGTTTCTCCAGATTTAGTTGGAGATTGAACTAAGGCATTAAGAGCATTTTCATGTAATGCTGCTTTTCCAAGTATAAATTGAAGAGATTCTTTGGTTACAAAGTTTAGTGATACTGCAAATGCAAGACCCTTTGAATATTTTTGTAGCAAGTCTTCTAGTGTGCCTTTTTTGTCTATTTTTATTCCAACATAAACTTTTCCATTAGAAAATGCTGCAATGGGCTCCAGACCAATCTCGAAGGGAGTTATCTCAAGCTTTGCTAGAATAGAAACTTTTTGAGAATTGATTGCCTCTCCTGCCTTGATGAATTTTGTATCTTTAGCAATTGCAATCTTTCCACCCTCAACTTTTGGCTGAAGTCCAACAGCGCTTAAAGCGGAAATATCCGGTCCCGGAGCAAGACTTGTTGGTCCAGCTTTAACCCAAATATCCTCTGTTGCTATTTGTCCCTCTCTTGCTTTTGCAGGAGTTTTATTGTCTGCCAATATCCCACTAAGAATAAATGCATCTTCATCTGAAAAGATTAACGCATAATCTGAAGTTATATGGGGTACAAGTGCTTTAAATTCCTCATTTTTAGCATGCTCTAGTGCAAAATCAATTAAACTTTTTTTTGCCACTTTTACTACGCCCTTGGACCTTAATTTCTTTTTTATGTCCTGGAATTGTGCAGATTTTAAGTTCTTAATCGAACAAATTAAAATTGTTTTCTTGCTTAAAAGTGACGCAATATCTTTGACCACTTGTTTCTTTTTTTCAGAAACGTGAGCATTACTGGTTTTCATAATTTATTTTGACTGCAGGAGTCATAGTAAATTTAATTAAAACATTTCTTACATTATCTTTCTTTTGAGGAAGCAAATCTGTTGCGCCCCTTATTGCTGCTATAATATTCTCTTTTAAGTCGTTGTCGGGCATTGTTTCTTTTCCAATACCAATTTTTATAACTCTTTCTTTAGTTCTTACCTTGATGGATTTTTTCATTTTTTCAACAAGTTTCTTTATGGTTTCTTCATCTTCTTTCACAACGATTCCTAATTGTGGTGAAGGCATTTTTCCAGAAGGACCTAAGGCTCTACCAAATTTAGTAGCCACTTGACCCATCAGGGGTGCTGCTGCGATAAACATATCATATTTCTTTGCCAATCTCTTCGCATCCCTTAAATTCTTATAGTTTTCAAAATTATCTTTTAAAATAACCTCAATTCCCTTAACCTTTGTAGTTAGGAAAGCCGCAATATCTCGTTCATAAGTATGAGGAACCTGAACAAAAGAATTGATCGATTCTTTTCTACTATCAAACTTTTGAAGATTGATAATAAGATCAACAGTTTGAACAAATTTTCTTTTTTCAAATTTTCTCAGAGAAACTATTGCTTCTTCAATTGTCACAGGAGCATGAGAAGATTCTACAATTTCTTCAGAATTGGATCCTTCATTGACTATCTTTTCTTCTTGTTTTACTACCTTAACTTTATCTACTTTCTCTTTTGCTACTGATTTTTTTACAGCAACTTTCTTCGTCGGAGTTTTTTTTGTTTTTGCTTCCATTTTTCTTAATGTCGACCTAGAAGTAACCCTTGAGGTATCTTCCACACCCATTATGAGTTCCTAACGTCCAGGACGCGGTGGTCTTTGATAACTTGTTATAATTTGAGGGGTTTTTAAAGTTAATGTTTGACTAAAGATTGAAAATGTTTAGGATATAAATACTTAAAAAGGCCAGAGATTCTTAGAAGATATGGCACAACTAGTAGCATTATTATCAAAAGGAGAGGGAACCTGGGGACAGGTAGCAGGTCTTATCAAGAGAGCTAAATGGGATAAAATAATCTTGATTGGAGGAGCATTCGCTAAAAATTTCAATGTCGAAGGTGCAGAATATGAAATTATTGAAGTAGACTTGGGCAAACCCTTGGTATTATTGAAAAAAGAGATGCTTGAAAAATTGAAACCAAGACTAGATAATGATTTTAATTCTGAGGTGGTGTTGTCGATTGCATCGGGAGATGGAAAAGAACATATGGCACTTATCTCGGCACTACTTTCCGTTCCAGTTGGAGTTAGATTTACTGCTCTAACTAAAGAAGGAATTGTTTATTTGTAAATATGAGTGAATTAAATTATGAACACTTATTTGTACTAAGACATGGAGAGGCAACAGGGTTTCCTATGAGATTAGAACCAAAAGGTATAGAGAGAATTGGGCAGGTTTCCTCAGAAATTGCAAAATTGGCGAATGAGCATGATATGCGAAACATTACCAATATTGCATCCCCAACAAGAAGAGCATTAGAAACCCTTTTTATACTCCAGGATGAAATTAAATATGATGAATCAAAAAAATATCCTGGAATGCCAATTTGCGATGAGGTTTTTTCTGTCTGCCCAGATATAGCAATAAGAATGAGAGGATACATTGATAGGTTCATTGATTTCGCGAATGAGAATAAACGTTCGCCTGTTTGTTTGACTGTAGCTCATGATGGTTTCCCAGAGTCTATTTTAGCAAGACTAAACCAGTCAGACCGGGCAGAGTTTCTCCCAGGAGAAGGTTTTTACTTGAATCTAAAAACTGGAGAGTATAAAGAATTTAGAGGCACAGTAGCATGACTCAAGTAAACGCATCCCATATTTTAGTAAAGACTGAAAAAGAATGTCTAAATATTTTGAAAGACATAAAAGAGGAAGAAATTTCCTTTGAGGGTGCGGCAAGAAAATATTCTTTGTGCCCTTCGAAGAAACAAGGGGGAGACCTTGGAAAATTTGAAAGGGGGATGATGGTTAAAGAATTTGATATGGCCTGCTTTGATTCTAAAAATAAAATTAGTGATATTATCGGACCAATTAAAACACAATTTGGATTTCATTTAATAAAAATAAATGGCATCTACTAAATATTTATTGATTGCTAGACACGGAACCTACGATGAAACAACTGGAAATTTAGACGAACATGGAATACTTGTGTCTAGGCAAATGGCAAATAGATTAAAGGATGGAATTTTAAAAAATTTAAAGTTTAAGATTCTATATTCACCAACACCTAGGACTAGCCAAACTGCAAATATTTACGCAGAAACACTTGGTGTTGATAAATCTCTTATGATTCCAAAATATGAACTCAAAGAATTAAATTATCATTGCCCCGATAGGCTATCAGAGGCTGTTGGTGTTTTAGAATCAGAAATGAAGGATCGCACCACCGATGCGTGTTTGTTTATTACCCATGAGAATACGGGCATAGATGCCATCCAGGCCTTTAGAGAGAAAAAATTTGGATTAGAAACAACTATAGACCACATCAGTTTTTCTTGGGTACTTATTGTAGACACAAATCCCCCATATAAACTGTCCGTGCTCCATCCGAAGTTTATACCAAGTTAGACTTTTCTGATCTTCATTCCGTTTTTACTCTTACCAATTAATACCACATTGCTCTTTTCGACTTCTCCAAGAATTTTCCAAGGTTTTTCATTAGGATTTAAATTTAAATTGATATTTTTTAGAAGTTTTTTTGAAAAAGTTTGAATATCTTTGAACCAAGGCATCTTGTCATAGCCCATTCGATCTCTTGCAGAACCTATAGAGGTATAACCCTTTACATGAATGAAATCGGGTTCGGATTTTGTAATTAAATTTGCATATTCTGAAACATTTTTATCGGACATGTTAGTTAGAGAATTTAGTTTTGCATTCTTGTCTTTTCCTTCGGCTACAAGAGTTAATCGAATACATCTGCGGCACTTGCCTTTTAAATTTTTTAGAATATTAATTGTTTTATTAAACCTCTCCCAAGCATCTTTTCTTAAGGGATTGTGCCATTTTATGAATAATTCCTTATTGGGGGCATTTGTTGAGAGAGTTAGTTGCGTTGGAAGAGATTTTTCCTTTGCAAGTTTTGTAATCATCTCAGGATTCTGTCCATTTGTTACGATAAAAGAAACTGCATTTCTTTTTCTAATTAACCTAATAAGCTCTGGAAGTTTTGGATAGAGTGTTGCTTCTCCAGATAAAGAGAGAGTGTATAGCCCGGGTTCAAAAGATTTTTGAAATTTTTCTTTGTCTATTCCAGCTCTTCCTCCAAAACCCATTAAAAGTTTTTTTCTAGATTTTATTACTCCTTCGATTAGTTCTTCAGGTTCATCAATTTTTTTTAAGTGTATTCCTAAATTCATTTCTATCGGTCGCCAACAATGAATACATTTATTGTCGCAGTTCATAACGCAAGGAGAGAATTGACAACACCTAGAAGAATCAATTCCATAGAATTTTTGCTTCCAGCAACCTTCTCCACCCCTAATAGAACTTTTGGTGTAGTTACAAATTTGAACGGCGCCACCGATGCCGAATAAACCATAACTTTTTTTTAATAGATTGTTTTTGATTTTTTCTGACAATCCAACAGAATTTTTTACCATAAATTAAAAAAACAAAATGCTATTTAAATAGCTTTAGCTTTACTTTTTCTTTTTTTTAGCTACCTTTTTTACTGCTTTCTTAGCAGGTTTCTTTGCAGCTTTTTTTGTTGCCATTTTTATTAATCCCCTTCTTTTAATTAAAAATTTTAATGCAAGAGAGTTTAAATACTTTTCTTTATTTTACAAATTTTGCAAATAACCAACCAAACACAATTAAAAGAAAAATTAATCCTACCGTCGATAAAATAACTTTATAAATTTTTTCAGAATTTTTCTTAGATTTTGTAATTGAAAGTATGAAAAGATATGTAAATCTTCCACCATCGAGAATTCCGAGTGGAAGCATATTAAAAAGTCCGACGAAGAGATTTATCAAGGCAATCCACCAAAAAAGATAATAAAAATATTCAGCTACTTCAGAGTTATATCTAGCGGAATAAAAAGTTGTTGGATCTTTAAAATTGAGAAAAGAAACAAATTTAGAAACAAGAGAATTTCTCTTCGGAGATTGAACAAAATGTCCGATACCCAAAAAACCTTTAGATGAATTTGAAGGGTTTGTAGAAAGAGTGATATTATACTTCTCTTGACTCCCATTGTAAAAGGTTTTTATAATAATAGAATCGTTTGGATAATTTTTACTAATTTCTTTTTGAAATGAATCCGAATCCGTAATTATTATTCCATTTAGTTCTGTAATTGCTCCCCTTAATCCTGAGTTTATTGCAGGATAATCCATATAGACTGTCAAAATATGATCTGTTAAGAGAGTTTTATTAGAACCTAATAGATTATAGAGGTTTGTTGAGATAAAAAAATCAGAGGAGTTTGTTTTAACACGCACAAGATCTGAAGAAAAATTTTCAAACCCGTTGATTGTGGAAGTATTTATCTGGGTTTGGACATAGCTAGAAAAGACATAACCTGAGGGAACATATGATACGCTAAAGAAAATTAATAAGATTAAAAAGAATAATATTGCAAAGATGATATTTGCAAAAACCCCCGCACCCAATATTGCCATCTGCTCTGAGTTTTTTTTCTTTTGAAAATTATTTCTATCCTCTTCAACAAAGGCTCCCAGTATTGGACCTAAAAAAATGAACCCTGTTGATTTTATTTTCACTCCGAAGGTTCTCATAAAGATTCCATGGGAAAATTCATGAACCAAAGCCACTATTGCCAAAGCTATTAGGAAGTAACTAAAATAAAAATTAGGGAAAAAACTTTCCATTCCAAAAAGTTGAGGGAAATAGGGGATTAGTGGCGCAATTGGTGGTGCACCGTTTGTTGCTTCTATAATCTGTTTAGGAGATTTTATGTAGGCATAAGCATTTAATGCTAATAAAGAAACAATTGAAATCATTAAGATAAATCCCAAAATTATTACGACATACTTTAATTTTCTTAAGATAACAGAATATTTTTTTGAAAATTTCCCTATAGCTTCCATACCTAGCTTAGTCCTATAATAGTATATCATCCCCTCTCGTGAAAGATTTTTCTTGTTTTTGAATAAAAATAGAACTATAGCTATGCAAAAGATTACTAGAAAAGCTAAATCCATTATCAAAATTTTATTCATTATTTACCTACTTCTTTTTTATTGCTCTAAACGCCTTTGCTTTGCATTTTCTACATGAAACTTTGCCTGCTAATATTCTACCAGGCTCTACTCTCATTTTTTGTTTGCAAACCTTACAGAAAAAAACATTTTTGAATAATCTTCTTTGGGCTGTTGGAATTTTTGCTGCCATTAGAAAATTCTTTTCATAAGTTTAGTTCCTTCCATATCCCAATATTCAACATTCGCTCCGTCTGTAACTTGGCCAGTTAATTCTTCAGGAATTGCTAATTCGAAGTTTTCGAAGTTTTCAGAATCCATAATGCTAGCCTTGTCACCCATAACTGACAGAACTTGTGCTTTTCTTTTATCAATCATGGGAACTTCAAATCTTTCATGACCCGGACACATAAAAACTCTTTTTTTTCCGGTTGTTGCAGAAACTGCTTCAAACCTACACTTGCTAGCTCCGTGTTTACCTGTTTTAGAGATATCCATAGTTTTAACTACGAATGCATCGCCATCTACAAAGATGTACCCTCCAAGTCTTAATTCGTGTGCATTTACTATTTTGAGTACCATGAAAAATTGAGAGAGATTTGATTTATAAAGCTATTGTTTGTTGAGCTAAAAAACAACAAACTTAAAAAGCATGCAATGCAGACCTATTTTATGGCAATAGAAAAAAATAGTTTCATTGAAATTGAATTTAGCGCTAGAGTGAAAGATGGAGAGATTTTTGACACCACTAGGAAAGAAGAGGCAAAGGCTCTTGGAATCAAAGAGGAAGAAGTAAAACCTCTGATAATTAGTGTTGGAAATGAAATGGTAGTAAGTGGGCTAGATAAAGATCTAATTGGAAAGGAAAGTGGAAAAGAGTATCATCTTGAAATAAAATCAGAAGAGGCATTTGGAAAGAGAGATCCCACCCTAATCCAAATGGTACCAATTACTAATTTTCTTGAACAAAGAATAAATCCTCAAAGAGGAATGCAATTCTCCCTAGATGGAAGGCTTGCAAAGATTTTATCCGTTTCTGGCGGGAGAGTGATGGTAGATTTTAATAATGCTTTGGCTGGAAAGGATATAGTTTATGATTATAAGATTAATCGAATAATCAAGGATAAAAAAGAGCAATTAGATGCTCTGCAAGATTTTTTCTTTCGAAGAAAATTTGATTCTGAAATTAGTGAAAAGAAGATTGTTGTTAAGGTAGAAAAAGAGTTTTCTCCTCTTTTCGATTTGATGAGAAAAAAATTTGGTGATATGCTTGGAAGAGAAGTTGGAATGGAAATTTTAAAGAAGGCTGATGAAGTTAAGAAGACATAAATTTCAGACTACAAATACTTATAAAGTGAGAGTTATTTATTTTTAATATGGCATACATGGTAGGTGGAGAGGTTGGAAATGATCCTAATTCTGAGTTAAATAGAGAACTCGAAGAGTTACTTAAAAAACAGAATGCTAGAATAAAAGTAATTGGCGTTGGGGGTGCAGGAAATAATACTGTTTCTAGAATGAGGGAGGTTGGAATTAAGGGTGGAGAAATCATCGCAATTAATACAGATGCACAAGACTTATTGTACTCTAATGCGGATCAAAAAGTATTGATTGGTAGAGAGATTTCAAAAGGCCTGGGTGCTGGTTCAAATCCTCGAATTGGAGCGGAGGCTGCCAAAGAACAAGCAGCAGAAATCAAAAAGAAGCTTGAAAATTCAGATATGGTCTTTATTACATGTGGTCTTGGAGGCGGAACTGGAAGTGGTGCTGCACCCATAATTGCAGAGATTGCTAAGAAATCTGGAGCATTGACTATTGGAATAGTTACATTGCCATTTACTGTTGAAGGAAAGAAAAGAATAGAAAATGCAATGGAATCGCTTGAGAGAATGGAATCAGCAGTAGATACATTGATTATAATACCTAACGATAAACTCCTTGATTTGGCACCTGATCTTCCAATGCCAACCGCATTTAAGATTGCAGATGAAATTTTAACAAATGCTGTGAAAGGAATAACTGAACTTGTAACCAAATCTGGCCTAGTGAATCTAGATTTTGCTGACGTGCGAGCAGTTATGGCCGATGGAGGGGTTTCACTTATTGGAATGGGAGAAGATGAATCTAGTAATCGTGCTGTTGAGGCAGTTGAAAAAGCCTTAACTAACCCTCTTTTAGATGTAGATATAACTAATGGAACTGGAGCACTTGTAAATGTTATTGGAGGTAATGATTTGTCTTTGACAGAGTATAAAAAAATTATGGAAATTATCGGACAAAGACTTTCCCCAGATGCTAAGTTGATTTCAGGAGCACAAATTTCAAAAGACCTTGAAGGAACGATTAGGGTAATGGTAATAATTACGGGGGTTAGAAGCTCTCAAATAAGAGGAGAAAGAGGAAATCTAGAAGACAGAAAGAGAAACGAAATGTCCGAAGAACTTGGAATAAACTATATTAAGGAAGACTAGAGCTACCACTAACTTTAAAAACGTTTTTTCCCACAAAATGATATGGTAAAAATAAAAAATTGGCTTTCTTCGCAATGGACTCAGTATGTAAGACTTTGGAGAATAATGAAGAAACCATCCATGAGCGAATTTAAAATGATTGCAAAGGTTTCTGCTGTTGGAGTTTTGTTATTGGGATTTCTTGGGTTCTCAATTAATTTAATTATTAACCTGATTAAGTAAGAACACAATCCTTAAATAGAAACTTTTTCTTTTTTATAAATGGTCGATTCTAAAATCTCTGCAGGTTCATATGATATAAACAAGTTCTTATTCGGAGGTTATGAAACAGATATAATCACCACACTTTATGGTCCTGGGGGAAGTGGAAAGACAAATCTTTGTACCCTTGTGGCAGTTTCACAGGCAAAGAAAGGAAATAAGGTGGTTTATGTAGATACTGAGGGAGGTTTCTCTCCAGAAAGAGTTTTTCAAGTAATGAATGAACCTCGTGAGAAATGTGCTGAAGTTTTAAAAAATATTCTTTTGCTAAAACCTACAAGTTTTAAAGAACAAGAAAAAGATTTTGAAAAGTTACTACAATACGTAAGGCAAGGAGATATTTCTTTGATTATAATTGATAGCATTGCTATGCTTTATAGACTTGAACTAGCAGATGCAATAAAAACCAAAGAGGATTTCAAGATTAAAGAAGTGAATAGTGACCTTGCAGTGCAACTTAGAAAATTAAATGAAATTGCAAGAAAACAAAATATCCCAGTGATAGTTACTAATCAAGTTTATTCTCTCTTTGTTAAGGGTGCAGAGCGAATCGAAGATGAAAGGCAAGTGTCAATGGTGGGTGGAGACTTACTAAAATATTGGTCTAAATGTTTGATAGAACTAAAGAGGATAGGAAGTAAAAGAACTCTTGTTCTTAAGAAACATAGGTCCTTGCCAGAGAAAGAATTTGATTTTGAAATTGTTAATTCGGGAATTAAGAGAAAGGGCTGGATTTAATATCCCCCGATAATATAAACTCTTTTAAATAGAATAATCCTTTAAATTTTATGGGACTTTCCGCAGATATTTCAGCATACCTTGAAGAACTCTCGATTCGAGCAAAAAATTTAGGAAATAATCCTAAATTTGATGAAATAACCTATCCAAGATTTATTGAAAGACTTAAAGAGGAAGAATATTTTTCGACCCCATTGAGGGGTTTTTCTAGAATGGGTAGATTTTGGGGAATGCCAAGATATAGAGAAGATTTTAGAGATTTGAAACTTAAATATCTTAAAAGAAATATTGCAAGGGATGGCTTTGTAGATTTAGAGTTTGAAAATGATAACCAAAAATTTTCCTATAAAATACCAATATACGGAAAAAGTAGGGATATAGCTAGATTTGATTTTGCAAAAGAAGAAGGATTATATATTGTTCAAAGAACCCCCATTGGAATGAGAAATTGGAAAATTAATCTAGAAATTGTTGTGTTATTAGATAAATAAACTAGAAAAGATTTTAAGAAATTAAATTTATTGCTTCCGCTTCTTCAAATTCTCAAAAAGCCAATTGAAGTATGGTTTTTGCTGAGATTTGGCCATCTTTTCAATTATTAGTTCGGGTGTTGAATTTGCTAGTTTTCCAAGAACAGGGTTATGATCAACAATTAATTCATAGTTTTCTGTCAAGCCTTTAGCTTCTATTCCGTCAATTCTACATTTTTCTGGCAAAAGATTCTTAACTTCTTGACCCAAATGCGTTGCAATAACTAGAAAGCAATTTTTCCCAATAAAATATTCTGCGGTCGAAATAATTATTTCCCCGGCAACTCCGGGCTCTGTAACAGATTCTATTTCATCTGCCAAAATTAAGGTGTTCGCTCCAGGAGATATTTCGGACATTTGGGTTAAAAGAGTTTCAAATGCCCCTTTGGACATCGAGCCCTTGTTTTTTGCAAAATAATAAATTTCTGTAAAGAGAGGAGTAGTTAATTTACCAGAAACCTTGAATCCTAGTTGAAACAAAGAGATTAGCTGAATTATGTGTTCGATTAAAGTCGTTTTTCCCCCAGAATTGGCGCCTGTTAGGATTGAACAACTTTTTTGAGGATTAAGATTGAAGGATATTGGCTGGGCTTTATCAAGAAACAGATTCTTTGAAGATTCAAGCAAGAATTCCTCTTCAATTCTTGGAAATTCGTCTAATTTTTCAGAGAATTTAGTTATTCCTGCAATAAAATCTTGATAGATTAATTCGAATTCTAACTTTTTTAGTAGACTTGGAATTTTTTTTATTGATTCACTGCTCTTTTTTATTGTTGCTGCAGAATTTGTGAATTGAATAGTGGATTGTTTTTTTAGGAATGAATCTACTTCTTTTTCATCTAGATCTAAGGGAATTGTGTCTTTGAATAGTTCGCGAGGTATACTTGATAAAGACAGCTCCTTGTCCAAAATCTCTTTTATTTCTTTTGGAATCCCTTTGACAAGGAGAGAGACCACAGACTCCCCCGAGAGAGTCATATCTCTTATTTTTGAAATAATTTTTTCGTTTATTTTTACAAGTTCAGACTCTATTTCTTTTATATCCAGTAGTTTTTCTTTCTCTGAGCGAATCATTGGCAAAAGAAAATTTAACTCGGAGAGTATTTGCTCTAGTTGACTTGTCTTGATTGACTGATTTAGAGTCTCTATGTTCTCTCTCCAAGCAGATAATTGAATTAGAAATCTTTCCAAATATACTTCTTCTAGACTGTTTAGAAATATTGTTTGAGGGATTCTCTCAAGCATTGTCCCAAAATTTTCGCAATCCAAAACTTGTACAAGATCATACCTCTCAAGTCCTGCTAGGTCAGATTGCTGATTGATAAAAATAACAGGGCAATCAAGTTGTTTTAGTTTTACTAGCAAGGATTCTTCTTCTGTTACAACAACAGTATCATAATTTGGTTGCCAGGAAGGAAAACCTTTCTTTATCTTCTTGAATTGAAGATTTTCTGTTTTTGAGAGGTTACCAAAAAACTCTTGTCTTTTCTTTATTTCGGCAACGTTGCCAGTGAAAGCTAAAATTTTCAATAACTGTTTTGTATCTTCAAAAACAAATTGATTAGATATTAAGGATAAAACTTTTTGGTTTATTTCTTTTGCATCTTTTGTTTTAAATATGGTGTAAGGACTTGAACGAACACTATTTCTACCAAAAACAGATAGATTGTTTTCAGATATAAAATTTAGTATTTCCTCCCTCATGTTAAATTGATTACAGGAGGGTTTTTAAGAATTTAGGGTTTTGATTTTTTTAATATTGGGATATAATTTAAAAAGAGCGTGTTCTTCATTTAGACATGGAAGTAAAGTTAAATAAAAGTTCCTGGAGTTTTGTGAGTCTTTACGGATTTGCACATTTTTTGGTGGACTTTGTTTGCGCGTTTCTTGTTTTTGGACTTTTATTCATTAAGAATGTTGAGAATGGAAATTTTGTAAACTGGGCAATGTTATTACCAATATTGGAGACTTTCCAGAATATACTTTTGTGAGAATTTGTGCATTCAAGACACAAAATGATAGTTTTGAAAATATTTATTCTTATGAGGTTATCAACAATGACGGAAAAATAATGTCTTATTACAATAGACCTTGTAATGAAAATAGCGTTTATGCCTTTAAGAATATTGATTTTTCTCTGGTCAATGAAGATGAATTACTGGAAAATATAAATCTTGGAAGAGGGATAAAAGTAATTGAAGGGATTGAGACTTCGGAATACAGCACAATCGTAGATTCAAGAAGCTCAATTACAAAAGAATATGTTATTTCAATAGGTTCTATGACTACAAATCCTTCCAAGATTATTACAGATAGAAGTTTTTTAATATATTTTTATTATCTAATCCCAATAGTGGCTATAGTGATTGTTATTTATATCTTAATGAAAAGAAAAAAGAAAAATGGTTAAAATATTTTTTTCATTGTACTTATTGATAATCTTAATTCCCTATATCTCTGCAGATGTAATAATGCCTGGATATAAACCTCCAATCCCTGTTGAGAATATTATTACAAATATTGCCGAATTCCCAGATTATGTCTTTGTAGGGATGTATTTTTCTCCAAGATATAGAGAATCTTTAGAACTTCTTTCTTATGCAATTATAGATTCAGATGGAAGAATTCCATCTTTTGGATATTATGGTCATGGAATTATGAGCGGAGGATATAGTTTTATTTATGCAATAAAAAACGAAGACATTAAACTTACTGGAAACTTTAGTGAAGATATAATTTTATTAAATAAAACATTAAATCAGAGCAAGGCAATAAAAACTATAGAAAATATTTCTTTTGTAAGCTATTCTGGTTCTGTTACATATTCTGATAAAAAAATAACGAATGAATATGTCGTATCTTTAGAATCTGTATCTGGAATACCTCAAGCAGTTATCACGGATAGAAGTCCGCTGAGGTATGTTTATTATGCAATCCCTTTGCTTGGCATGTTTATTTTTTTATATATCCTAATAAAGAGAAGAAAAAATGCTAACTGATACATTTCTCATTCTCTTAGGAGTTTTACTTCTCACAATAATCATAGAACTAGTTATATTTCTAATTCTAATCAAGCAAAAATTCAAGAAGATATTTTGGAGAGTTATATTAATTAACTCTATTACAAATCCTCTTGCAAATTCTTTTCTATTTTTAGGAGTTTTATTAATTGAATCTTTAGTTATTTTAGCCGAGACTTTTTTGATTGAACATTTTTTCAAGATAGGCTATTTAAGGGCTTTCGTTATTTCTTTAATTGCGAATATTGTCAGTTTCCTATTTGGAGCTCTTTTATTATTTCATTAGAATTCTCTATGAAGTTTAGTAGATATTAATCTGAACTTTCTTTTTTATGTTGAACCCAGAGACTTCTAACTCCGAAATAATGTACCATTTGGTCTGATGGCTTGCCCCGGTAAGGGCAGAAACGACTCCAACAATTGCTTTTCCCAGGGGATTCTCTATTTGATTGATAATATCTGAAGGAATCTTCAGGGAAATAGGATACTCCTTTGTTCCCGAGGGATAAATCTTCTGTCCATCCAAATCTTGATAAAACTCAAATACATTTTTATCTTGTGTGCTTGTTCCTTGGGAGCTGTAATTACGAGTTCTTTGGACCCCTATAAGTCCAACTCTTAAGAATTTTGCTTCGGTTGGTTTTTTTAAAGTTAATGCTACATTTCCCGTGACTTCTTCTCCGGGTGCGAACTGGGTTTTTGATAAAACTAATTTGATATTACCCCTCATTTTTGAGATTATTAGAAGAATTCCCACAAGTGCAAGCACTACCCCAATAACTATAAAAACAATTATTATTGGCTCCATGATATTTATGACAATGAAGAGTTTATAAATTTATTTCTTTACAGGTTCCATAGTTCTTTCTGAGTAAAGAACTTTATAAATTTAATCTTGAGGAGTATGAATCATAATCCATTAAGTTTATATTTACTAATGAATATAATTTTTTATGGATGAACAATTTGTTTGCGATTATAAGAATAAAAATAGGGCAAGAATTATTGATGGAATAATTATCTCCATAATACTTTTTATTAGTATTTTTGCGATAATTAAATATAATTATTTTCAAGAAGAACTCTCCCATACCGTTGAAAAATATGGATTCATGGGTGTATTTGTTTTCTCTTTTGTTTTGGAGTCTGTTCCACAGCTTATTCATCCATTTTCTAGCGTAATATTTGCTTCAGGAATTGGACTAAATGTTACGATTGCAACACTATTCGCTTTGGCAGGAAGTTTTGTTGGAGCAGCTATTGCTTTTGAAATAGGAAGAAAATACGGATTTAGAATTATCTGTCCATTATTCTCTGAAAAAACACTAGTAAGAACTCTTAAAAGTTTGAATAATTATGGAAATTTATTTATTTTCATATCTGCAATGTCCCCCCTGCCATATCTACCTCTAATGTTTGGTTCGTTGGGTATTAAAAGAAAATACTTCTGGATTTATGGAATTATTCCAAGAGCTGTCAGTTTTATGATCCTAGGCTATTTGTTGCAAGTAGGAATAAATCTTATTTAGTATCGGATAAAGAATGATAGTGATTATCAACCCAATAAGTTTAAATCTTGTAATTAATTATATCTTCGATGGAAAGAGTTTGTATTTATAATACTGCAAAGAAAAGAAGGATAGAGATAATTGATCTAATTGTTATCTTGATTATCCTAGGTTTTAGCATATTTCTTCTGGTCAAGTATAATATAATGCAAGAGGAATTAACTAAAGAGGTTGCAAGATATGGCGTTTTAGGTGTTTTTGGAATAGCCTTTTTGCTTGAAATGTTCCCCCAATTTTGGCATCCATTTGTTGGCGTGATTCTTGCAAGTAGTATTGGAATTAATACTCTTTATGCTACAGCTTTTGCAATTGTTGGTTCGGTTACAGGTTCAATTTTGGCTTTTGAGATTGGAAGAAAATAGGGTTTTAGTTTTGTCTGTCCTTTATTCTCAAGAAAATCTATGCAGAAAGTTCTTTCTCTTTGGGATAGAAAGGGGGCAATAATTGTAATAATATCTGCTATGACTCCATTGCCTTATGTGCCTCTAATATTTGGAGCACTTGGACTTAGGAGAAAAGCTTTTCTGTTTTATGGAATGATTCCTAGGGCAATAACGATCTTATTGCTAGGAATAATGCTAAAATTAGGAATTAGTTTTCTCTAGCTCATAACCTTCTTTTGTATCTTTAATATTCCAACCTAGAGAGTTTAGTTTATCTCTTAATTCGTCAGATCTTTTGAAATCTTTTTCTTTTTTTGCATTTAGTCTTTCTTGTGCTAGAGATTTTATTTCAGCAGGAATTTCAAGAATTTCTTTTTCAAAAAGTTTTAGTCCGAAAACTTCATCAATCTTTTTTATTGCGCGATATTTTCCTTCTGCTTTTTCATTTCTAGCAATTTCCCATAGAACTGCAAGTGCCTTTGGAGTGTTTAGGTCATCATCCATTGATTCCCTGAATTTTTCTAAATACTCTTCATTGATTAGTTTATCATCTTCAATTTTTTCCACCAAGCGTTTTAATCTTTCATAAGAATTCTTTGCATCATCTAATGATTGTAATGAAAAATCTGTGGGTTTGTTGTATTGTGCTGAGACTACAAAATATCTAATGACCATTGGAGAATATAAAGAAAACAAATCCTTTATTGTTTTGAAGTTTCCAAGGGATTTGGACATTTTTGTGCCTTCCACATTGACCATTCCATTATGTAGCCAGTAGTTCACAAATGCTCCGTATGCTACTTCGCTTTGTGCAAGTTCATCTTCATGGTGAGGAAAAATCAAATCTGCACCACCACCGTGAATATCAAAAGGAACTCCAAGAACTGCATGAGTCATAGCTGAGCATTCTATGTGCCAACCAGGACGACCGGCACCCCAAGGAGAATTCCATGAAGGCTCATTTTCTTTTGAAAATTTCCATAAAACAAAATCTTGAGGATTTTTTTTATTGTCATTTGCTTCCTTTCTTGCTCCGACCCTTAAATCTTCCAATTTCTGATGAGAAAGTTTTCCATATTCTTTGAATTTGGATAAATCGTAGTATACTCCATCTCTTTCTATTATATAGGTATAGCCTTTTTCTTCTAAAATTGAAACTAAACCTACCATTTCCCTTATGTATCCTGTGGCATAGGTTCTCTTTGTCGGTTCTATTACGTTCAGAGCAGAATAATCTGTGATGTGTTCCTTTACATTTTTTTGTGTTAATTCTTTTATAGAAATTCCAAGATCGTTTGCCTTCTTTATACTTTTGTCATCTATATCTGTTATGTTTGAGCTAAACTTCACCTTATAAGCCGCAAAACTCAGATATCTTCTCAGACTATGAACGGAAATCTGTGATTTGGCATGACCTAGATGAGGAACATCATTTACTGTTGGCCCACACACATACATTCCAACTTTTCCTTCTTTGATTGGTTTGAATATTTCTTTTTCTCTTGTTAGTGTATTGTATAATTTTAGTACCATGCTATTTGTTATTTTTAAGATTATTTAAATGTAACTTAGATATTTCTCTATCCCGTCAGGGAATAGAGTTAATACATTTTTGGATTTGGTTTGTAATATTATTTTCTTTGATACTGCAAACGCTGCTGCAGAGCTTTTGCCCACAAGTATTCCCCCATTAACAAGTTCATTGAATGAATCTTCGACTTCACTGCTGTTAATTTCTATAAATCCATCTATAAAATTCTTATCTAGAATCTTTGGAGAAAAGATTGTTATGTTTCTAATCCCTTCAATGTTATCTTTGGGCAATATACCAAATACCTTCATTTGTGGAAAATTTTTCTTGAGGATTTTAGAGAGTCCGGTGATTGTTCCCCCAGTTCCAATTCCTAAGACCAGAATATCAATTTTTGTGCCATTTAGTTGATTTAGAATCTCAAGTCCGGTTTTTTCATGTGCTTCTACATTAGCCTTATTCTCGTATTGATTCAAAAATTTCCAATTATTTTCTTTTGCCATAATCTTGACTTGTTCAATTGCGTTTTTCCCCCAATCTTCCCTTGAGATAAAGATTAATCTTGCCCCTAGTTTTTTTAAGAGTTTTATTCTTTCAAGACTTGCATCTTCTGGAAGAGCTACGTTGATCTTATAACCTTTTATTTTAGCAATCGCTGCTAGACCAATTGCAGTATTTCCAGAGCTTGCTTCAATGATTGTATCGCCTTTTTGTAATTGGCCCTCTAATTCAGCTTGATTGATTAGATTTAGGGCCACCCTATCTTTTACAGAACCAAAGGGATTTATTTTTTCAAGTTTTGCGAAAATAGTGGAATCTTTAAAAGAAATTTTCAAAAGAGGCGTATTTCCAATTAGATCCAAGACATTAGAATTTATTGCAGAGATAGTTGGCACTAGTAAAAGATTCAGATTCTTGATTATTTAACTCTGCCATGATATTTTATAGTTATTCAAGTTTTTAAAGTTTTGTGTGATTCTTTGGGAGATGATTATTTAGGGAAAAGAATTAAACTCTCAGCACCTTAAACTTTCCATCCATTGCGCTTCCAGTATTATAGATAATGGACTTGCCAATTTTATCTGTGCCGAAGTTTTCGTGCATATGCCCACATATTACAATGTCAGGTTTATATTTTTTGATCAAAAGTCTTTCCTGGTATGAGCCATAGTGTTTTCCTTTTTGTGGACCTTTTTTTATTTTATCTAATTTGGTATTATAAGGACAATTATGAGTGAGAAAGATTATCTTCTTGCCAGTTTGTCTTTTTATTTTTATTGCACTTTCAAAGGCAGTGTCATAAACTTTTTGACGGATTTTCCATCCTCTCAATAGTTCTTTTAGAAGTTTATTTGCTTCCTTCTTGCCATATTCTTCAATCCATTTCTTTTTTGGTTTTGGAATTGGCTTTAATGGAGAAGTAGAGGAAAAACCTCCAACCAGAATAAAATCTGGCCCCTCAAGAATCGAGCCATCTACGAAGTGAAAGTTTTTCGATTCTAGCTTTTCAAACAACAGGATAAATGCTAAATCTTCCAAGGTGTGTTTTCCTTGAGGAATATCATGTCCGAGGGGCGCAGGATCCCAATTGCCACGAATTGCAAATGTTGGAATATTCAAAGATTTAATTTTTTGAATTATCTTTTTACCTGCGAAAAGAGAATTTTCTTGCAATTTTTCCATTTCTTTTTTTATATTTTCAGGTATTTCTTCTTCTGATTTCCCATAAGCATATTTAAAAAATAATTTTCCCAATCTCTTATTCCCGCAAAAATCCCCGGAACTTAAGATTATCTCTGGGTTTTCTTTCTTTATCTTCAAGATAATCTTATCAGAGAGTTGTCCATGAAAATCGCTAATTGCAAAAATTTTTGTCATTTTATTGATAAAGAAAGAAGTTTAAAAAGACCACTAAATTAATCTCTGAATTTAACATAAACATAAACAACTTCGTAGTTGTTGTTGTTTGCTTTTACATCTATTCTAAATCTTACTGTGCAAAGAGGGTCTCCTTCACCGGTATTGAAGAGGATAGGAATTGATTGGGGTGCAGAACCTGTAGGTATTGGAATATTTGTGTCTTCGGAGGATCCTGCAACAAAAAGATCCATTAAATCTTCTTTTGTAACACCACAATCCTGCTCAACATCAGATATTGGAACAATTGTATAAGAGAACTCGGCATTTTGAGAAGAGATTCCAGTTAATTTGTTTTTAATGCCTAAAGCAAAACCGCTTTGTTTGTCTTGTTTAACCACTATAGGATTTACTGATGGATAGATTACAACTTTTTTGTCCTCTCCGAACATTTTATTTATTTCGTTTGTTACTTGATCGTTGATTGAATCTATTGCACTTGTTCCACCGGCGAAAATGTTTCTGATTAGAATTAATCCAAAAATTAACATTGACATTGCAAGAACTATAATTACAATCGTTCCGATACTTAACTCCATTGCAGCTTTTTTGGAATTCATTTTTTAAAGAAACTGATAAGAGGTTTAATTGATATCAATATTGCCATTACTAGAAAAGCCCATTTCCAATCTTGAGAAGCAATCCTAGGAAATAAAGTCACCAGAAATAGTGTAAAGAAGAATACTGCCCATTTTGTAGAGGCGATATCGCACATAGAAGCACACCAATAGCATTTCTTATCGGAAACTTTCTTCACTTCTTCTTTAACACTCTTTTTCATATTTATTTTATGGGTCGGGGGTTTATAAAACTTATTCTTTTTTGGAAACACTCTTTGATTATAAAGACTTAAAAAGCCTTGATTTATTTATTAGTTTATGGGGCTGTAGCTCATTGGGAGAGCGTCCGGCTGAAGACCGGTAGGTAGGGAGTTCGATTCTCCCCAGCCCCATTTCTATAGAATTGAATTTTGAATTAGTTAATCTCATTAGGAGATTAGTTTCTAAAAATCTCACAATACTTTTCCAGCCCATATTCCGGTTCGTCTTTAGAGAAATAGTTTAACTGACAATGATGCCAGGTAAGAAGCAATCTAATCTGGGGGAGATAGTCCCCCGTTTTAATAAGGTTATATTGTTCTAGGGGATCTTTAGTAAGATTATATACCTCTGCAAGATTACGATTAATATCCAAAATTATTTTTAAATCTCCTTCAATCATTCCGATTAGGTACATATGGTTCTGAGCATAAAAGAAGATCCTACGATTAGACTCGAAGGGTCTTCCCCTAAGCCCAATGGGAAAATTAAAAACCATTAATTTGATTACACTTGGCAAAACATCTATATGACTAACTCTTTCCCGAATAACTCTTGGTTCTTCTCCAGGAATTAAAAAAGCGAGAGGAACTTTTATTTCATCTTCGTAAATGCTGAGTCCGTGTCCGTAACTGTTATGCCTACTATATAAATCGTGTCCATGATCGGAGGAGAGTATGATGAGAGTATCATTCAATTGATTTGTTTCCCTTAAGTAATCTAATAGAGTTCCAACTTGAAAATCTATATACCTCAGTGCATTGTCATATCTATTGACTTTGGCGACAATATTTTCTTCTTCAGAATCTATAGGAGAGATTTTATCTGGAACAAAATGTGAATATTCTGGAGGAAATACAAGAGGATCGTGGGTTGCCTGAAAATTTAGATACAGAAAGAAGGGATCTACAGGGTTGGAAGAACAACTACTTGCAGGTAAAAAATCTTTTTTTAAGAGAACATTTGAATTATTCTGAAGTTCATAACAATTACCCTTAAAGCGAGTCTCATTCAGAATGACAATTGCTTTTTCAATAGTTTTATGATCATAATCTTTTTTCCCCACACCCCAGCCGTAATCTTTTAATCCATCTGTTTCGGAATACCAATAGTAATCTAATGAACTATAATTAAAATAGTTATTCATACCTGCCCAATTATCGTCTTGAGAAGAAAAATAATATGTTTTGTATCCTTCTCTTTTGAATATCTGCCAAACAGCATTTTGATTTTCTTGTTCCTTGAAGAGGTTTCTAATGTTGTTTTTTAGAACATGGTTTGAGGATAGATAAGCTGGTTGTGCATAATCTGAGTGGGTCGCAACAGTGTATGCATTCTCAAACATTAACCCGTTCTCTACAATAAAATCTATATTGGGAGTGACATTTTTTTCGTATCCGTATGAAGAAAGCCTATCGGAGTTGACAGATTCGAGTAAAATAAAAATCACATTTAATTTGGTTTCGTTTTTATTAGATAAGATTAGGGGGGTGCCTTCCGTTTGATTGGAGAATAATAAAAAACCTCTGTCAGAAGGATAGTCTGCTAACAGTTCTTCTTCTATTTTAAGTTCTGGATAGAATAAATTGAATCCGACAAAGAATAAAAATACTAAAAATATAAGGAATAATTTTTTATTAAAGATTCTCTTGTTTTTGTAACTAAATAAAATTCTCTTGTCAATTATTAAAGATAAGAATAAAAAGAGGAAGATTAAAAGAGGGGGAACGATTAGAGATAAATAAAGAGGATTTACTTTAATAATGAAGAAGATGGTTTGAATTCTTGTAATTTGTCCTGTTGTAATAAAAGCTATGGAAGAAACTATGTAAAAAAAAGAATAGATAACACTAGCCAAAATAAGTGTTATTTTAAATCTTTTAGAATTTTTTGTTATCTCAAATAACCAAGAGAGGGATAAAAATAATAAAGAATTAACAAAAAGATATTTGATAAATATGGTATAGGTCCTATAATTTGAGAAAGAAGAAAAGAATGAAAATAAAAGAGTGATTAAACTTAGGACAATCATTAATGATAAAAAATAAACTTCTTGATGTAAAATAACTCTCTTTTGAACCATCCACCCATTATAAAATACTAATTAAAAAAGCTATCTGTATTGAACAGATTTATAAAGAACAAAAAGTTTTGAATTGGATGCTTGAAGAAATACTAGGAAATCTAAGTTTGACAGGAGTTTATCTAACCCTCTTCTTTCTTTTTCTTTTAGAAGGTCCAGTAGTAAACTTTGTTGCTTCAGCTATGGCGGCTACAACGGAATTTTTGAATATCTGGCTAATTTTGTTTCTTGCAATTTTGGGAGATGTTATTGGAGACACAGTTTATTTTTTTATAGGAAAAAGGATAAGGTTGAATATAATCACTTCAAAGGTAAGATTAATCGTAAACGAAGAGATGATTGGAAAAGCGAAAAAGCAATTAGATTCAAATCTTTTTGGTTTTATGTTTCTTATAAAACTTTTTTCTATTACTGCAGTGCCAGGAATACTCTACCTAGGCCATAAGGGAACTTCTTTAAAAGAGTTTATTTTGAATACAATTATTTTGGCAGTATTCTTTAATGGACTAATATCCTTTCTAGCATATAATTTAGTAATAGGATTAAGCACATTTTTATCATATCAAAATAAAATAAATCTTGCAGGGGCAATAATTCTTGCGGGTTTGTTCTTATTTTTTATTACAAAGATTATGATTATTAGGATATTAAGAAGAAAGACTTTTAAATTAAACTATTCTTAAATTGCTATGAAGGTTTGTTTATATCTTGAAAACCCCAATTTATATAGGGGTTGTGGAATTTGGAAGTCTTTTGAACATCAAGAAGAAGAATTGAAACTTAGTGGGGTTGAATATACCAAAGATCCATTGGAAGATTATGACATTCTTCTTGTTAATTCTACATGGTTAAAAAGCTATTTAGCAATAAGGAAAGCAAGAAGAAAAAACAAGAAAGTTATAGTCTATGCACATATGACTGCCGAAGATTTTAGAGACAGTATGATTTTTTCAAACCCTCTTTCTAAAATTCTTAAGATTTGGCTAAACTTTCTTTACTCCGGGGCGGATCTAATTCTTGCCCCATCAGAGTATACAAAAAATCTTTTAAAATCAAAATATCCTAGACTAACGAATAAAAATATAGTTGTTCTCAGCAATGGAGTTGATACTGTAAAATGGAATCCAAATATTTCTAGAGCTAGACAATTTCGAAAAGATTTTAATTTGAATAAACCAATAGTTTTAGGAGTGGGAATGTTTTTTGCTAGAAAAGGTATTTTAGATTTTATAGCTGTTGCAAAAAAGTTGAGAGATTTTGATTTTGTTTGGATTGGAAAATATAATCGTAAAATAGCAAATAACAAAGAAATAAACAGGGCATTAGAAAATGCTCCAGAAAATTTTAAATATGTGGGTTATGTAAAAGACATTTTGGGAGCCTATAGTGCGAGTGATGTTTTTTTCTTTCCAAGCTACGAAGAAAATGAGGGAATCGTAGTTCTTGAGGCTGCAGCTATGAAAAGACCCCTATTACTTAGAGATATCCCTGTTTTCAAATCATACCTTGAAGAAAATAAAAGCTGTATATTTGGAAAAAACCAAAAAGAATTTACAAAGGCATTAGAAAATCTAATGGAAAATAAACAGAAAAGGGTAGAATTGGGGAGAGAAGCTAGAAGAATTGCAGCTGAGAGAGATTTAAAGAAAAATGGAGAAAGGCTTAAAAAGATATTAAAAGAAGTTTTGTTAGAAAAAAAATGAAAAGAGAAAAATTACAAACAATTATAATATTTATTTTGGCACTTATAGTTTTGTCTATAACTCTTTTTTATTGGAAATTGAAAGATGCAGAATTTATTTATTATGGTCTTTTGACATTTCTAATTAGTATCCCTTTTATAATCTTCCTAGTAAAAAAAATAAAAATCTCAACTAGTCTTTTGTTAGGTTTAGTTCTCTTAGTAGTTGTTAATCTATGTGCTGGGGGAATAATTAAAATTAATGGTATCAGACTTTATGAATTGATTCCAATAAGATTATTTTCTATAAGTCCTGAAATGACTGCAATAAAATTTGATCAGGTTGTTCATGCCTACGGGGGAGCTATCTGTACTATTGTTTTGTATAGGCTAATGAAATATTCTAATAGGGAAAGAGCAATTCCCTCCGCATTCTTATTTTTCCTTATACTTCTTGCAGGATTTGGAGCAGCCTCCGCTTATGAAATCGTAGAATTTGTTTCAAAGTCATTTGAGGTAAATGGAGTAGGAGAATATTATAATACCCTGCTAGATTTGTGTGCGAACTTTATTGGAGCAAGTATAGCATCGATTATCTTGTTCAAGATTGAATCATCTCAAAAGACTAGAATAAATAGAGACTAATTTATCTACGCTTTTTTCTATATCATAATTTTTTACAGATTCTAGACTTTTGGAACCCATTTTAGAAGCTAATTTTTCATCAGAACAAATTTTTTTTATTTTATAAGCTAAATCCCTATCATCAAAAGTATTAAAAATATAGCCATTTTTTTCAACAAAGAATTTTGAAGCAGAACCATTAGAATCAGAAACAAGAAGGGGTTTTCCATGAGCCATTGCTTCCAAAATAACTATTCCCTCTAATTCTGCAATAGAAGGTAGACAAAAGATTGTTGCAGCATTATATGAATCATTTAAATCTTCTGAATTAACCCTTCCTAAAAAGAATATTTTTTCCTCTAAGGAAAGTTTTTTTGAAATACCTTTAAGATGGGGATATTGTTTTTCTTTTTTTCCAACGATTACAAGGCAGATTTTTTCTTTTCTTAAGTGTTGCATGGATAGGATTAGAGTTTTAATGTTTTTTTCTGGCCAAAGCCTACCGACGAAAAGAACAATTTTGTGGTTTTTTGGAATTTTAAACTTTTTAAAAAAACTAGCTTTTGGCCTTTCCTTTTTGAATTTGGAAAGATCTACCCCATTACTTATTACCTCGGTTTTGAGAGAATTAACATATGAAGATATTCTTTCTTGACCAAATTTGGATGGACAAATTAAAACATCTGATTTCTTGTAAAACCAACCAGAAAATTTGTAAAATAGAGAATTAAAAAATTTTCCTTTTAGTTTTAATAGTATAAGAAGGTTTTCTGGTTGTGTATGAAAGTGACTAACAACAGGAATTTTCAAACTTCTGGAAACCTTTGTTGCGAAATAACAAAGGGGGGTAGGAATAACAAAATGAGTAACATCGATATTTTCATTTAGAAAAATCTTTCTTAGTTTGGTTTTTGAAACGAAAGGAGGAACCCTCCATGAACCTTCCAGGAAGGGTGTTTTCTTGGAGAGGATATGATAAATTCTTACTCCTTCTGCAATTTCAAAATTTTCTTTTTCACCAGTAGTTATTAAAACCACTTTATGTCCCCTTTTTGCGAGTAGTGTTGCAAATCTCCAAGCAGATACAAGAGAACCTGCACTTTGAAGATTAATGGAATCTCCAACTATTGCGATATTCATAGAGTCTTAAGAAAGTAAGAATTTAAAAACCTGTCCATTTCAACTGAGACTTTTGTACTACCGCCGATAAGAAAAGATTCTCTAAACCCCAAGAAAGAAGATAGAAAATTTTGTTTGGCTGACGAACATGAAACGCTCTAAAATTCTTTGAATTTTAAGTGGAGCTTTCGCCCCACTATAAGTAAGAAATAGCCCGCAAACTCTCTTTCTTTAACAAAAAAAGATTTCTTCCAAGCAAAGAAACTTGAAGTAGGGTTTCAAAAATAAGAAATTTTTTCAGCCGAAGTCTGACGAACACGAAACGCTTAATTTCTTAGAAATTAAGAGCGGGATTTTCATCCCGCTGTAAGTAAGAAATAGGCCGCTTTCTGTCAGACTTTGTTTCCCGAGGGACAAACAATCTGTGCCAACATCCAACTAAGCCTCCTCAAGATCTGGGAGTTGCATCAATAAAGGCATCTGTTTCAGCTATTCTCTTTGTAGGCGTCAGTTGCTTCCCTTGAGAGTTTTTTGACATTACTATCAAAGACTTTTCAAGGCCAACATCATTCCCATATACAAGAGCAGTGTCATTTCTGTTATGGTGCTCTGCCTCGCGACAGTCCTTTTGCAAGGATGATTTCTTTCGATTTGCTTCGTTAAAAAGCAAAGATGTGCGGACCTTCCTCAGAATTCGAAACTCATTTTAGAATTTCTAGGCCATTAACCTTGAATCCCGAAGTTGGCTATCTTACTTACATTTATTAGAGAGTTTTTAGGTTTTTAAGGTTGTGGGTTGATTTGGAAAATATTCAAGATAATCTGCCAAGCATCCAAGATCCCTAGCTCTTCTTAATTCGGTCTTTGTTGAGGCTCCTTCAGATTGAGAGCTTTGTTCTATCTCTGCGCCGATTATTTCGAAATGCTTTTTAAAAGATAAATGCTTTTTTAAAGACAAAACTATTGGGGTGGAGACATTTCTTTCTGGTTCTGTATAAAGATTTGCTAAGAGATATCTTCGCTCGGAAAGGTAGCTAACCTTGCCAAAATCTGTTGGAACAACTAAATCTGCAAAAACTAGGTGATGACCTTTTCTTATTTCGTCAAATCTTCTTTTGGAAATCGCTCTTGCTTTTGACCGTCCATTATTAATAATTGTGTTTTTTTTAGGTAAAAAATAAACTTCAAGATCCCCCTCGAACCCCGCATAACAGTCTTTAAAAAGAGAACTAAATTTATCCGCAGAATAATAGTGGGGATTTTGTCTAATGGATTCTCAAGAGTATTTCCAAACTTCTTCCATTGTTGGAGTAATAACTCTTAGTACTATTGGTACTATTGGTTTTGCCATAGGTTTTCTACTAAATGGCTCTTTAAAAGAATTGTTATAATTGGATGCTAAAATCGATCAATCAAAAAATTTAAAAAGGCTGAAAATGTAAAAGATACATGTTTGCCCAAATACAAAAAGTAGAGAATAGCAGTTTGCTATTAGCTTTGCTCATTTTGTAACTAGGGTTTCCTTATTTCTAAATCTTTTTGGAAACTTCAATGGATTATACTAATTCTAACCCGCTTGTCGAGAGAAAACCTATTTCTGTTTTTGATACCACTTTAAGAGATGGTGAACAAAGTGCCCTTTGTACAATGTATCTTAGAGACAAATTAAAGATTGCAGAAAAACTTGAAGAAATTGGTGCAGATGTAATCGAAGCAGGTTTTGCAGGATCAAATAGGCAAAACTTTGAAACAATCCAAGAAATCTGTAAAGTTGTGCGAAGGCCCTATGTTTGTAGTTTAGCTAGATGTAAGGGAGAGGACATAGAATCTGCCTATGAATCTATGAAAGATTATTCTAGAAGAATGATTCATTTGTTTATGCCAACCTCGGAGGTTCAAGTTTTTGATAAGATGAAAAAAGATTATGATACTATCGAAAAAATGATTTTGGAGTCTGTAAGGATTGCGAAAGGTCTTTTTCGTAGAGTAGAACTTAGTTGCGAAGATGCAACAAGAACCCCCCTTGAGGTTCTTAAAAGAATTTATGGAATGGCTGTTTCAGAAGGCGTTAATGTTGTGAATATCCCAGATACCGCAGGAGTTTCATATCCTGAGGAATTTGGTAGATTGGTTAAACAAATCACTGAATTCGTCAAATCTATAAATCCAGAGGTTATTACTAGTGTGCATTGCCATAATGATTTAGATTTGGCAACAATAAACAGCCTATATGGGATTTCAAATGGGGCCAAACAAGTTGAGTGCACTATAAATGGAATCGGAGAGAGGGCAGGAAACTGCAAATTGGAAGTAATAGTTGCTCACGAGATTTTTAAGGGGAAGTTTAATACAAGACTAAGAGGTGAATTGATTTGGAGGATTTCTCAAATGGTAAGCAAGGCAACAGAGACCCGAAATGACTTTGCTCCAGTTACAGGAACTTGTGCATTTTCTCACAAAGCAGGAATTCATCAGCATGGAGTTATTGCAAATTCAAAAACATACGAGGGTGCTGTTCATGCTGGGTCGGTGGGGAGAGAGACAGAAATAGTACTTGGCCCACATTCGGGATATCATGGAGTTCATGAAAAAGCAAAAAAGTTATTAGGAATTGAAGTTACAAGAGAACAAGCCCAAAGGGTCATTGACATTATTACAGAAGAGGTTAGTCAAGAGAAGAAAAGGGTGTTTTCAGATGAATATGCTAAAAAGATAGTTTTAAAAACCCTCCAAGATAGCATTAACTGAGACGACCATAGTCTGTTGGTACCACCTGTTCCCATTCCGAACACAGAAGTTAAGCTTCAGACGTTTATGTTTGTACTGCTGATCAAGCGGGAAGGCGTAAAGTTGTCTCACCTATTTTTTTACTAATGTTTTTATACTTCTTTTTTCTAGAAGATTTATGGCCAAAAGAGAGAAGACGCTTGAAAAAATTAAAGAACTAATCTCTGAAAAAGAAGTTAAGAGCAACAAGGTTGCGAAAAGACTCGCAATGAAGAATAATATCAAACTGGGAAAACTACGAAGAGAGTTCTGTCAAAAATGCTATGCCTCTTTGAAAAATGCTAAAAGAAGAATTAAAGGAGATTGTTTAAATGTTGAATGCGCTGAATGTGGAAAGAAGTTTAGGTGGAAAGTGAAAGCTTAAAAACAATATTTCCCATTAAAAATTATGGCTAATAAAAGGGTGTGCTTTTTGATTTGGACGATACTCTCTATAGTTATCGTCCAGTTCATGAAAAAGCTCTGAAAGAGGCTCATAGGATTTTTAAAAAAGAATTGAAAATTTCATTGGAAGAATTTCTTCACTTGTATAAAATTTCAAGAAAAGAGATTCAAAGAGAATTGGCAGGAACCGCCTCAGCACATAATAGGGTTTTATATTTTCAAAGACTTGTTGAAAAAACCCACCATACAATAGATTCTGAAATTGTTTTGAGACTTAATAATACTTATTGGGATTTCTTTATAAAAAATATGAAAATTGGAAAAGATGTAATAAAAACACTGAAAAAAATTAAAGAAGCAGGACTTAGAACTGCGATTATTTCTGACATGACTACAATAATCCAACTAAGAAAAATGTCTAAGTTGGGAATAACCCCATATATTGATTTTTGGGTAACCTCTGAAGAAGCAGGAAGTGAAAAACCAAATGCTATTGTGTTTTTATTGGCATTGAATAAGCTAAATGTTCTCCCAGCAGATGCGATTATGATTGGAGACAATCCCATAAATGACATTGAAGGTGGAAACTCGGTTGGATTGGATACTGTTTTGATTTCCAATAAAACTTCTACAGAATTTAAATGGAGCGAAGATTATCAAAAACCAAATTTCACAATAAAAGAAATTCCTGAAATTTTGAAGATTTTGGATATAAAATAATAATATCAATATATCCATTCAAACACCAATTTCGTTAAAAGGAATAGTTTATTTTTACAAATATGTTTAAAACAGATAGAGAAACCCTTGAAACATTGGCTTTTGAATTCGACGAACGAGACATTGCTAACTTAAAAAGCACCTTGGAAAAACTTGAAGTATTAAATGCTCTAACTATTTCGCCTGAAGAACGAAACAAATTAATTGAGGGCCTAAACTTTATGGGAAGACAGAAGATGAACCAGAGATATTATGTGTTTCATGTTTGTGATAATTATACTGCAACCCAAAATAATTGCTTTGAAGGCGTGGAAACTTATTTTAGGCAAGGAAACAAATTGCAAGAATTATATGTTCCAAGAGATAGAGATCTAGTATATTCTATCCAAGAGGCAGTTAGATTCTTGAAGGGGCAAGGGATTGCTAGAGCATATACTGGAAAAATTCCACGTGAAGGATTTTTAGGATTGAAAAGAGAAAGTGACAAAGAACATCCAAAGATTATGGAATCTTTGCAAGAGGAAGAAATAGAAAAATACGCTTCAGAGGGTATTGAAGTGATTAAACTAGATAGTCTAATTTGAAGGTGATCTTATGCCCTATCTATCTTAGCAGGAGCATTTGTTCTCCCCACGAAAGGAGCAATTAAAGAATAAATCCTATCAAACCCTTGGTTCTCTTTAGAATTGAGATATTCTTGTGTTTTGGCAGACCATTCTGCTCTTTCTCCATCTCTGTATCTATGGAGAACTCTAACCTCTGAAAAGCCTTCTCTTGCAAATGTGTGATTATCTAAAAGCGCATGTTCGGTAATGTGCCAAGAATCATACCTATGGGCCATTTCTATATCTTCTCTCCCCCCAAACTTGAATGAGGATTCTATTCCTTGTCCAACCCTACCAGTTAATCTCTTGAAATAATCCCTTTGAGGGTTTCTTGGTATTATTTAGGCGGTTTACCTTCTCAGGTTCAATATCTTTGCCATCTAATTTGTCTTGCAAAACGAACATTAATTGCCCTGTATCGTATGTATCTGGAAGATATAAATCTAAAAATATAGGTTTAGTAAATCTTGTAAGTAATGCATGAGTTGTCATCTACCCTAACTTTGCTTCGGGCGTATCTAAAAATTCGATCAATCCCATATGATAAATAAAAATAAATGATTTAAAAGGATTTATATAAATCTTAATAGACTATTGAAGATAAAATAAATATCTCAGAATATTCTTAGAACTTCTTGAACCGATTAACTAAATCTATATAATCTTCTTGACCTAAGAACATTGCTCTGCAGCAATATCTATCAAGACCCAGTTCAGTCATTACGTCTCCAGAATCTTCGCCTTTTGCCACTCTTTCTTTGAATTCTTTCCACAAGTGAGCAATTGGCTTTCCACAGGAAAAGCATCTTATAGGTATTAGCATAGAATTTGATGTTTCAAAGCATTTTTAAAGCTTTTGTTCTTGAAAATATCATGAAAAAAGAGATTATCCGACTAGAGAATGTATTCAAGATTTACAAAATGGGAGAAAGTGAGGTTTATGCTCTTTCGGGAATCGATATTTCTGTTAGAGAAGGAGAATTTGTTGCGATTATGGGTCCCTCAGGTAGTGGGAAAAGTACTGGGATGAATCTTGTTGGAAGTTTAGATACTCCGACGAGAGGAAAGATATTTTTAGATGGTCATGATATTTCTAATTTACATGAATCTGATTTGGCCCAGATTAGAGGGAAAAAAATTGGTTTTATTTTTCAAAGTTTTAATTTAATTCCAACCTTGACTGCGAAAGAAAATATTGTTTTACCAATGGTATTTCAAGGAATACCGAAGGATGAACAGGAGAAAAAGGTTAAGGAGTTATTAGAACTTGTGGAGTTGAGAGATAGAGCAAATCACTACCCTAACGAACTTTCTGGAGGACAAAGACAGAGAGTGGCAATTGCTCGTTCACTGGCAAATGATCCTGAGGTGATTCTTGCGGATGAACCTACGGGAAACTTGGATTCTCAAACTGGTGGAAAGGTTTTAGATTTTCTTGAAAAACTGCATAAACAAGGAAAGACAATTGTGATGGTAACTCATGATCCACATCTTGCTGAGAAGTATGCTGAAAGAGTTTATTGGCTTAAAGATGGAAAGGTTGAGAAGGTAACTTATGGAAAAAAGAAAAAATGACAATGATAAAAGATTATTTTGTTTTAGCAATAAAAAACCTGAAACATCGAGGACTTAGAAGCTGGTTGACACTACTTGGAATAGTAATCGGTGTAGCGGTTGTAGTATCCCTTGTTTTTCTGGGTAATGGACTTAAACTAGCTGTTATGAATCAATTTGGGATGAGTTCTAATGAAATGATTAGCGTTCAAGCAGGAGGACTAAGTGGTCTTGGACCCCCTGGAACCGGAGTCACAAGGCCATTAAATCAGAAAGATTTTGAAGAAATAGAAGGTTTACCTTCGGTTAAGAGGGCAATAGCTAGAAATATTGGTTCGGCCCAATTAGAATTTGATAAGAAAACTATTAACGGATTTACGACAAATATTCCTCTTGAAGAAAGAAGGTTTTTGTATGAGTTTTTGGAACTAGAAATGGAGAATGGAAGATTTTTTGAGAGTGGAGATACAAATAAAATTGTTTTGGGATATAATTTTTATGCAGGTAAAACAGGACTAGGAGATAAAAAAATAATTGCTGGAAATCGAGTGTTTCTTAATGGACAAAGATTTGAAGTGATAGGAGTTACAGAGAGAAAGGGAAGTTTTATCACAGATAATGTTATTTATATGACCGATGAAGATATGAAAAAATTGCTTGATTATGGGGATAAGATAGATATAATTGCCGTCCAACCCGAATCAAAAGATAAACTTGAACAGACTAAAGAAGATGTTGAAAAAGCACTACGAAAAACAAGGAATGTGAAAATTGGCGAAGAGGATTTTGAGGTCTCAACCCCTGAGGCGAGTCTTGCGATGATTAATGACATAATTACTGGTGTCCAAATTTTTATAATTCTTGTTGCAGGAATCTCTATAGTTGTGGGCGTTGTTGGTATTGTAAATACCATGACTACTTCTGTTCTTGAAAGAAGAAGAGATATAGGAATAATGAAGGCGATAGGCGCAAAGAATAGTCATATTTTTTTACAATTTTTTATTGAATCTGGAATGCTAGGTTTGATTGGAGGAATTGTGGGTGTGGCATTTGGAACACTTATTGGTTGGGCAGGAATTAGGGTCCTTGGAAATTTTTTGTCAACGAATTTAACATTAGAATTTGATTTGATAATGATAGCTTCAGTATTTTTAGGAAGTTTTATTATTGGCGGTGTTGCAGGAATTGCACCTGCACTAAAAGCAGCAAATCAAAATCCCGTGGAGGCCTTGAGATGATAATAACTAACGAAGGAATAAAATATGTATTTAGAAATTTAAAAAATAGAAAGGCTCGTACATTCCTTACGGCCCTGTCTATTCTGATTGGAATAATTACTATTTTTATTTTTATAAGTTTTGGATTAGGACTTTATAATTACATAGGGGAATTAAGTAAGGGCTCCGCTGTTGATAAAATCATTATACAGCCCTCGGGTGGAGGCCTTGTTCCAGGACTTGATGATAATTTCCAGTTGACAGAATCTGATTTAAAGACAATCGAAAAAACTCCGGGAGTTTACGAAGCTAGTGGAGCGATAGTTAGGGCTGCTGAAATGAAGAAAGGAGATGAAACAATATATACTTTTTTGATGGGATATGATCCAAAAAAGCCAATAATGCTTGAGGTATCAAATATAAAATTGGCCAGCGGGAGATTATTACAAGAGAATGATGGAAAGAGAGTTATCTTGGGGCATGGATTTACAAAAGATAAAATCGTTTTTGAAAAAAGATTTGAATTAAATCAAAAAATAAATGTTCAGGGAGAAGATTTGACCGTTGTTGGGTTCTTCGAAGAAATTGGTTCGCCACAAGATGATGCCTCAATTTATATTACAAACGACTATGCTCTCGAATTGTATCCAGATATTGAAGGATATGGTATGATTATAGCAAGAGTAGATATGGATAATATGGAGATAGTTATTGAAAAAATAGAAGAAGCACTAAGAAGAGAAAGAAACGTAAAAAGGGGGGAGGAAGATTTTTATGTTCAAAGTTTTGATGACCTAATAAAATCTTATTCTGGTGCACTGAATGTTGTAATAGGATTTATTATTTTAATTGCACTGGTATCTGTTTTAGTTTCTGCAATAAACACTTCTAACACAATGATAACATCAGTTCTTGAAAGATATAAAGAGATTGGAGTTATGAAATCAATTGGTGCAAAAAATTCTGAAATACTTGGAATCTTTTTGTTTGAATCTGCACTTATAGGCTTTGTGGCAGGAGTTATTGGAGTTGGAATTGGTGCGGGAATTAGTTATATCGGAGGAGAAATCTTAGCATCTCTTGGATGGAGTTTTCTTAAACCCTTATTCTCTGTATGGCTATTTGTGGGGTGTATCTTATTTGCGACCGTAACTGGAGCAGTATCTGGAGTTTTACCAGCAGTGAGGGCTTCGAAGATTAATCCAGTAGATGCGTTGAGGTATGAGTAGGGTTATTTGAATTCAGACAGATACCTTTCTAGGATTAGTTTTGTTGTTGGACTTATGTTTTCCTTTGAATCTGGAGTCCAATAAGAAATATGATGAACATCATGATAGTTTGGCTTTGGAATTCCAGTGGATTTTATTAAAAATACCTTATGTAAATTTCTAATTTTTCTTTTCTTGCCTTATTCTGACCTTTCCAATTTTGTATTCTGTGGCCTACAAGTATTTTCGATACATGCGGGAATAAAATTCTCTTCTAGAGGAACAAGATCCAGGAGAGAACATCCCCTATCAAAAAACACAAAAGGATTTCCAATTCTTAGAACTCTTTCTAACTCATAAAGAATTGTTCTTTTCTTATTGATAATTATCTGGGATTCGCATGGAGGAATTCTATAAAATATACAATCCGAGTCTATTTGGCATTTCTTTCTTGATTCCAATTCATTTGAATTGATTGAATGGGTAACCAATAGAGAACTCCAAAGAATAATAAGAATAATAAAACAATATCCTATCATCTTTATTGACTTTTTCATCTTATTAACTTCTTTTTCTTCTTGAAAACTCTCCACAGAATAAATACAACAATTATAACTGCGCCGATTATTAAATTCCTAGTGTTTGCAGAGTTGTCGGGGATTGTATGCTCAAAATAAGCAGATTCGAATACAACTTCTTTCTCCAGAGATCTTCTCTCACCTGTTTTGTCGGTGTATTCTAATTCTACCAGGATCTTTCCATCTGAAGGACTTGCTTCAAAATCGGTGGAAGTATAGTCGTTTGAATCTAAATCTCCCACTATGTTTCTGTTTCCGCCGAATATCTTTATGGTTTCTTGGGAAGGAACAGTTAGAACTAAAGATTTAATGTCTGTTTTTCCAGTATTAAGTATTTCAAGAGTTAATATTTTTGTGTCATAATTATATGACCTTACAAATACTTGAAAATCTGCTCTAACTTCTTCAACCCTTAGATTAAACTTTTTGGATAGTTTAAAAGAATCTACACCTTTTGTTGAATATAAAACTTCAATTTCTGCATCCCCGTCGAGAGCTGCGGAGTCTATCCTTACATTATAAGGAACAACCCAATTGGAGTTATAGCCCCTTGAGAATGTTCCTGCCTTGAATGTTTGAATAGGATTAAAACCGGGATCGAATTGAATAGGATAATTATTTAGTAGTTCAAGAGAAACATCTCCACAATCTGAACCTTCAACACCAGAAACTTGAAATAGAAGTTTTACATAATCTCCAGGAACTGCTGGGTCTGGGTCTTGGTTTACCATGGTCAGTCCAAGATTACATTCGGCTAGAACTGTAGCCAAGCTGAATAATACGATTAAAAACGAAAACACCAAACTTTTTTTCATATTTGATTTAGTGTGTATTGCTTTATAAATGTTTTTGCTGAACCTAAAATAAATCTCAATTGAAAATTGCAAAAACAACAGGTTTAAAAATGCCGGTAAATGAAAAATGAAATGGCAAAGAAGTGTATATACTGCTTAGTTCCGATAGAAGAGGAATCTGTCGTGGATATGTGCAGAGGATGTATGCATAAGGTTTGGGGGCCAAAAATGTCTGCTGCGATTATCTCAAGTATGGAATCTGAGAAACAGAAAGGCAATTTGGAACTGGGAAGAGTAGGCGAACAAAAATCCGTGAATGTTGAACAAAAACAAGGAAATCAAAACGAATTGCTAGAAAATAGCAATTGAAAACCTTTTTAAAGCAACTTTATGTTGATTTTATTATTATTGGAAAATGGCAAAAAAGAAAAACAAGAATATAAGAGAAAAAGGTAAAATTAAACTTAGTGAATACTTTAAAGAAATGGTAAATGGGCAGAAAGTTGCAGTGGTTCAAGAAAAGTCAGTTTCTAGCAATCATCCTACAAGAATTGTTGGATTAACTGGAAATATTGTCGGAGATCAAGGAGAATATAAGCTTGTTGATTTAATGGATGGAAACAAGAAGAAAAGGTTTATAATACATCCGATTCATCTAAAGGTGCTAAAATGATAAAAGAAAGAATACCCATCACAATCCCAGAAGTAGTAGAAATAGTTGGAGATGCTCCTAGAGCTGAAAAGATAAAACTTTTTGCTAAAGAGTTTACAGATATGGATGCTAAAATAGCTAAAAAATTAAGAGAAGAACTAAGAGCCTTAAATCTTATGAAATTAAATGAGGAAAGCATAGTAAGTTTGGTGAATTTTATGCCTAAGGATGCTCAAGATGTAATGAAGGTTTTGGAAGGAATATCTCTAGATCAGGAAGAAATAACAAAAATTTTGGGAGTTTTAAAGTAAAAATATGGAAAAAGAAGAATACGCACTTGTTTTGGATTTTTTACCTTATGGTTATCCTTTAGAGAACTTTAGAAGCCCCATTGTACAAGCAGTTGGAAAGAATACTCTGACATTGTTACATCTAGCTCCAAGAAAAGGTTTAAGCTTTGAACCAAAAGAAGAAGTTTATATTGGGGAGGGTAAAAGAGATAAAATTCAATTTATTAAAGGAAAATTACATAGAGAGAAACTAACTGAGAATGCAAAGGCAAATCTATTAGAGATTATCACAAAATACGTTCAAGATAATGAACCAAGATTTGTAGAGTTTTTTAATAGTGCTACTGCAATGAATACAAGATTGCACCAACTTGAACTTTTACCTGGTTGTGGAAACAAACATAGTAAAGCAATACTGGGAGAAAGAGATAAAGGACCCTTTGTTTCATTTGAAGACATAAGAAAGAGAGTTGCAAATCTTCCAGATCCACAAAAAATAATTGAAAAAAGAATATTCGAAGAATTAACCGAAATGCAGAGATATAATCTATTTATAAAATGAGACCAAATCAAAAAGACCCAAACGAGAATGTAAAGCTAGTAAGAATAGCTGCCAAAGACATATTTGGAAATAAAAGGGTATATACAGGTTTAACAGAGATAAAGGGAATTTCTTGGATGTTTTCTAATGCAATTTGTATAAAGATGAAACTGGATAAAAATAAGAGAATAGATGAATTGACCGAGGAGGAAATTAAGGCAATTGAAGGATTTATCTCTGGAACTGGAGAATTAGCATTTAATTTCTTAAAGAACAGAAGAAAGGATTCTGATAGTGGAGTAGATAGACATCTTGTTGGTGCTGATTTAGATTTACAAAAAGAATTTGATATTAAGGGAATGAAGAAGATGAAATCTTATAAAGGAGTAAGACATACATTGGGTCAACCTGTGAGAGGCCAGAGAACAAAATCACATTTCAGAAAGAATAAATCTAAGAGTGGAGGAATAAAGAAGAAATAATATGGGAGATATAAAGAAAAAGAAAAATTTGTATAGAAAACCAAAGAAGATGTTCGATAAGGTAAGAATTGAAGCAGAAAACAGAATTGTTTTGGAATATGGATTAAAAAACAAGAAAGAAATATGGAAAGCAGAATCTGTTGTTTCTAAGATGAGAAGAAGGGCCAAGGCCTTGATTCCTAAGACAGATGAAGAGCGAAATGCATTTTTTGCTAAATTAAATGGAATGGGAATAAAAGTTAAAAGTACTGCTGATGCACTTGCATTAACAAAAGAAGATATACTTGATAGAAGATTACAAACAATGGTTTTCAAAAAGAAGCTTGTTGGAACTGTGAAAGAAGCTAGACAAATGATTGTTCATAAAAAAGTGACAGTTGATGGAAATTTTGTAAATATTCCTTCATTCTTTATAACTTCTGAACTTGAAAACAAGATTAATATTGTAAGAAATAAGGAGGCTAAAGCAAATGAATAAGAGTGAAGATAAACATGTAGGCATTGTTTATATCTATGCTAGTTTTAATAATACCATCGCACAAGTTACAGATCTTGCTGGAAATACAATTGCAAGATTGTCTGGAGGACAGGTTACAAAACACAATCGTCTAAAGGCTAATCCTACAATTGGGATGTTTATGGCAAAAAAACTTAAAGAGATGATAAAGGATTATGAAATTACTGCATTCTATGTGAGAATAAAGGGTCAGACCGGAAGCACGGGAGCTGGACCTGGAGCAAATGCACTTGTTAGAACATTAACCAAAGAAGGTTTTAAGATTATTAGTATAGCTGAAATAACTTGTATTCCTAGAGGAGGTCCTAAAAAGAAGGGTGGAAGAAGAGGTAGAAGAGTTTAAATAAGCTAAAGAAATAAAAAAACAATGGAAAAAGTTTTCAAAGATTCGGCAAAAGAAGTTTTAGTTACAAAGATAGATGTAACTCTAGCTAATGCAATAAGAAGAACAATTAATGAAATAAGTACCCTTGCAATCAAGGAAGTAGATATCTATAGAAATGATTCTTCATTCTCTGATGAAATCGTAGCACATAGAATTGGCCTTGTCCCATTACAAAATGAAAAAATAAAAGAAGGAGATGTTATAGAGTTAAAGTTGAAAGTTGAAAGCCATGATGATGGTGTTGATGTTCTTTCTGAATCTTTGGGAGAGGGTGTTTGTATTAAAAATTTGCCAATAATAAGATTAAATAAGGGACAAGGAATTGAAGTTGTTGCGAGAGCATCTCTTGGAAAGGGAAGTGATCATGCAAGACATATTCCAGGACTTGTTTATTATTATCATTTAAACAAAATAATATTGAAGCCAGAAGCAAAGAAACATCAGGAACCTGCAGAAAGATATCCCAAGGTTTTTACATTTGATGGTGAACTAAAAGTTAAAAATGCTTGGGCTTGTAATTTCGATTCTGAAGATTTGAATGTTCCTGGTGTTGAAATAACTCCAACAGACGATTTGGTTATAGTCGCTGAAAGCTGGGGACTGATGGACTGTGGAGAAATTTTAACTGAAAGCGCGAAAGTTCTTAATAAAAATTTAGAAGAAGTTAAGAAAGCTCTTAAGTAAACTTATTTTATTTTGCCCAAAGGATCTTTTATTTTTTGTCCTTCCAAAAAAAACTTCAATATTTTGAAATTAAAGAAACTTTCTTTAAATAAAATATTTCATAGATAGGTTTAGGTATTTTGTAATGATTTGAAGGATATGAATAATATATTCTTCCCTGGAAGATAAAAAAAAGCCATTATTGATAAAAAAAAGAATACGACAATTCGTATCAAAAATGAAATTAAAAAGTATTTCGAGGACAAAATTTATTCTGCCAAATCTTATGCTGGAAGAGATTGGAATGTAAAAATTCTGCAAACAAAAATGATTCGCCTTGGTGAACTAGAAAAATTAAATATTCCCCGAAGAGTTATAAACTCAATAAAAAAGAATGAGAAATTGTCATTGAATGAAAAAGTTGAGGTTATAAGATTTAAAGTTTTGTAGGCCTAATAAATTTGCAAAGTGTCCTCGAGCATACCTCTGAACTATCTTTCTTTAGAAAAGAAAGATTTCTCCCAATCAAAGAAACTAATTTAGATGGGGAAAGGAGTCCTAAAAAAACAAGAAGTTTTTTGGGAACTTCAACGAACTCCTTTCTTTTCACAAAAGAAAGCTCCTCCTAACCAAAGAAAACTTCATTTAGTTGAAGTGACCTCGAAGAGGTACTCGCACCTCCTTGGTGTTCAAACCACGTTGCAAATGAATTTGCAAAGTATCCTCAAATTAAATATATCTCTTTAAGAGATATGTTACAATGGGGAAAGGAGGACTCGAACCCCCGTAGGCGTAAGCCACTAGGACCTTAACCTAGCCCGTTTGACCACTCCGGCATTTCCCCAAGATTATTAATTTATTTCAAAAACCATTATAAATCTATCGGTAAAAAATCCAAGAACACAAAACCAAAGCTTTTTAAATGGCTCTTGTGAGTTATGTTTACCTGCGAGCTAACGCGATATAGTAGGTCTTAGGAATAAGACTTCTATTTGCAGATTAAAAATATGGAAAGAACAATAAGCAAAACAAAAATTGAATCGAGGTCTTCTAAAAAGACAAATAAAGATTTAGCTGAAGCAATAACACTGATTAAGAAGAAAAATCCAGAATTCGCAAAACATCTCGCTATGCCTTCTAAAAAATGGGCAGAACTTAATTTGGATCAAATTGATAGATTCGTGAAAGAAGGAGAATCGATTTTTATTCCAGGAAAAATTTTGAGCTCGGGTGTTTTGACCAAGAAAGTTAGAATTGTTGCTTGGAAAGCATCAGAAAAGGCAATAGAAAAAATGAAAGAAACAAAAACAGACTTTGTAGAAATTAGCGAAGAGATTAAAAAGAACCCAGAATTAAAGAACTTGAGGTTAATAAGATGAAAATTTATATTGATGCTACCGGTGCACAACTAGGAAGAATTGGAAGTGTAGCTGTTAAGAAGGCTTTAATGGGAGATGAAGTTGTAATTATAAATTCTGAAAAAGCAATTATATCTGGAAGTAAAGAAGATATACTTTCAGGAATAACAAACCTTAGAAATAAGGGAGGGAATAGTTTGAATGGCCCAAAAGTCTCAATATCCCCAGAAAGACTTCTAAAAAGATTAATTAGGGGAATGTTGCCATGGGATAGACAGAGAGGAAGAGATGCTTACAAAAGAATAAAATGTTATCAGACTGGTGAGCTGGATATTTCAAAGGTTGAAGTTATCAAACCAAAGACGAGATTACCATTTAGATATATGGAACTTAAGGAGGTTTCAAGATTAATATGATAACTATGCTAAAAACTCTTGTTGTTTCAAGTAAAAGAAAAACAGCTATTGGCAAGGCAACAATTAGAGAAGGAACCGGAATTGTAAAAATTAATAGAAAAGATATTGCAGCTTATCCAATGTTACAACAATTGGAATTAAAAGAACCAATTTTAATCGCTGAAAATGTTCTAGGAAAGCTTAATTATGATATTAGTGTGAATGTTAAGGGCGGAGGATTATCTTCGCAAGTTGAAGCAGCAAGACTTGCAATTGCAAGAGCAATTGTTGCATTCACTAAGAGCGATGAACTTAAGAGAGCATATATTGTTTATGATAGAAATATGATTGTAGCAGATACAAGAAGAAAGGAAGCTTATAAGCCTGGAGATTCTAAGGCAAGAGCAAAGAGACAGACTTCTTACAGATAATTTAGTAAAGAGTTCTTTAACATTTAGTTTTATGCATTACTTAAATAGGTTGTATCTTTTTAGTAGTTACAAAATAGAAATGTTTAAATAATGACCAAGGAGAGTGTATTTATGTTACTCGCAAGAAAACTTCCGAAAGAAGATATAGATAGACACCAAAAACTTATAAGAAAATATTCAAGAGATTCTTTAGGTACAGATAATATTGAAATAGAATTTTTGGCTAACGGAGTCCAAAAAGGAGTTTATAAGGTAACCCTCGGAAATCAATCATTAGTTGCATGTGCGGCTGCTATAGATATTGAAAGAGAATTAATAGAAGAATATTCGATTTTGCACCAATTATTTAAAACATCTCCGAAGTATTTTCCTAGACCTATTGCACATTACTCTTCCGGACAAGAAGGGCTAGGCGAATTAATAACTATGGAACTTTTACCCCATAGAGATTTAAACAAATTGAGAAACCCTGGAAACCCTAATTTTTATAGGAATCTTGCAGAATCCATTGGTGAAGCCATTGCAGATGTTAATATTGAATCTGGTCGATATTCTTCCGAACCCTCTGATGGGAATATTCTTGGAAGGGAATATGGAGATAATGTTGAAATAAAATTTTGTGATGCAATACAATTTAAACAGGGAAATATAGAAGATGCTGCACACTCAATATTACTATATCCAAATGTTCGACCCGAATGTTTTAGATTTATTGGGAGATTTAGAGATGGAATGGCTAAAGCCCTTGTGAACCACAAGGGGGCTGAAAATTTTGAAGATGCAAAAAAGCAATTGGAATTTTTAAGATCATATAATTCTATAATTTAATAAAATGAAAATCCTCCAATTAAAGAATAGAATTTTGTATCTTTTTAGTAGTTACAAAATAGAAAGATTTAAAAAGAGAAAAAAATTATAGTCTTCATGGATAAATCTAAATATCGGGCAAGAACTCTTGATGACCCTTCAGTTGTTGAGGGCTTGTGTGCCGTTTCAAAATTAGAAGGACAAAAATATAGTCAGGGACTTTCATTTCTTGTTGGGGGCGTTGCCACGCAGAGTTATTTACCTAGTTCGTGTAGAAGAGAAACAGCAGACATAGATCTCGCAATTTTGAGACCCCTAACTAATTCTGAATTCAGGGAATTCTCGGCACCCGTTAGTGGATATTTGAGGGATAGGGGATTCATTGTCGAAGAAAAAAAGGGCCATAATGCTTATATGATTGTTTATAGTCAAAAAGAAGAAGAACACTCTCAAAGTCCAGGAATTATTGAATTTGCCCGAAGAAGCCCTGCAAACCTTGAAAGGATATTACCTAGACTAATGAGAGAATTTGATCACACAAGAGTTAAAATAATTGAGGGTCGAGGAGAAAGCTATAGAATTTCTAGTCCTGAGGATATAGTTATACCTAAGATGGTTAGAGGAGTTAGAGCACTTAAGGCATATCCTGAGATGGAAGAAGATTTGGGAGAGCCATTTCCAGTTACATCTGAATCAATAAAAAGAGATTTGCAAAAAATAAGGGAACTTAAAAAAGAGCTTAGAATGTTTGAAGGAGATTTAGATAGGGCATCGAGGTTTAGATTCGTCTCGGATATATATGATATAAAAGTTCTAGCAGAGCTTACGGGATTTAACGAAGGGTATCTTATCGAGTCACTAAACTCATGGGATTGTTTAAGAGAACCCACTATTGAAAGAGATATATTGCTTGGAAAATTATTTCCTAATCTTGTTTTATTCACTCCAGGCCCAAAGGAAGTAGCTTTGTAAATAACTTAAAACAATTTTTTCTTTCTACTTTTTTCATTTAACTTTCTTTGAACTGCATAAAAAATCTCGGGATTGATTATTGGTTTGTGACTGCTTTTGTAAAGTTGTCCGTTGAATTTAATTTCGCCAAGATATGTTCTATTCTTAAGAACCTTTTTTAAACCATTTAGTGAGAGGTTGAATTTCTTTGAAAGCTTATTTAGAGAAGTTTCGGTTTCTAAATATTCTTTGAAGATTGAGTGTACTCTGGATGCATCTTCATTTTCAATTAATTTTTTGTCGATTAAAGAGTATCCTAGTGCAACACGAGACATTACCTCGCCACCCCTTGCTTTAATTATCATTCCAGCTTTTTGTTTGCTTCCAATTTTTTGACCATACTTCCTGAAAGTTTCAAGCATTCTCCAGTCTAATTTTTCATTTGTATAAAACATAAAATTATCTTCTTCATCGGGAGAGAGAAAATTACATATTTGACATAGGGGTGTATTGAATTTAATTGTTTCTTTTTTATCCCTATAACCACATTTTTCACAAGCCATAGATTTTAGATAACTTCAGTGTTTAAAAGACTAGCCCTTGTAATGATTGAATGGAACAATAGGTATGTTTGACATTGCAACAATAGAAGGTGAAGTAATTAGGTTTCTTCTTGCCTGATCTCTCGCAAGTTCTAATATTGGCAACATTATTCCCTGGCGTGAATAGCATTTGGGGTCAATTTCTGGATCGTAAACCGGATTTGGGTCAAAAAACTCAACTGTCCTTGAGGGATTCATTTTGATACGATTCTCTCTGTTTGGCCTAATTGTCTTTTTGGGAATAAAATGAACAGACACGTCTGCAAATCTTGGAGGATGAACTGAATTGATTGCCCTCCTTATTCCTATTAAATGATAGTCTTCTAAATCTCCATCAAAGACAAAATCAAGTTTCGCATTCTCGGGCAAGTTTACTCCTAAATTGGTTAGGCCCCTAGAAAAAGAATATACAACACTCTCAACGATGTGTTTTTGACTCTGTTTTAATTCATCTTCATCCACAACGCAGAAAGCATAATGGGTATTTCTTTTAAAATGATCATCCTTAAGTATTTTTTCCCTTAGAGCTGCTCGCGTGGTGTCTCGATAGATTATCTTTGATATTCGTTCATTATCTGAAAAGGCAAATGTATATACCTCAAAACCTTTGTGTCTTGAACCAACTAGACCCACATAGAAAGAATCGTTTGGAGAACCTTCTGTTTCGTTGGATTCAAGATCACCTTCCGCTTCATTGGATTTAAGACCGATTTCTTCAAGTCTTGATCTAAGAAAATTTATGGCAAATTCACAACCATGAACTTTTTTTATGGATTGAATTCCAGTACCCGTACAAGAATCAAAAATTCTTCTTGAGCCTGTACCATCTTGGGAAGTTTCAGATATTGATTTTAATGCGCAAAGACCAACGAGATCTCTTTGAGTGCCTCTGGGAAAATTTTTAGAAATCATGGGAGACCGAATATAAGGACAGGGAATAATTCCCTCACATTCCATTTGAACACCATCTGATTGATTGAAAGGTCGTCTAAAGGAATCTATTTTCTCTTCAGATTTGGTCTTTTCTGAGGATTTCATAAACTAAAATAATCTCATTCTTTTATAAATAAATAGATTGTGTAAAATATATATTGAACATTTTAATGAAAAAAAACTAGTAGTAAGAATTTTATTTAAACTGTTTTCATAGTTATAAAATTATAAACTATCTATTGGGCTTTTTATCTTTTTTAGTTCTTCACTTGAAATATGAGTATAAATCTGGGTTGTTGAAAGATCCGCGTGACCTAGAAGTTCCTGAATTTTTCGTATATCTGTTCCTTGTTCCAATAAGTGTGTTGCAAAAGAATGACGGAGAGTGTGACAATGTACTCCTTTTTGTATTCCGGCACGTTTAGCGGCTTTTCCTACAATTTTTTGAAGATTCCTGGGAGAAAGTTTTCCTTTTGAGCTTGTAAAAAGATACTCTTGATTTTTTTCCTTTTGTGATTCTGCCTGACTTTTTAAATTTGCAAATAAAAATTCGGGAATATTGAACATTCTATCTTTTCTTCCTTTTGCTTGTTTTACATAACCTACAGACTCATCAAAGAATAAATCTTGAATTCTTAAATTTGAAAGTTCTGAAACCCTAAGCCCACAAGCATATAACAAAGAAACCATCAATTTAGATTTTTTATTTGTTAAAGAATCGAACAACCTTGTGATTTCTTCTTTTGTAAGAACTGTGGGTATGTGCTTTTCTTTTTTTGGTCTTTTTATTCCAAGGGTGATATCCTTTTTTAATATTGTAAGATATGCATATTTTATTGCGGCTAGAAATTGAATCAGAGAACTTGAAGCTTTTTCAGAGATTTTTTCGGAGAGGTATAATTTTATATCATCTTCTTCTACTTCTTCAGGATTTTTCTTAAGAAAATCTAATAGTTCTTTATTTCTTATGATATAGCTTTTTATTGTGTGCGGAGAATTCTTAGAGATTCTTAGTTCTATTTCAATCTTTTTTAGAAATTCTTCTGAGGTCATAACTTCCTCGAGTCTATTGCCCAATGCAAGAGTGCTTGTCTTTGTTTTGGCCTACAAGCAAAGTCTCCCTTGATGCAATTCTTTTTAATTTGGGCTATGTGTCTTTTAATTGCCTTCCATCTTTTTATTTGGATAAAATCCATTTCTGAAATTCTTCTTCCAAGATAATATCGACAGTACCATTGGAACCACCCGCGAGGATCTTCTGGAAAAATCCACCCTTTTTCTCTCCAAATCGATAAAGATTGAGAAGCATTAATTTTGAAATAGTTAATATTTGCATCGTGTAATTTTGAATTTAATTTTGCATTGGTAAACCAGGATTTAGGAAATTCATTTTGGCAATCGGTCATGTATTTTCCACCAAAAACTCCAAGTTCTAACATTTCTTTTGGAGATAATTCTGGATTGAAATTTTTATTGAAATTTTTGCCCTCTGAATATATTAGTGTGTAGGAATATCCTTTTTGCATCAGATCGTTAACAAATACTCTTTTTTCCATTCAAAGATTATACGAACCTTGTTTAAAAAGATTATGGAACTGAAAAGGAGGTTCTTGATATTTGAGAGATAGCTTTTTATAATCTTAAAAACATATTAAAATATGGAAAGGGGGATTGCAAGAAATATTTTTTCGAAAGTTTTTGGAATTGGAGTATTTCTAATAATTCTGGGAGTACTTAATTTTTTGACAAAATATATTAAACTTGATTTCTTTTTGGTATTTACTAATTTTCTTAATATAAATGCCCTTTTAATTGTTGGAATTGTGGTTATATTCTTAATTTCTGAATTAATTGCTAAAAGTGAATTTCCAATAAACATTTTTAGACCCCTATTAAATTTTATTGGCACTATAATGGTGCTCCATTTTGTATTCTTATTGTTTGGAGGTATAAATAAAAGATTTAATCTGGAAGTTCTAAATACTCTTTTCCTATTGAAGGTCCCAATATACATAACCGTTCTCTCATTGATATTTATATTCGGATATCTGTCAATAATATATAAAGCACTCAAAGCTGGAAATAAAAAAGAAGAAATAAAAGATACCTCGGAAGTGAGAGAAGTAGAAAATAAAAAAACTAAAAAAGTTTTAAAGAAGGATAGGAGAAATTGAATGTCCAGGGGATTGAAGATAAAAGAGATAGAAGAATTCCCTAGAAGAATTAAAGTTCTTTTTGGAGTACTTTTTTCATTGTTATTGGTGGGTACTATAGGGTTTAATATAATTGATAGGAGGGGATTTGAAATATCTTTTTTAAGAACTCTGCAAACACTAGTATTTATCTTTGAAGGATCTCCAATAATGTCTGAGAGAATTCTAGAGATATTCATAGCTTTAATTGGGGCGTTTTTAGTTTGGTGGGTATTGTGGAGTCTAGCAGACATGCTTTTGGATGGGAATTTAAGGAAGTATTTAAAAAGTAGGTTTTATGAAATTAAAATAAGTAAGATGGAAAATCATATTATTATTGCTGGTGGAGGGAGAGTAGGTGAGGAGGTTGCAAGAAGATTGACAGAGAAGAAAGAAAAATTTATTATTACAGAAAAAGAACCTAAAGTTGTAGAGGGGTTGAGAAAGAGAGGGTATTTAGTTATTGAAGGAAGCGCAGAGCAAGATAATATTTTAATTGATGCAGAAATAGCAAAAGCTAAAAAAATTATAATAACCATTCCAAGGACCGAAACAAATATTCTTATAACTATGAGTGCGAAGGAACTAAATCCAAACATAGAAATAAATGCAAGGGCAGAACATAGTAAGTTTATTTCTAAACTTAAAAAGGCAGGTGCAAAATTAGTAATAGTTCCAGAGGTTGTTGCTGGAGATAAATTTGTAGAATAACTTATTAATTCTATTAAAAAAAATTTCGAGAGTTTAAATTCCTTAGCTTAAGACTAAAATAGAGATTGAAAATTTGGAGTTTGAAAGAGTTTAGGGTATATTTATTCTATGAAAAAATTGATTTAGACTATTAATTCAATTGAAAATAAGGATAAATGATTAATAAAAATATATCTTTCTAAATTGAAAAAATTCTTCATAAACAAAGAAAAACAGTACTCACCAAAATAGTTTTCAGTGTGGATATATTTGAGGCTTTTAGTAGATGCTGGCTGAACATGTCGCCGAAGCTTCATGATTACACCACATCTCTATCGACGTCGTCTTTTACGACGGCCTTAATTGTCTCGTTTT
>CAZLFJ010000001.1:6174-64103 GCA_964558795.1 Candidatus Woesearchaeota archaeon | reverse complement strand
GTGACAACCGTTCAGCGAGGGATTTCGACTCTTTTTAGACAAAAAAACCAAATACTTATAAAAGATTATCTTCTTTAAAGTATATGGCTGCAATATCTGATCAAGAAAAAGAATTTATTAGAGATGAGGCACGTAATTTTCTAAATGGATTTAGTCGTAAACTGGATAAACTTCCTGGAGATCTTGGAGAATCATTTGAAAGTTTCGATGCACGCAAAGAGGATTCCGGATGGGTTACTTCCGAGGATTTCAAAGAAACTATGTTTGCAAATGCACCAATCATTGAGGGCGATTTAATAGTTGCAGAAACTGGGAAGTGGAAAAAATGATTTTACAAGATTCACAAGAACTTAAAAGAAAACTTGAACAATTTAAATTGGGTGGAAAGGAGAATTTTCATGTTCTTGCAGATTTTGATCGGACTCTTACCAGGGCAGTTGTTAATGGGAAGAAGATTATGTCCTTAATGGACTTTTTCAGAAGTAGTGAGGATTATATAAGCAAGGAATATTCTGAGAAATCTCATGCTCTAGCAAACATTTATCGGCCCATAGAGATAGATCCAAATGTTCCATTAGAAGAAAAGAAGGGGAAGATGCTCGAGTGGTGGACAAAGCATTTTGATTTGCTGATAAAATCTGGTTTAAACAAAGAACATATCTCTCTTATGTTGGATAATTCTGAAAAACTTGGTTTTTTAGAGTTTAGGGAGGGTGTTTTCGATTTTTTGGACACATTATATCATGCGCAAATCCCTCTAATAATAATTTCTTCTAGCGGATTGGGATTTACAATTAAAATGTTTCTTGAAAGAAACAAAAAATATTATTCTAATCTATATATAATCACCAATGATTTTGAGTGGGATGAAGAAGACAATGCAATAAGAATCAAAGAACCAATTATTCATGTGATGAATAAGGATGAGACATCTGTTAAGAATTTTCCAGAGATATATGAAAAGATAAAAGCTAGAAAGAATGTTCTTCTTTTGGGAGATAGTTTGGGGGACTTGGGAATGGTTAAAGGGTTTAGATACGAAAACCTAATCAGTGTCGGATTTTTAGAAGAAGATAACATAGAATCTATGCAGAAATATAAATCTGTTTTTGATATTGTTCTTACGGATGATGCTAATTTTAATCAGGTAAATAAAATCCTTGAGGAGGTGGTTGGGAAATGATAATGATTAGAGAAAAAGTTGATTTAATTAAGTCTGGAAAATTAAAAGCAAGAGAGAATCTTCTTTATTTTATTCAAAACATAGACAAAAAAAATGACGAACTTAATATCTTCCTCTCATTTAATGAACAATCTTTAAAACAAGCAGATGAAATTGACAAAAGAATATCTGGAGGGGAAGATGTTGGTAAACTTGCAGGAATTTGTGTCGCAGTGAAATCAAATATTTGTGTTAAGGATCTTGAAGCTAATTGTGCTTCTCAGACACTCAAAGACTGGATTGCACCCTATGATGCGACAGTTATTAAAAAACTTAAAGATGAAGATGCAATAATTATTGGTATGGTCAATATGGATGAGTTTGCATGCGGCGGTAGTGGGGAATCTTCTGCATTTGGACCAACCAAAAATCCTATAAATCCTCTCTTAATTCCTGGAGGAAGTAGCTCTGGTTCTGCTGCCGCAGTTGCTGCTGATTTTTGTGATTTTGCTATGGGGAGTGATACTGGTGGGAGCATAAGAAATCCTGCCTCACATTGCGGAATATTCGGTTTAAAGCCAACCTATGGGGCTGTTTCAAGATATGGTCTTATTGATATGTGTATGAGTTTTGATCAAATAGGTCCATTAACTAAATGTATCGAAGACAGTGAAACCATTTTTGATATAATAAAAGGACAAGACAATTTTGATACCACAACCAAAGAATTCTCTGAAAATAAATTGGATACAAAAAATGTTCGAGTTGGAGTTGTGGATATTTCTGAATTTGCTACATCCAAGATTAAATCTTTGATGGATTCTAAGATGGAGAAAATGAATGATAAAAATCCTGGATGGACAACAAAAAAGGTATTTTTGCCTCTAGACATTTCTCTTGAAACCTATTATCTTCTTGTTTATGTTGAATTTTTTTCTGCAACAAGAAAATTTGATGGACGAAGGTTTGGTAAAAAGATTGAAGACGTTTGCGGTAAAGAAGTTCTAAGAAGAATTTATGGGGGTGCAGAAGTAACACAAGCAGAATATGAGGGCCAGTATTATCGGAATGCTTTGAAAGCAAGGAAATTTATAAAAGATGAATTTGAAAAAATTTTCAAAGAAGTAGATGTGATTCTTTTGCCAACAGTTCCAAGAACTGCGCATCAAATAGGAGAGAATATTTCTACAAAGGAGATGTATGCTTATGACATATTCACTACACCAGTAAATATTGCAGGAATCCCAGGCATATCAATCCCTCTGGGAGTTCTCGATGGAAAACCTGTTGGAATGCAAATTTTAGCACCTCCTTTCTGTGAAAATTGGATTTTCGAAGTGGGGAAGAGAATTTAATAGCAGTTTTTAGATGTCAGAAAGAAGACAACCCCCCTAGTTAATTCTATTTTTTTAGAGAGCCTATCCCTTTCAAAATATTTAATTCTTAACAATCTAACTAATCATCGCAATCGTCTATAGTAACGGAGTCTAAATTATCATAATATTCTTTGTTTGCTTTACTGCATTTCTCACAATATTTTCTTTGGAATTTTGCAGTAGGTTTTATTTCAAACTCTTCCCCACAAATTCTGCATTTGACTTTTTTTGGTTTCAATTCAAAAATAAATTCTTTCCTACTTTCCTTGGTTATTCTTTTTGCCATATACAATATAATCTTTGAGTCTTTATAAGGTTTATCCCATTAATAAGTTTAAAATTCTAAGAATATTCTCTTTTATGATCTACTATTCAGCCATTCTCTAACAAATTCTTCAGATCTCAATCCTAAAAATTCATCTTCGACTTTTCCATTTTTGAATAGTTTTACACAAGGAATGGACATGATATCATATTTTCCAGCAATTTCTTGATTTTCATCTACATTAAGTTTTACAATTTTTACTTTTCCATCATAATCTATTGCTAATTTTTCAATTAGGGGTTTTAACATTTGGCAAGGTCCACACCAAGGTGCCCAAAAATCTACTAGGACTGGTATTTTATTTGATGTTTCAATAACCTCTTTTTGAAAAGTACTATCGTTAATTTCCATAGTTTCAATAATTTCGTGGGGTTTATAAATCTTAGTAAACTCTGATTACTTATGGAAAAAAGTATTAAAGATCTTTTGAATTTTGGCATAGTTGTAATTGATAAACCTGCAGGTCCTACAAGTTTTATGGTTTCAGATTTTGTTCGAAGTACACTTAAATTAAATAAAACAAGCCATTTGGGAACTCTAGATCCTCAAGTTACAGGAGTTTTACCAATAGCCCTTGGAAGAGCTTGTCGATTAACAGGTTACTTTTTAGGACATGATAAAACTTATGTTGGAGTAATTAGGGTTCATCAAGAAATATCTATCGAGAAGTTACAAGAAATAATTGATCTGGATTTTCTGGGAAAGATCAAACAACTTCCCCCTAGAAAATCCAGTGTCAAAAGAGCCATTAGGGAAAGAGAGATAAAAAGTTTTAAGATTCTTGAGAAAGATAATAAAGATTTTTTATTTATCTCTGAAGTACAGGGGGGAACATATATTAGAAAGCTCTGTTTTGATTTGGGTGAGAAAGTTGGTGGTGCCCACATGCTTGAACTTAGAAGAACTGTTGCAGGACTTTTTGATGAATCTTATTCTGTTACATTATATGTCCTTGAAAAGGCATTAGAAGAATTTAAAAAAGGAAATTTTGACCCACTTTCCAAAATGATTGTTCCTGCAGAAATTGCAATTAAAAGAGCAATGGAATGTGTTCAAGTAAAAAAAGATAGTTTGGAAAAAGTTCTTACTGGAAAACCTCTGGTTTGTGAAGACTTAGAAAAATTACCAGAAGAAGATATTTTTGCAGTTTTTTTTGGAGAAAGATTTATTGAGATTGCAGAGAAAACTAGTGAGGCAAATTTCTTTGCTAGGCCCAAGTTTGTGTTGAATTAAGTTCTTGTTTTCTGATGAACAGTTTAGAAAGGGGAGAAACGTTGTCAAAAATTGAATTTGGGTGGAAAAGTCTGCAAGACTTTGGAACCCTTAAAGTGCTGTTCTATTCCCCTTAGGGCTGAATTTTAATGCAATGTTTGGAACAAAGTTCCGAAAAATCCAAAGTTTTTGAGAATGCCGTTTTATATGATTTAGAAACAATATTTTTTGTGTGGGAAGTGTTTTAGAGAGACGCGCGCTTAATTTTTTGCTTCTTTTTTCCCTAAAAAAAGAAAATGGAGATTTCCGTTTTTTCTTAAAAATAAATTATTAACTAAAGAGTAGTGAATAAACCGAAAGATTTATATACTATTACATAACATCATATTTAAGGTAATTAAAATGATAGAAATGAAACCAAATCAAAATTATATAAATGAAAAACCTCTTGAAACAATCATTAAACCAAATTATGATACACACGATGACTTGAAAATAGCAAGACATAATTTAGATTGGTCTTTTGATGCAAAAGGACCTCAAACTTTCTTTAAAACAACTCCTGAAGAAGAAGCTGCAAAAGTTGATTCTTGGTATCAAGGTAGACTTGGAGAAATTGCAACAGAGGAACAAGCATATAGACAAAGATTGGCAAATGCAGAAAAATCAGGTGCAATTGATTCAAGTGAAGCTAATAAATTATTAATGGATTTACATTTTCCAACAAATCCATTTCAAAAAGCGAGAAGAGAAGCTTCTGAGACATACCATAAAGAAAGAAAGTTTTAGACGCCAACCTCTTTTTATTATTTCTCAAATTTTTAATTTGACTAACTTTTAGCTCACCCACTTATTGAAACTAACATCGCGATTAAGAGAAGTCCGAGCGTTAGCGAGGATTTGGGTGGAGCGAGGTGCAACCGAGCGTAACCTCTTAATCGCTGTTATATTCTCCGAAGGACAAAAATTTAGTGCAACGATGCCGAAGGCAAAATTTTTGAGTTCAGGAGCCCGAGCGTTCTATTTTTTATATTTTCTAATCAGAAATATAGTTATAACAAATAATACTATCGCAATACCAGCGATTGATGCAATTAGAACAAAGTCGGAAGTTTGCGGAACATAATTAGAACCAGAATTTGTTGGTAAATTACCAGCTCCTAAATCTTGTAAATCTTCTTTTGCGTTGGCAAGAAGTCTTGTTCTACCACAAATACCTGTGCTTAATGTATTTTCTTCACCATAAGCATAAACAATATATTCCTCATTTTCTTTGAATTCATATCCACAACTTGCTCCATCTCTTGCAGTTGTTAGAACAATTGTTTCATAATCTGGACCTTTCCAAATTTTCGAAACTTCAAATGTTACTTTTACAGGATCAGCGCTGCTAACAACTATTCTGCTTGGAATATCTATATCAATGACCCTGCCAGCAAAAACCGCAGTTGATTGCTCGAGTGATTCCTGTGGTGGAGCTGGTTGAGCACATGAACAAGCACTAACAACAGCTGTGTTTACAATAAGCAAACTTCCAACGATGAATAATAATAAAAATAATTTTTTCATATGTTAAACATTAAATTTAGCATCTATATAAATGTTATCATAATTTCAGAACGACTAGAAGCAACCAAGCTCGGGTTCCTGAATTGAATATAACGCCTATTACACCCAATTTTGGCAAAGAAATCTTTAAATATAGGTATTATATCTAATTGTTATGCAAGAAGAATTGAGTAAGTTGACCCAAGAATTGCAATTAAGAAAACATTCAAGAAATACTGCGGAGAAATATATCTTTTATGTGACTAAATTTTTGCAAAGCCAAAAAACCCCCAAAGATTTTATCTATTCTTATTCTACTCAAACAAGAAATACCTTAAGAACAATTTATTTTGCAATTAAGTTTTACTATGAAAACGTTTTAAACAAAAAATTTGAGGAAAAAATTCCACTTGCAAAAAAGAAGGTAATCCTTCCGGAAATTCTAAATAAAAAAGAAGTTTTAGAAATGATTGATAAAACAGAAAACTCTCAACATAAATTGATTATTACTTTTCTTTACTATGCTGGACTTCGTATGAACGAATTAATCCATTTAAGATGGGAGAATCTAGATTTTGAGAGAAAAACAATCCAATTGAAAATCGCAAAGGGCGAACACCAGAGAACTATTTTTTTGCACGATAAACTTATTGAGTTTTTGGACAATTCTAAAATGCCACGAACCGGATTAATATTTGTGTCTAACCGAGACAAAAAATACTCGGAAAAGACTATTCAATCAATTGTTAAAACTTCTGCAAAAAGAGCAGATATACAGAAAAATGTTCATCCACATATGTTACGGCACTCATTCGCAACACATCTATTAGAGGCAGGTGCAGATATTAGATATATACAAAAACTACTTGGACACAAAAGTTTACAAACAACACAAATATATACCCATGTTGCAAACAAAGATATTGGGAATCTATCTAAATTGCTTTAGTTAAACTATACTTCAGAGATTACAAAATCTTATAAAAGCCATTTATTTATTATCTTTATGGCTGAAGATGAATTTATATCTAGTGATGGGGAAATTTTTGAAAAGAAGAAGGATGAGCATAATTCTGAAGATAGAATAATTGAAGCTAAGAACTTTTTTTCGACTCAAAAGCATAAGTTGGGTCTAAGTGCGAAACATGGTGAAAGTGTGATTGAGGTGGACTTTAACGAGCTTTCAGAGCATTCTCCCGAGCTATCGGAGGATTTAATTAACAAACCCGAAGAAACACTTAGGATTCTTGAAATCGCCCTAGCAGATAGTGGCCTTATTTCAAACCCTCGAGTTCGTTTGGTTAACATCTCAAAAACTCAGGAAGTCAAGATAAGAAATATCAGGGCAAAAAATTTGGGCACTATGATTTCAATTGAAGGAATTGTTAGGCAAGCATCTGAGGTTAGGCCTCAGGTAATAAATGCTCGTTTTGAGTGTCCTTCTTGTGGTACTATTCTTTCAATTTTGCAGGTAGAAAAGAAATTTCAAGAACCAAACCGGTGTTCTTCTTGTGGTCGAAGAGGAGGATTTAGACTTTTGACAAAAGAGATGGTTGATGCTCAAAGACTAGTACTTGAAGAAAGCCCGGATGCTTTATCTGGAGGAGAACAGCCGAAGAGAATGCAGGTTTTCTTGAAAGAAGATTTAGTTGATCCAAGAATGGAGGTGAGAACAACTCCAGGTAGTAAGGTTCGGGCAATAGGAATATTGAAAGAAATTTCTCTGCCACTTCCAACAGGAATTCAAACTCGTTTTGATTTAGCAATTGAGGCAAATAATGTGATTCCTCTTGAAGAAACATTCGATGATTTGTCTATTACTGAAGAAGAAGAAAATCAAATCAAGGAACTTGCATCAGAACCTAATATCGTTGAAAAACTTGCAAAGAGTATAAGTCCTTCCGTTTGGGGTTATCCCGAAATTAAAGAATCTTTGGCGTTACAACTTTTTGGAGGTGTTCAAAAAAGAAGGAGCGATGGTACTCTAACTAGGGGAGACATTCATATTCTCCTTGTTGGTGATCCGGGTGTTGCAAAGTCGGTTATGCTTAAATTTATTTCTACAATTGCTCCTAAGGGAAGATATGTCTCTGGTAAATCTGCATCGGGTGCAGGTCTTACTGCGACAGTAGTTAAGGATGAATTCTTAAGGGGTTGGGCACTAGAGGCGGGAGCGATGGTTTTATCCAACAAGGGTCTTGTTTGTATAGATGAACTTGAAAAGATGGATGAGAATGACAGATCTACAATGCATGAGGCAATGGAACAGCAGACAGTTACGATTTCTAAAGCTAATGTTCAGGCATCACTTAATGCTCAAACAGCAGTTCTAGCAGCAGCAAATCCTAAATATGGTCGTTTTGATCCTACAGAAATGGTTGCAAAGCAAGTTAATCTAGCCCCCTCTTTGCTTAATCGTTTTGATGTTTTATTTATTCTTAGAGATTTACCGAATAAGGAGCGGGACGAGAGAATTGCTTCTCATGTTTTATCTGAACATCGACAAGATACAAAACTAGATATTGTTGATCGAGACTTACTTCGAAAATATATTGCTTACGCACACCAGAGGTATCATCCTGTTTTAAGCCAGGGAGCTTCTGACAAAATAAAAAAGTTTTATGTAGGCCTTAGGAATCAATCTAGTTTTTCTTCTGCCGAGACTGTGAATAAACCTATTCCAATTTCTGCTAGACAGCTTGAAGCACTAGTAAGGCTTTCAGAAGCAAATGCTCGAGCAAGACTTAGCAAAACTGTTGATGTTGAAGATGCAGAAAGGGCGATTAAACTTGTTCAATACTATATGATGCAGGTAGGTTATGATGAGGAAACTAAGAGTTTTGATATTGACAAAGTTTCTGGTAATCCTGCTTCAAAGAGAAGTAAGATTTATGTGGTTAAAGAAGCTCTTGAGGAACTTGAAACCAAGCTAGGTAAACTAATTCCTCAAGAAGAACTAGAAAAGGTTATAGGGGATAAGATGCCAAAGGAAGAACTAGAAGAGGCTATAGAGAAACTTCTTAGAGCTGGAGATATTTTTAGACCTCGGAGGGGTTATTTACAAAGAGTTTAGTGTTGTTTAGTGCCACAATGTTTATAAAACCGTTAATGAAAGAATATATATGGCTATTGAGTTAAACGAAACAAAAAAGAGAAATACTGCTTACAAACTTCGAATTGGGGACATTCTCAAGGGAAAGCCAATTATTACCGATGGAAGATTTATGTATGCAGAAGTAGGCGATAAGAATGTCGTTAGAGTCAATGTTATTGCAAATGTTATAGATAAATATGTTTCTGAGGGTGAGAAAAAATATGCTGCTCTAACTGTTGATGACGCTTCTGGCCAAATAAAACTCAAAACCTTTGGAGAAGATATTGCGATTCTAAAAGACTTGACGCAAGGAGATACCTTGCAGATTATTGGTGTTTTAAGAGATTACAACAATGAACTTTATATTCTACCCGAGGTTGCAAAAAAACTAGATCCCAGATGGCTTTTAGTAAGAAAACTTGAAATGCAAGAATTGCGAAAAGATCTGCCCTTGCCTTCTAATGCTTCTTTGAGGGATATATTACTTGAAAAAATCAAGGATGCTGAAAAGGAAGACGGAATAGACATTGATAAAATTATTATGGAAACAGATTCTGCTCCTACAATCATTAATGCAGAAATAAAAAGACTTGTTGAGGAGGGCCTTATTTACGAACCTCGGCCTGGAAAGCTTAGATATCTAGGTTAAAGGTCTGTTCAATAAACTTATAAACTTGTTTTTTTTATACTCTTTATGAAACCTAAAAACTATAATCTTGCAATTGGACTTCTTATTATTTGCCTTATCCTATTTGTGGTTGCTTTAATTTATCTTGAAAAAAATTCTTTTCCAAATATTCCCCCAATAAATAATCAATCTATTAATCTCTCAGAATGTATTGTGAGATCAAATATTGTTCTTTATGGTAGAACAAACTCACGAGTTTTCTTGGCTCAGCAAGAGGATTTAGGTGAAATTTTTGACATAATTCCCTTCATAGATTGTTTAAATGAAAGAGATAAATGCGAAGGAATTCTTCTTGTGCCTGCTTGGAAAATTAATGATCAAATTTATTATGGTTCTTTCTCAGAAGAGATTTTAATTAAATTAATGGGGTGTGAATAAAAATGGCATACTTAATAAAAGTAGACAAGAATAAGTGTATTGGATGCGGTAGTTGTGAAGCTATTTGTCCAAAAAGCTTTTCTTTAAAAAATGGTAAGGCTATTGCTGTCAATGCTTCGGTAGAAAAGATAGAATGCGAAGAAGAAGCTAAGGAATCTTGTCCGGTTGGAGCAATTTCGGTCGACAAGAAATAATCTTCTCTAATTAAATAAAAGGAGGTAAAAATGCAAGAAATAAAGAAAATAAAAGTTTTTAGCTTGGCTAAGATTTTGGCTCTTTTCGGTGTACTAATTGGTTTGGTTCAAGGTATACTTATGGGCAATCTTGCGATGCAATATGCTCGTGAAGATATTGTTATCGGTTTGGGAGAAGCAATTTCCTACATTGCAGAGAATCCTGCCGGAGGGATTAGTCCAATATTCTTGGCTCTTGGTTGGTGGAGTGTAATTGTTGCACCAATTGTCCTTGGATTAAGTTATTTTGTTTCAGGAATAATACTTAGCTTGATATTCAATCTATTCTCTAAGCTAATTGGTGGAGTAAAGATTGAATTAGCTGAAACTAAGGAAACCAAGAAAAGAAAATAGTTTTTTGACCTCTCTTTATTTTAGGAGGTTTTTTATTTTTTTAGAAATAATTCTTTCGAATTGAAGTCTTTAGTGTGGAGTACAAAACCTCAATGTTTTGGTGATTTTATTGACCTCTTCAAGTTCTTTTTAAATTTCTCTATTTCGCTCAGGTCTATTTCTGGACAGATTCTGTTGTAATCACAATCTAAACAAATAAAACTTTCTGGATTTTGAGGTTGCCAACCAATGATTGGAAACTTTGAAGGATTCTCAGATAAAATCTATTGAAGTTTTTTTGCTCCTGGAAGAGAAATCTCTGTGGAGCTCATTAAATAAAAAAATTTCTGAGAATTCACAACCAAATCACAGCAAGCTGAAGATATTTTGTGAATTTTTTGAGATCAGAAATTTTAGTCTTCCCATTTTGTTTGCTACAGGGTATCTGGCCCAAAATGGTAATGAACGCTTTTAATATTAATGCTACCACAATTTGGACAAATTCTAATAAGTTTCTTTATCATTTATTTTTAGAAATATTACTTTTTAGCTATCTCACTTTTCCAATAATCTTCAAATTTCTTATTAAATTTATATAGTGTTTTGTGGAATATTTTTTTATCAAATTCTACCAATTCATCTACAAATTCTCCTTCTCCTTTTAAGTTATTGAATGCAATAGATTTATTTTTACGCACAAGGTACATAATTTGTTTTATCAAATCTTTCATTTCTTCTCTTTCTTGTTCGGTTATTTGTTTATTCTCCTTTAGGTAGATTAGATCATATTGGGGAGGCATAATCCATGAATGCATAGGAGGTACCCAGCTATAATATGTTTCTACAAGTCTATTTATCATTTGTCTTGAGAATTGCTCACTTACAAATCCTGCAGAAAGAGCTGCGTCTTCCAAATAACATATTTCATTTACCTCTTCAAATGTTGATTTAAAACCTAATTTTTCTTTAGTTTGTTTGAACTTTTCTTTTAGTTCTTCTAGTAATTGTTTTTTTGTTTCGTTATTCATATACTAAAATCCTAATGTTTCATTTAATTCGTTTGAAATATTTTCTAGCATTTTTTCTTTTATCTTTTCAGTTTCATTTGCAAGTGTTCTTTGTCCAAGTAGCCATGAAAGTTTTACAAATGCTGTTTCGGAAAGCATATCTTTTAGATGCAATATTCCTGTTTTTTGTAGCTCTCTTCCAGCAGAATAAACATTTGGATTTAAGCCCCCATTTATCGTTTGTGCTGCTCCACAAACAATTATTCCATTTTCAACTAATCTCTTTATTGTCGGTAACCAGTTATGTTCGGAATCTTTTTCTGGGGCTTGTCCAAGTCCAAAGAGTTCTAATATAATTCCCTTATAATCCTCTTTTTCTAAATATTCTAATATTATTGGATCTTGTCCCGGAGTTATTTTCACAAGCGCAACTTTTTCTGAAACACCATTAGATACCTTAACTTTATTTGTCTTATCTCTTGCATTAAATGATCCTAAAATCTTGAATTCTTTTTTTGAAATTTCAGCAAGAGCATCGGAATTTATTGGTTTAAATGCGTCTCTTCTTGAAGAATGCATCTTTCTAACTTTTGTTCCTCTTATTGCTAAACAATACTCATCATTTAAATCTTTATGACCTACAATTACCACCTCAGCTATATCAGATACTGCATATTTCGCAGCACATATCAAATTTAGGTGTGCATCTGTTGAACCTCGGTCTATACTTCTTTGAGAATAAGTTATTGCTACTGGCTTATTTAACTTTCCTAACATAAAAGAGAGTGCTGCAGAGGTGTAGTGAAGGGTATCGGTCCCGTGAGTTATTATAACTCCTGAGATTTCTTTATCGTTTAAGAGTTCCCCAGTTTTTTCTGCCAATTTCTTCCAATCTTTTGGCCCCATATTCTCGGAAAATTTCATAAATGGTTTTTCTATTCTTACTATATTACAAATTTCTTTTATTTCTGGAGCAATGTTTAGAATTTCTTCTGCATCTGTTGAGATAACTCCCCCAGTTTTTGGATCAAGTCTTGAAGAAATTGTGCCTCCAGTTATAATCATTGCGATATTTGGTAGGTTATCTTTTCTTTCTAGGTCTATCTTTTTCTTTTCTTCGGGGCTTGTACTCTCAATTAATTTTAAATTTAAAATTTCCCTTTCTCTTATTCCTATGTTGTAACCGGAGTTTAATTTCAATAGAACAATCTCTGGAGTGTAACTCTCCAATATTGTTCCTTCCCAGGTTTTGTCTTTTGTTTTTAAAGAAACTTTATCTCCGATGTTTAGTGTTGTTTCTTGAACCATTCTTTTTTTAGCATTTTTGAATATAAAAGGTTTTGTATGGGCAGATTTCTATCTTGATTTGAGGAGACCATTTCCAAATGAATCAGGATCTCCTGTTTTTAGTTTAAATGGAAACGAGATATTTTCATTCCAATAAAAAACCTCCTTAAGATATTCTCTAGGAATTCTATCTATCTCTTGAGAAACAACAGAATCAAGAGTTAAGCCATCTTGCTTAAGTTGGTCTAAACAAACAAGAGCTGTATGATTTTTTATTTTATATAACTCTTTCTTTATCTGGAGTGATAAAATTTTTTCTCTTGTAAGTTGTTCAGGGCTATGAACTAATTCTTTTCTAGCTTGACTGCTATCCAAATCTTCTTCTCCAACCTGTAACCAATCGTAGAAATTATTCAATACAGAAAGACTTACATCCCTTGGTACAGACCTAGGTAGTCTAGAGGAAATACTGGATAAAATTTCATCATAGAATCTTTTACAGCAAATCTTACACTATGGCAGTAGGCTTGAAGCTGTCCACAAGATAGCATTTGTCTTGAGAAAGACCCACTACCAAAGAATCTTCAGTAATTAGCTTTTGGGCACTCCAGTTTTCTGGCTTAACCTCTGCTACAAAGTAAAGATTTTGTCTTCCAATATATTTTTTAGCTTCTTCTATACTCTTTTTTGTTTTTTGAGGAACAATAAATTCAACTTGACTTCTAAATGTAATATCTCCTCCTCTACCTCCTCTATTATATTTTTTCTTGGTATTCTCGGGAATTTCTCTTTTATTAAAAACGAAACCTCCTTCTTTTTCTATGATGGTAGCATCTCTTGAAAATTCCAGGGTTCTTATCAATTCCTTTCCAAATATATTTGGCAACCGCCGATCCCCACTTGAAACTTGAATTTCATAATTATCTGTTGAGTCCCATCGCTTAATAAGTCCACTACCGACCAAATAACCCATTGTTCCTCCAGTTATCGCACCAATTGCTTCGCTTTTTAAATATAATCCGATAATGGTACCGAAAAGCATACCTGTCACACCAGTTAATACATGAAAAGGAGCGGGAAAATAGGGTGAATTTGGGTCATAATCTGTGTTGTTCAAACTAATTGAAAAATCTTGTTCCCCTAAGGAGAATACACCAAACTTTGGAAGCCTAATTTTTTCTTTTTTATATTCCATTTCACAAGACACATCTCCTAGAAAAGATAAATCCAATTCTGCATATTTTAAATTGCACATTTCTTCACGGGCTTTTTTCAATAGCCTCTGTTCTAGTGGTATTGGATTTACAACTATATCTTGTATAGTGCCCTCCAGCTTTGAAATCCTCGTTTGCATTTCCTCGGCCCTATACGATAGGGCATTTGGAATTCTTGTTTCCCCAACAAATAAATCCCTTCTTGCTCTCTGATATAAATTATTTTCCATAAAAATAATATTGTTTGTTTATTAAGTTAGGTAGTCCATGACTATCAACTAAATCGTTAAATTTATAAAGAATTTAGGCATCTTATTTAGTATGGAGAGCAAAATAAGCACTATATTGCAAGAATATGGATTGGATGATAAAGAAATCAAAATTTATATGATTCTAGTTGAAAAAGGTGAACTAAATGCTTACGCCTTGGCTAAAATAACAGGGATTCATAGATCTACAACCTATGCCATACTAGAAAGATTATTGTTGAAAGGGTTTATTAGTGAAATTCAAAAAGAGAGAAAAACTTTTTATTCTGCAATTGAAATAAGCAAAATAGCCTATAAAATAAAAGAAAAAGAAACTTTACTTTTGTCTCTTATCCCGGAATTTGAAAAAATAAAGGAAGAAGGAATTTCTAGAGTAAGAGTTTTTGAAAGCAAGGAAAGTCAAAAACAATTTAGCTTTAATTTGTTTAATCAGATAGGGGGAGGAAATATAAAAGAAATTTATATTCTCAGTGGAGGGCCTTCAAAGGAGGTTAACCCTGAAAAAAGAGACGAAGAACAATTAACTTCTAGATTATTTATGGAAAGTTTGATTAAAGAATTAAAGAATCAAAAAACAAGGATAGGGTGTAAGGGAATATGGAATGAAAAATTTAGAGGAAGTGGACTATTAAAGCTTTTTTCAGGACTTGGTGAGAACAAATTCTTAAAGAAAATTCCGACCTTGGCAACTTTGGTTGTTTATGGAGAGTACATTGCCTATCTTTTTACAATGGATGGAAAACCTCAAGTTATAGAAATTCAGAATAGGTTAATTGCTGAAGAGAATCGAGCATATTTTTCGCATATGTGGGACATTGCAGAGAAATAGATCTTATTTAGAATGAATAACTTTTTCTTGTACTGCGTTTATTGCGGGACTTGATAAATCATATCCCTTTGATATCCCTTCTACGGACGAGATAAATACTTCTGTGCTCTCTACATTATCCTTCCATTCATATTTTAATTTTCTAATAAATGTCTCGTATTCTTTCAAATCTTTATGCAAGGAAATTATCATATCAGTTTTACTTCCCATGCCTTCCCCCTTGACAAACAAAACAACTTCTGGTTGATCGTTAATGAATTTTACAATTCTTTCTAGTTCACTGGTTCTTGAATAATCTTTCCATCTAAATAATATTACTGTGTGTATATCGAGATTTATCTTTTCAAAGTTTATAATTGGAGTGTATCCTTTTATTATGCCCTCTTTTTCCAGTCTTTGTCTTATTTTGAATATCGTAGGTCTTGAAGTTTTGAGCTTTCTAGCTATTTCTTGGTCTGAAATTTTGCAATTTTTCAGCAATTCTACAAGAACTTGCTTTTCTCTCGCTGTTAATTTTATCATTTAGATATAAGATACTATATGTTTATAAATCTTCTCTTTTTCTTTCGAATAGTATCTATATTTAAATTTTTTGGAGAACAAAGTATTTAAAGAGTCTAACTCTAATCTATACATGGTTGATAAAAAACAAGAAGATAATGCTGAAGATCAAATTTCTACAACTGAAGTTTGTGGGGATATTTCCGAAATTGAGGTTTTAACCGAAAAACTGGAAACTCAACTTGAAGAGACAAAAAAACTTGCAGAAGAAAGATTAAATGATCTGAAATACCTTCATGCAGACTTTGATAACTTTCGAAAACAAATGAACAAAGAAAAAGAGCAAATTATAAAACTTGCAAATGAAAATTTGGCTCGAGAGCTTGTTATCGTCTTAGATGATTTTGATGCATCACTAAAATCTGTAGAATCTGAAAAAAATAAAGAAGGTCTTGAAAGACTTCATAACAAATTTGTTCAATTGCTTGAAAAGCACGGACTTAAAAAAATAGAAGCGTTAGGAAATAAATTAGATCCAAATTTTCATGAAGTTTTATGTAATGAGCTTTGCAATAAAGAAGATGATGAAATAATCGAAGAGATTCAGAAAGGTTATACTTTCTGTTCAAAAGTTATCCGTCCGAGCAAGGTAAAAATCGCAAAAAAACAAGATTTAAATAGTGAAGGAGGGAAAGAGTAAAATGGGAAAAGAAAAAATTATCGGTATTGATTTAGGAACAAGTAATAGTCAGGTAGCAGTAGTTGTTGGCGGAAGACCTACTATTATTCCTTCTGCTGAAGGTGCAACAATTGCTGGAAAAATGTTTCCTTCTGCGGTAGCGTTTACAAAAGATGGACAGCTTTTGGTTGGTGAACCTGCAAAAAGACAAGCAGTTTCAAATCCTCAAGGTACAGTTATCAAAGCAAAAAGAAAAATCGGAACCGATTTCAAATATAATATTTACGGAAAAGAATACACCCCTCAACAAATTTCTGCACATATTTTACAAAAGATAAAGCGAGATGCTGAAGCTTTTCTTGGAGAACCAGTTTCTAAAGTAGTTATAACCGTTCCAGCATATTTCAATGATAATCAGAGAACTGCTACAAAGGACGCAGGTAAAATCGCAGGTCTTGAGGTAGTTAGACTTGTTAATGAACCTACTGCCGCTTCAATGGCTTATGGTATAGATAAACTAAATGAACAACATAAAATTCTAGTATTTGATCTTGGTGGCGGAACTCTTGATGTAACTATCATGGAATTCGATCAAGGAACATTTAACGTTTTGGCAACTTCTGGGGATACTCAGCTAGGTGGTACTGATATGGATGAGGCAATCATCAAATGGATTATTGAAGAGTTCAAGAAAAGTGATGGATTTGATTTGGGAGAAGATGCAACTGCAATGCAAAGAGTTCGTGAGGCTGCAGAGAAGGCTAAGATAGAACTTTCAACAGTTCTTGAAACTGAGATAAATATTCCCTATGTAACTGCAACAAATCAAGGACCAAAACATTTACTTTTGAAATTTTCTCGTGCTAAACTTGAACAACTTGTTGAGGGATTAATAAAAAGATGTTTACATCCAGTTGAACAAGCATTAAAAGATGCAGGTTTGAAGAAAGAAGATATTGACAAGGTTATCCTTGTTGGTGGCCCTACAAGAATGCCTTCCATTAGAAAATTCATTGAAGAAAAAGTTGGGAAAAAACTTGAAAGTGTTGTGGATCCAATGGAGTGTGTTGCAATGGGTGCCGCAATTCAGGGCGGAATTCTTGCTGGAGACATAAAAGATATGATTCTTCTAGATGTTACTCCATTGACACTGGGTATTGAAACTCTTGGAGAGGTAATGACTCCTCTTATTGAGAGAAACACAACAATTCCTACAAAGAAGAGTCAGATATTTTCAACAGCTGCAGATTTTCAGAATGCTGTAACAATCCATGTTATACAGGGTGAGAGATCAATGGCAAAAGATAATGTAAGTCTTGGCAACTTCAACCTGATGGGTTTACCCCCTGCACCAAGGGGTGTTCCGCAGATTGAAGTAACATTTGATATTGATGCTAATGGTATACTCAATGTATCTGCAAAAGATCTGGGAACAGGTAAAGAACAAAAGATGACTATCACTGCTTCAAGTAAATTATCTGATGAAGATGTTCAAAAGATGATGCAATCTGCCAAAGAGCATGAAGAAGAAGACAAGAAAAAGAAAGAAGAAATTGAAATTAGAAATACAACTGACTCACTGGTTTATAGTTTTGAAAAAACACTTTCAGAGGTTGGAGATAAAGTTGATAAATCTACTAAAGATAAAGTTGAAGAAGCAATAAAGAACACCAAAGAAGCTTTAAATGGAAGCGATATTGAAAAAATTAAACAAGAAAAAGAAAAACTTGAAAAAATAATGCAAGAGGTTGGAACTAAGATTTATGAGGAAGCTGCAAAGAAAGCTCAAGAAGAACAAGCAAATAAAGGTTCGGGGGTTGGGAAAGAGAACTCTGAAAACGAAAAGGGAAAAGATGAAGCTATTGATGCAGATTATGAAGTGAAGGATGACAAGGAATAGAAAAACAACATTTAAAAATCTTCTTCGATTCTTGTATTTGATTGATTTTAAAGACAATGGCACACAAAGATTATTATAAGATTTTAGGGGTTGAGAAGAATTCTTCTGCAGATGAAATCAAAAAAGCTTTTAGACAACTTGCGAGAAAACATCATCCTGATGTAAATCAGGGGAATAAAGAATCTGAAGAAAAATTTAAAGAGATTAATGAGGCGTTTCAGGTACTGGGAAACTCAGAGAAGAAACAGCAGTATGATCAATATGGGGATTCTGCATTCAATCAGGAAGACCTGAGAAATTATCGAAATCAGAATTTTAGTTTTGAAGATCTTTTTAGTAATGGTGGATTTGGAGATTTATTCAATATGTTTTCTGGAAGGGGAGAGGAAGAAGATTATGAAGAGGGAGCAGACTTGAGATTTGATGTTGAAATCAGTCTTGAGGAGGCCTTTGAAGGGATAAAAAAAGAAATTGAACTAGATATACAAGAGATTTGTGATAAATGTGGCGGAGAGGGTGCAGAATCAAAAGATATGAAGATTTGTAATGCTTGTCAGGGTTCTGGAAGAGTTAAGTCAATAAAGAGACAAGGATTTACTCAGTTTGTTTCGGTTTCTCCATGTAGAGAGTGTGGGGGGCGGGGAAAAATAATTTCTAAACATTGTAGTAAATGTCATGGTTCTGGAAAAATTAGCGAAAGAAAAAAGATTGAGATAAATATTCCTAAGGGGGTTGATCATGGACAATATCTAAAAATTCCTGGAAAAGGTCACTTGGGTAGAAATGCTCCTGCAGGTGATTTGTATGTTGTGGTTCATCTAACAAAACATTCAGTATTTAGACGAGAGGGTGCAGATTTGTTCTCTGAAAAAAAGATTGATTTGATGACTGCAATTTCTGGAGGTAAGATTGAAATTGAAGGATTGGGAAAGAAATTAAAAATTAGTTTGCCTGCTGGAACTCAAAGCCATACTCATTTTAGATTAGATGGTCAGGGAATGCCTGAGCTTAATTCTCGCTCTCGTGGTGATTTATTTGTAAATATTATTGTTGAAATTCCAAAGCTTGACAGAAAGAAAGAGAAAAAGATTAAAGAGATTTTGGAGTAGAAATTCTGGAAAGGTTTTTATATGCATTTTATTATTTAATATTATGAAAAGGGGCATTCTGGCTGAATGGGAATATAAAGGAGAATCCTATTTTATAATCCTTGGCAGAAAAAAATCTCTAAAAAATGAATTTGAACTTGGTGGTTTTTTTAATGAGGTTTGTATTCATAATCCTGACCTTTTAATTTCTATTAGGGATGGAGAAATAAAATTAGATAAATTAAGGGTTGTTTGGGTTGTGAAGGAGAGTTTAAAGACAGGTTATTTGGTTGGCACAAAGGAAATCTTGCTTGTAAAACTTGATCAAATTTCTAATTCGATGATTCATTGCAACACCATAAAAATTCGAGTTTTATCTAATATCTACAATTCTTTAATAGATTCTTGTCAGGCTTTATTTATCTCCCATAAGCTTTCTATCCCTGTTCCAAAACAAATTTCTTTCGAGTTAAAAAAAAGTTTTTCTGGTAATTTTGATTCTCGCACAATTAGTTTTGCTTCAGATATTATTACTTATTTCAAATCTATTGAACATGGAAAGATAGCTTATATTGAAGGAAAAAAGCTAGATGAATTATCTCGTAAGCTTTCATTATTTAAAGAAATTGCTAAACAAATCTAACATGGTAAATATAATAAAAAAAATTAAAAGAGAAATTAAACCTATTTTGAAATGTAAAAGTTCTATTAGCATGATTTATATATATGGTTCTTTTGTTAGGCAACTGAAAGAGAAAAAGAAAGATTTTAACGATATTGATATTCTTGTAGTATTAGACGATTTTGATTGTGATAAGAATATTTGTAGGGAAGTTGACTTTGCAGAGGTTGAATCTTTAATTTTAAATATAAATAAAACAAAGAAAATTAATCTTCATTTTCAGCCTGTAAAGAGATTGAGTGCTTGGTGGAGAGCAGTAATAAAAGGAGAACCCTGGATTCTCACATCTTTAAGAGATTGTTATGTCTTGTATGATGGGGAAAATATCATAAAAAAAATCAAAAGTTTGATAAAGCTTGAAAAAACATATAACCGGGAAGAAAAGGCTGAGGAGTTGATTATTTCTTCTGATGATTTTGAGCTGGAGAATAGAAGACTCCTTTTAGATAGTATTAATACTCTATCCAATATTGCAACAGAGGCTGCACAAATTTATTTACTTATGAAAGATAAAGTTTTACTTGATAAAGACAAAATTGCAATAGAACTTGATAATGGAAGTATGAAAAAATATTCTGGAACTTATAAAGAGATTATTGATTTAGAAAGCAAGGTGCGGAGAGGATTTTTATCTGAATTTACTGCACAAAATCTTGATTATTATTTAGAAGAAATAAGTAAATTTATTGAACATGTTGAAAAAGAATTAGCTAAGCCTTAATGGTTATTTTTTTATCTTGTTTATAATCTCTCTAAGTCTGTGCCCGATAGTATCACTTTCTGCATTTTTTATCTTTGTTTGTGCATAACTATCCGCATCTTCAAAAAATTTTGAATTAATTATAAGTCTTGAAACCCCAAGTTTATAATTTCCTTGTGCGTCTTTTTCTAGACCCATTCCAACAAAATTCTCGTCCTTATATCTTCCATACAATATTGGATTTTTATCTGCTTTGGATGCCGTATTTGCAATTCCTATTGCTCCGCCACTTATATCATTACTGACGTGAAATGTTATTTCTCCTTGAGCGTATGCTTGTCTGAGGTAATCTCCTACATGGCCGCCCATATTTTCTGAAATTTGAGTTATATACTGAGAAACCTGTTCTTGTCCTGCGGTTGAATTAACATATCTTTCTGCAAGTTTTGGCGTTCCAAAATTCAATGCACCTAAAGCTCCGGTTAGAATTAGTGCTTTTTTAATTCTTCTTTTAACGCCTCCTATTCTTTTTTCTCTTGTCATGATTTTATTAATTAGATTAAATTTATAAACTTTGTTATTTTTTGATGTTAATGGTTGATAGATATTCTGCTGGAAAAGCAAAGGAAAGTTATTCAAACCAAGGGAGAAATGATAGGGTTAGAAAGGGTGTTCGTAATGTTTTAGGTATTTCTAAAATTGAGGATTATTCGCCTTCTGAAATTGAAGATTTGGGTAGGAGATATATCCAAAAAAGAAATATCAATCGAAGATCCGCAGCTGCCGGCGGTGTTTTGGGTGCTCTTGCAGTTGGAGGATATTTAAATTCTGAAATCTCTAGAGATATAAGGGAAACAGTAAAAGATGGTGTTCAAGCTGCTCAAGATGTTCATGCCATTTCCAGGTATTTTTCTTCTATACCCTTAAGTCGGAGGGGTGCGGATAGATATCTCGGTTTATTTAGCCCAGAATTTAGAGAGGGTTATTCAAGTGTGCAACCAAGTACTCTTAATGAGTTTATTAGGGCTTCAAGGGCTGCAATGGATGCCTCTGCGGGGGCTGCTGGAAAAACCACCCAAAGAATTGGAGGAAGTATCGGAAGAGCTGTAGATGTTGCTATTGGAACAAGATCTTTAACCCATGGTGGCGGAAAGAAATCAGGAACAGAATACTCTCAAAACTATAATAGAACTACAGATGCACTTATTGCAGGTATTCAAAAGTTATCAAGGTATGACTCTGAAATTAAAGCACTTACAAAGAAAATGGCTGAAAGAGAAGAAAAAGAAGGTGCGGGAAATGTTCGAGAGGCAGACCTGGAACAACTTGGAGAACTTTGTTCTGAGAAGATTGTTCTTTGGAAATATCTTAATAACCTTCCTCAATCTTCATCTAAGGATTCTTTAACTGCCGAAGAAATTTCCCAGGGAAGAGCAAATGCAAGATATGAGGAGCAAGTTGTTAAAAAGCCTGCCGAGATGGAACTAAAGAAAAACGATTCTTGGGCCGAAACTGCAGATGTTTCTGGAATGCTTCTTGTTGGTGCGCTTGGAGCTTATGTGGGGGCAAGAAGTTATAAAACTGCTTCAAAAATTGGTAGAGCAGTTTCTGCACCAGTTAGAAGGGTTTCTAGTTCACTAGGAAAACTCGCAAGAAGGATTCATAAAAAAGAATCTAATTAATTTAATAAGATTTATAAAGTTCAAATTACTAATTCATTCATGGTAAAAAAAGTCAAGGCTCATAGCTGTTTAAAAGTTGATTTGAATAAAAGTGTTGTTGATATTTCTAAAATGATGACTAGAAAAAAGGAACGAAGAGTTTTTGTTGTTGATAATTCTAATAATCTTTTGGGTATCATCACTAATACAGATATTGTCTCAAAAGTCGTTGCCAAAAAGAAACTTGGGCAAAAAGCAAAAGATATAATGACCAAGAAAGTTAGTTCTATAGAAATTTCAGAACCCTTAGAAAATGCTCTTGCTATTATGAATAAACATGAAACCTTTGTTTGTCCAGTTTTGAAAGAGGGTAAACTTATTGGAGTTGTACAATATCACGATCTTATTAGTTTTCTTTTGGCGGAAGAAGGAGGAAAGTAATGGGTCTTGAAGACTATGTTTCTAAAGCTATTCACAGAACAAAAGCTTCTTTTTCTTCGGATAGAGCTTCTTGGAAAGAGTATTTGAGTAAATATGAGTTAAAAGATTATTTCAAACAAGATATGCCTGATGAAGACCGAGAAAGACTTGATGGAGAACTTGAAAAAATTGTTGCAAGTAAATGTGATGCATATGAAAAAGATCTTGGAGGAATACTAAGAAGAATAGCTTCTAAAGGGACTATGGGTGTTGATACTGCAAATAGTTTGTATGCTCTTCTTTCTTCTACAGCTCCATTATATAATTCTGGTGCACTCGGCTTGATATTATTCGGAGGAAAAACTCTTGCAGAAATCCCGGCACTCTATAGATATGTTCGAAAGTCAAAAGATTGGTATGGTGCTGCAAAGCTTTTGTTATCTAAACCTCTAAGATACCTAACTCCTGTTCTTGGTCCGATGCTTGAGGCTGGTGCATTTGAGAGAATGGTTAGAAAGAGAATTATTCAAGAGTCGAAGGCAGAGTTTGTTAAACAATTTGGAAATTATCAAACTAGGAGAGAGTATGTTACTAGTAAGATGAAGATGCCTCTTTCTGAGGCTATTTATTTGCCTGAAGAATTTAAGGAAGCGGCATAGGTTTTTATAGAAAAAATTATTTTGTAATCTTCAAAAAATTACCCCAAATTGTATGAAAAAAGAAGAATTATTCTGCATTTCTTTAGTACAATATGGAGGCATATTCTTCTTCGCTGATTAAGTTATATTTTCTCAATATATTTATCTTATCTTTAAATACTGAGGCATTTTCTCTCTCAAAAATTTTGTTCTTCTTAAAAAATCCAGGGTTTGTCTTTATTATTTCTACAAATGTGGCCACATCTTCTTTTATATTTACCAAACCATAATTTCTTACTACTCCTCTTTCGAGGGCAGTTCTTTTTGAATAAATTTTATACTCATCAAGGCCCAAATACATATCTTCTTTTACAAATTCTTTCCATTCATCTGTTAATTTAGATGACTCAAAAAATTCAGATTGTTCTTCAAACTTTTCTCTCAACTCCCAATATTTTGCATTTATTTCGATTACCTTAATTTTATCTTCTGGATTGATTTCTTCTGAACTGATCTGATTATGAGCAAACCACCAATCTCCTGCCTTATTTCCATATTTGTTTACCATCTCATATTGAAGTCTACTTCTTTCATCTGAAATTTTTTCAAAATCATAGTGATCTCCCATATCTCTCCTAACTTCATAAATATTATTTTTGTTTATTATTCTTCCAATTATGCTTGAGTCTTTATCTGCCAGAGTTAAGTGTTCTTCCTTATGGGCTACTTCATGAAAAAATATATTTGAGATATATTCTTGTTTAGAAGGGTCTTCTATATACTCTTTATCTATAAAAATTTCGCCAGTTATAGGGTCATATTGTCCAGCTGCATCAGTTTGCATTAATTTATTAGTCAATATAATCTTCATTGGATTTTCCCTTGCTGATTCTGAAAGAGTGTTATAATGATCTATTAACCTCCTTAGTACTTCTGGTCTTTTTGTTAATAATTCTGAATCTATACCTTCCAGTTCAAGTTTTGCACCAGTTATTCTTTCAAATGCTTCTACTGTTGGAATATTGTCCATTAGGAATATGGAAGAGGTTTCATGGTATATAGAATCTCCATACTTTTTATCTGTTAATCCTCTCTCTGAATTAATATCTGCAACGGCAATGCCTCGAGCATTATTTATTAAATATTTTTTATTCGATACTACTCCATTTTCTTCAACTAATAACTCTAGGGGTGTAGTCTGTTTATCTGCATTACTAAACCAATGCGTTTTTTGCATAATCTTCCCCTTATCTGAAAAAATAGTTTTTCCATTTTGTTCTATTTCAAAACCTCCAGAAATCATTGCTTTGGGTATTAATTCCTCATCAGTTCGATCTTCAATCATAAATTTACAATTATCTTTTGCTCTAACTACAAAATGATCTAGGGGCTCTATTGTTGCATAAATATTCCCTTCCAGAAATTTTACTTCAAAGTTTGATCCGCCAAGAGAGAGCTCTTTTTCACCTGCCAAGATATTATTTTCATGTTTTATTTCTAAATCGATCTCTTCGCTAAGAAATATTGATTCTTCAGTCCTTATTTCAAGTTTTTTTGATTTCCATATGGCTATAACTTCTCCATCCAGAGGGATTATATTCCTAATTTTTCCAATAGTTCTTACTCTAGCAATTCCCTGAATAGAAATATCGCTAAAATTTAAATTTTTACCCTCTATAAATCCATCTTGAATTGATATCTTACCGTCTTTTTCAAAACTAATAGTTTCCGCTTCATTTGAATAGGGATTATCTAATCTTATAATATCTCCCTTTTTAGCTATAACCTCCACTTTTCCATATTTATAAAGAACTCTTGTTCCTTCTTGAACTTTTATTGTATCGTTTCCGAAAGTCCACGAAGTTTCTTTAGACGCAATTAAATCTGCTTCTAGTATAGTCTCATTAAAAATTTTAATAAAAGAATCTGGTTTTGCACTTCCATAATTCCTATTAGATACTGAAACAATTTCTATTTGATCGCTTTGCTGAAATGTTAATGTTGTGATTCCTCCCTCTTCAACCTTCAAAATATTATCTGTTTTTTGCAATTCTGCAAAACTGAGGTTAATAAAAAATAAAGCTACAATCACAAACAAGAAAATCTTCTTTAAGCTATTGCAAAGTTCCATTTGTAACTTTCTCCTTTTATTTGCGAATTATTATCTATAATTGTAAAAACTGTTGAGTTCTCATAATCAATCAAGTCTATATAGACTTTATTTTCTTTTCCAAAATCAAATAAACAACTTAGGCAAATACTTTCTGGATGTTCTGCTTGCTCATCAATTATTTCTTGAGCTATATTATATACCTTATCCAAACTTATCGAAATATCTACCTGAAAATTATTTAAGTAGTATATTGTTTCTATTTCTTTCTTATTTATGCTAATGGGATAATTCAATGTGAATATGACTGAATCTTCAAATATCTTCGTTTCTGATTTTTCTAAAGAATGTTCAATTATAAAATTTTCTTCGAATTCTTTGAAATTTAATATACAGAAGCTCAACTCTTCTCTTACAAATCCGGCAAGATTTAATTCAATCTCTTGTTTGCTTGGGATTGTCTTTTGTGTTCCTTTTAAATAGTAAGGAATTCTTCGATCTATTGAAGGCTCATTAAATATAAGAAAATATCCTCCCCTTTCTCCAATTCTAACCACTGAATTTTTGGCTGTTGTTCTCAAACAATTTTCAACAAAAATTTGTACTTCTAAGATATCTGAAGGATATTCTTGCTCTGAAAAAATTTTGTTCCTAAAAATAAAGGTTCCTACAATCGCTCCAATTACCATAATTGCAATAACTATAAATAATGTAACTTGAGCTAGGTTTTTCATAAAATCTCTATAAAAAACCCCTTTTTATAAGTTATCTTTAAGGTCTAAAGAATTACTCTTTAACTCCGAAAACTTTATATTCCTTCTTTTCTATATTTTTACATGGGAATATTAAAGTTTTTTAAGAAATTGACAGCAAATACTCTGTTTTATCCAGGATGCATGATTAAGTTTGGAATGGAGAAAGAACTTGAGAATTACAAGGAGATATTTAATTTACTAGGAATTGATTTTGTGATGATTCCTGAAGAGGTTTGTTGTGGAAGTCCGGTTTTCAATGCAGGCTATAAAAAAGATGCTCGTAAACTTGCAGAAAAGAGCTTAAAAATCTTCAAGGAACATAATGTGAATAAACTAATTACTCCTTGTCCGGGTTGTTATAATATGTTTAAGAATGAATATCCAAAACTTATTCGCGGATGGGATATTGAAGTTGAATATGCTTACAATGTGATTTTTGAGAGACTTAGTAGAAAAAGACAGAAGAAGGAGCTTACAAAGGAGATTGTTACCTATCATGATCCCTGTCACTTGGGAAGGTTTTCGGATATCTATGATGAACCTAGAAAAGTTATTGCCCTTTTAGGTGGAGAACTAAAAGAGATGACTCATAATCGTGCTGATGCTCTCTGCTGTGGGGCTGGAGGAGGCCTTAGAGCTAACTTTTCAGATATTGCCAAGAAGATTGCAAAGAGAAGAACTCAAGAGGCTCCAGAGGACGCAGTAAAGATTTTAACTCCTTGTGGCCTATGTACATCTAACTTGAAAACTGCAGATGATAGGTCTGTTGAAATGTCTAATTGGGTTCTTGAAAGGATAAAACTTGGTTGGTTTTAGTATTCTATTCTAATATTAACTCTACTTTGTTTATGAATTCATAGGTATCTTTTTTAATTTTTTGTGCAATGTCTTTTGTTGTTTGTTTTGTTATACTATATTGGGCGATTTCTCTTTGATGTCTTGCTTCTGAAATTTTCTCTAGCTCTTCTTTTTGGAATGAAGCATTTTTTAATTTTAAATAAGAAGTCTGATCTAAAAGTTTCTTTTTCACAAAATATTCCTCTAAAACGAGTAATGTTGCTGTATGGTTTTTACTTCTAAAACCCACCTTTGCAAGAAGCGCCAGGGATGCAGTATACATCGCATAATATCCAGAAATAACAACCCATTCGCTAGAATCGAAATCTTGTGAAATCTTTAAAATCTCTTTTGCTTGTTTATTTATGTTTAGTTTATCTAGGGCATCTAAAATTTCTAAATTATGTCTTGCTTTGTTCAAATAGCTTTTTGCCTTTGATTTGATTGTGTCATCTTTTACCAGTTGCCCTTTGCTTATGTAAAAGTCAATTGTTTGCATCTTGATACATCCAGTAATAATACGAATCTTCGCCATTAAAAACAATTGCATATTGCTTTAAATCTGCCCAAAGCTCAGGATTTTCTTTCTTTATTTTAGGAAACTCGAGAGTTTTGATAAAGGCAAGTGAAATTTCGTATCCCCTTTTTATTTTTATCTCATTTATTTTTTCTTCTGCAAGCTGTTTGTTTTCCGAAACAACCATTAAATCAATATCTGAACTATTTTTTTCATTTCCTTTTGAATAACTTCCAAATAGAATGATTATCCCAAAAATGTCTTTTGATATTTCTTCAATTGATTTAAATATTAGTTTATGTTTTTTGATAAATTCTATTTCCCTTTCGAGCATGTAGTTGCTAAATCCTATTTTTGAGTATAGATTATGCAAATCTAAGGAATAAACCAATGTTTTCCCTATTTGTTTTTCAGTCGCTATATCTTTTTTAGCTAGTGATTTTAAAGCAGAGTTTATTCTTTCGTAAGAATAATCTGTTCTATCTTGGATTTCTTTTATGGTTGTTTCTTCCGCTTCGGGAAAAAATGAGGCAATTATTGTTCCTTCTAGTATCGTTAGCCTTTCTTCTCCAACTATCGAGCCAAATCCATGTCTTTGTTTTCTTTTTATTTTTGTCATTGTATACTATTGATATTTCAGTAATATTATTGATTTATCAGTATTTATAAGTGTTTTGGTTTCTTTGATTTTGGAATCGTTTGGTGGCTGTTAGTAGGAAGGAATAATTTCAACTCTCTAACCTCCTTTAGAAGAGGGGATATTTTAGCACAACTTCGTTGTGTTGTGACTCTCTTTTCGCAAAGAGCTCTTTCGCTAATTTGTAAAATTATTTCTTGAAAGCCTCTTTGCTCAGCCCGAGGGGGCTGGGAAAAGTTTTCTATTTTGTATATAAAGTTACTAAATACTTAACTTTTAGTACGAAATAGATAATATGAGGGCGAGTCCGAGCAATTTGGCTTTCAATTTTATAATTTTGTAATATTCGTGTTTTGAAAGAGCAGATTGCGAGTAGAGCAATTTGGCTTTCAATTTTATAATTTTGTAATATTTATGTTTTGAAAGAGCAGATTGAGAGTAGAACGAAATACCAAATCGTTAAATTCGAGGATTAAGAAACTAGCTCCTTCGAAAGAAGGAGTTTTTTATTTTTTAAAATTATTTTAGTGATTGAACAAGTTTATGAACCTCTTTAGGTATTCTCTAAGATTTTTATCAACTGCATAAACATATGTTCCTTTCATCCCCCTAGTGAGCAAGACCCCATAAATATTTTTTACATATTCTTCAAGTTCCTCTTCAGAATTGATGCTTCTCTTTCCATTAAAATCATGATAATTATTTTTTATTATCTTTATTTTTTTCTCTTCAGGGTCATATATAATCTCTGGTCCAAATATTACTCCTGCATAATTTAAGTCATATCCTTGTATTGTGTGAATACACCCAACCTCCTCCAGGGATCTCTTGCTATTAACCCAATCTACAATTTCAGTATTCCATACCATTTTTTCATCTTCAATTTCTATATCTGGAATATTTTTATCTCCTTTAGATTTCCATTTCCAACCATAACCTGCTACAATTCTTGCCAGTTGGAACTCTTTATCTCTTTTTATTATTTCCAACCTCATTTCTGAAAAATTTTCAAAAATCTTAAAGTCGTATTCTTCAAATTCCTTCTTTTTTTCTAATCGGGAGTTAAGTATTTCTTTTATATAGGTTATATAGTCCTCACCACCCTTTACTCTAAATTGAGAAGTTAATTTGTGTTCAAAAAATAAATCTCCGCTTATCCTGTCCAAAAAGTATTTATTTTCTATATCTGTTGGTTTAATAGTTTGCTCCGGGTCGTAGAAAAATATTCTGTTCTTACTATTTAACAATATCCAATCTAATTCGGTTGCATCTCTAGGCAAACCAAGTTTTCTGTTATTATCATCAAATTGTTTGTAGGTAGATAGGTTTTTTCTTCTTCTTAAACGGTGTGCTTCATCAACAATCAATAAATCAAACTTCTCTTTGACAACATCATTTGGACTCAAAACCATCCCAGGATGTAGTCCTTTAATTTTTTTAAAGACTCTTTTAAGAGTTTTTCGCAAGGATTGTTGGGGAATAACAAAACCTATTTTTCTAATTTTGTTTTGTACTTTACTCAGCTCAAGTTTTGTTTCTTCATCTTCAAAACTTTCATCTTTAGAAGTCAATAGCTTTACCAAATAGGATCCAATACCTGTTTTTCCAGTTCCTGGACCTCCTCGAACAACTATAGAGACCTTTCTATTGAATGTATTTATAAGATCATTTAAGATTTTAGTAACAATTTCATGTTGTGTAGATGCCAGGGGAGTATAGGGACTATATTTAAATAAATCATCGTTTTGAATTAAGAACAAATCTCTTTTTGCAAGTTGCAGTTCTTTTAATTTCGGCCAAATTGTTTTTTCAAATCTCTTTTTATAGGATTCCCTACCAAAGTATTCATAATTTATTAGACCCTTATTACTATTCTGAAGTTTAAAAACCCCGTCAGCAGACATATATCTTATTAAAAATGCCTCAAGATCTAGAGTGTAGGATTTGTTAGATTCTTCATCTATTAGAATAAATACTTTTTTAAGCAATTTTCTTTCGGGATTTCCATAATGCTGTTTTAGTCTCTCTTTTACTTTATATGTCTCTCCAATATAGGCTTCATCTTCATTTAATAGAATATATACTACGGGCCAGTTTCCAGACCAATTTATTTTTCCATTTTCAGTACTAAAACTTAGAATTTCTGGAGTTTCTTCCCCAAATAGAAATTCTTTTATTTGTAATTCTTTCATTATTCAAACTCGTTGTATTTTTTATTTGAACCTCTTGCCTTATCTACGGGATATTTCTTGTCGTTTTTATCCATCTTCCTTTCTAAAGCCTCTGTTAAATCTAAATCATATAACTGAGCAATCCTAACTAGGAAATAAAGAACGTCGGCCATTTCATCTTCTATATCTTCTTTCTTCTTTTCGTTTTTGAATAATTCATCTACTTCTTGAGGTGATTTCCATCTGAAGATCTCTAAAAGCTCTGAGGCCTCTATAGAAAGAGCAATTGCAAGTTCTTTTGCGTTGTGGAATTGATCCCAGTCTCTAGCATCACAGAATCCTTTGATTTTCTGTTTCAGTTCATGAAGCTTTGTTTCAGTGTCTTTTGCCATATTGTTTATTGCCTCTTCACCCTTTTAATTCTTCCCATCTCTCTCACCCCCTAGTATCAACTCCCCTTGTTTTTTCTTTAATTCTCTAAAGGTTTTAGCATTAGATTTACTTATTACTTTTTTACCAGTGCTGTTTTCAAGTTGTTCTCTTGCAACTTTTGCAGTTAAAGCTCCTTCTTTTGCAACTTTTTTACTTTCTTCAAAACATGCCGGATTACGAACTAAAGAAATATCTGTTGTTGCAACTTCAGAAAGCATATTTAAAACAAGCTCCGTATTAGTCATATTGTCTCTAAGATTTTCTTTCTTTAAATCTTTAAATTTTTTGTATTCATTCGTTGTCATACCGCTCCAAGTTTTACTCATTAAATCAGTTAATTCTGCATATTCTAAACCTTTTTTAACCCCACTTTTATCCCATTCATCAGTTAAAGCTTTTCTAACTTCAATAGATTTAATCCTTTGATTAATCCAATTTTCATTATATCCCAATCCTTGATAATTCTGGATTGCTCTATCAATAGAAAGTTCTGGGTCAATAGATTCGTCTATTCTCTCATTTCCCACTTTTGCAAGCCACATCTTAAAAGGTTCTGCCTTTCTTGAAGGAATAGACTGAATAAGTCTTAAAATCTGCTCTGTATCCATTACATCTGTTTCGTAATATTTTCCATCTGCTGCAAGTAGTTTCAGTTGGTTAGCATTACTAACCAACTCGCTTCCCTCCGATTTTAGCTTATTTTTTAGCCATTTCCAATAATTACGAACTTTCTTAAAGTCTGGTTGGTCGGTTAATATTCCTATAATATCTAACACTGAAAACCACCATTTTTGATTATTTTCATCCCAAACAGTTCTAACTTTAGTTTTTTCAAATAATCTTACTTGGTTTTTTTTATCAACAGCCATTGTTAATTATTCCTCCAAAAAGAAATCTTCTTTGTCTTCCCGTTTTTTCCCATAACTACTATAAATCTTTCCCCTTTTTATAAATATCTTTCATTCCTTCTCCCCCATATACTGCTCAACCACAGCCCTCCAAATATCATCATCAACCTTTTCCTCAATCAGATCCTCAAAGAACTTGTCTGGATTATTTCTCCATTCAAGAAGTTTATTCACTCTTTTAGTAAATGTCCCAAAAGCAGACTTTGCAGGCTGTTTATTATCAAATTCACAATCAATTGTCCCATCATTTATGGTTTTTCTCAGGCCCACAAAACCAATCGCAACATCAATCTTATCCATTGGAATTCCCTTCAAACTTGAAAGTGCCTTCTTGTAAGCCTCAAGCTGTTGCCTATGCTTTGAAGCATTATCTGTTTTCTTGTCCGTCTTCCAATCAACAATCAAATACCGATCTTGATTCTTGAAAATCGCATCAATAAATCCTGTAAATACTAGTTCCTCCCCCTCACCAACAATTTCTTTTAAGCCGACTTGTATTTTTTCTTCAAAAGCATATCCTTGCGGATAAGTTTCCCTAATCTGTTTCAAGATATAATCCAAATTTTTTTTGTATGGCTCATATTCTGGTTTAACAACAACTTTTTCACCAGTGCAAAGTCTCCGAGCAATCTCATGAACATCTGTTCCAACATTTGTTGCAGAAGTTGCTTCTCTAACTTTCAAAATCCTCTCCATCAAATACTCAAAAGCACTATCTTTCAAACCAGAATAAGAAACATGATCAATATTCGCAAAATGATTCTTTACATAATTGATAATCCAAGACTTGTTTATCTCTAAAAGCTCCTTAGCTTTCTCATATTCTTTGTTTAAGAATAAATTATATGCTCTTTTAGATCTCTGTGAAAACTCAAAGCTTTCAATTGAATCTAGACAAAGTTCTCCAATTTCTGCAGAATCATTCAAATAATCCTCTGGCTTCTCAACAATAACGCAAAGATTGGATTTTGCTCTAGTGAAAGCCACAAAATCAATTCGCAGTGCCTCCTCTTCCAGTTCCTCTTCCGCATTAATGCCTTGGGATTTCAATATTGCCTCAACAATCTCATCCTGAAAATTAGAATTATTCTTGGATTTTGTAGGAATATAAATCACAGAATCATACTCCTTTCCCTTTGCCTTATGAACTGTTGTTAAAATAACTGGCTTTTCAACATCTGAGCCGTCAGTCAACAAATCTGAAGACTCCAAATAGTCCACCAAGGTCTTCAAATTAATATTATCAACAAATTTCAAAGCTTCTTGCAATGCTTCTTCAACATTAATTGCCGCAAGAAGTGTTTCCCTACCATACGCAATAGCAACAGGCATAACTCTTTCCTTGAAGATTCCAATTAAATCATCCAGATTCTTGATTGAATCTCTAAGACTCTTAAACTCTGGACTTAATTTATACAAATCTTCTAAGGTTTTTGTTTCCTCGCTTGCAATATCAAAGGATTGTTGAACCGAACAAGGGAAAAATGGGGTAAACATAGAATTCTTAACAATTTGAATGTCATTTGAAAGAATTCCCCTCAAAAACAAGATCATTTTTTCTTTGGCTTCTTTAGAAGCAGAAAAGAATGTGGAAGAGTGATCAATTCCCCTATCCTTCAAGGCCTTAGAAAGCCTTGAAATCTGAGTATTTGTTCTTGCAATAACTGCAACTTTGCCCTTCCCAGAATATTGTTTGATTAGTTCACAAACTGCCAAACTTGTATCTTCTCGGGGAACAGAATAAATAACGGGTTTTTTAGATCTAGTTCCTTTTGCATTTTTCAATTTAACTAGATCTGCTTTATGAGAAACATCTTGTGATCTCTTCAAGAAAAACTCTCTTGAATAATCAAGAACCTCTTGAGCACTTCTAAAATTCTCAGTTAAAACAAACTTTTGAGCATTCTCAAACTTCTTGAAATTAACAATCGAACCACCCTGAAAACCAAAAATAGCTTGCTTTTTATCTCCTACCGCAACAAAATGCTTACAAGACATTAAAGCCATATCTGCCTCAATTGTATTAACATCCTGCAATTCATCGATTAAAACATATTCAAACATCGGAGGATTTTTTATATCGCGAAATTTCAGAAGCATATCTGCATAATCTATTCCCTTCCTAGATTTCATAGTCTCATAATGCTTGTAAACATCAACAAAATGTTCCAAGAACTTATCAAGATCTTGTTTTTGATGTTTCTCTGAATCTTTTATAAATTCTTTGGCTTTCTCTATATCTATCTTTTCAGGAGTTATCCCAAAGCTCTTCAAATATCTAAGAAGATTTTCCATCCTAGGAACAATTTCACTTATCAAATAAGCATCTGCATAATTAAGTATCTCTTTTTCTTTGAGATATTGGTAAATCGCATATCTAAGCATATTAGAAGAAACAACCTCTTCCTCATCAACATAATCCAAGGCGTAAGAGTGAAATGTATGAACATTTATTTTAGAAAAATCAACTTCCAAACCAATATTCTTTATTTCTTCAATTATTCTTCCTTCAAGTTCCTTTTTTGCCTTGTTTGTGAAAGTCAAACACAAAATCTCTTCAGGCTTAATTCCCTTAGCAATCAAATAAGCATATTTATATGCAAGAAGAAGGGTTTTACCCGTTCCAGGATTTGCAGTAACAAGGACATTTCCATCTGTTTTGATTATGTCTTGTTTTTCTTGCGTTAGGTCGGAGAGGAAGGAGAGATTAGTCATTATTAACCTTCCTAGAAAATTCTTGCATTAATCTTAATTTTGGATTACTGAATTTTGCTATTTTAAATGTTTCTAAATCTTTTTTTCCTTTCATGCCTTTCAAGAAATCTTCCCGATATATTTCTTTATTACTAATTAAGAGGGACGGGCTTATTTGTTTTACATCCCCTATCTTTCCAAGAATCCAGAAATATTTATCAAGATCATCAATAGTGCATTTAAGCTCCTCCCTTAATTTCTTCAGTTCTTCAAAATATTTTAGAGAGGGGTGATTTTCATACCTTCCAATTTTTCCTAACTTTGCTAAGCCTTTTCTTACTAATGAGTCATATATTGGGAACTTAAAATTACTTCTAAAATAGATATATTTACTAATTAGAGAAAAAGCATGCCCTCCTTCTTTTCCAATTTTACTTATTCCATATCCTTTTACTAAATCTTTTTCAAGTTTTTTGAAAAAATCCAAGTCATTTATCTTTTCATATAAAAGCAATTCAATATGAGGAGTTATTTCAACTAAAAATTTAGAAATCTCTTCAAACCCAAAAAGTCTTCTGTTAAGGTTTGTCGAATATCCACTATCAATAACCATTAGCCTCAAAATAATATCTTCCTTAGTATCTTCAGTCCTGTTAAATATCTTCTTTATGATCTCTTTTTGCGTTTCATAGGGTGTTTTTTCAAGAATCTTAGAGGCTAAATTTATTACCTCCCTAGTAGGTTTTTTATCCATACTCTACTCCACTTCCCCCTTCTTTTTAACCTTTTCTTTGAGCTTCTTTTCAAAAAGAATCTTTCCAGATTCTGCTAAATAAGAATAGCCAACTTTTTTGAACCTAGTATTACCGCATACAGCACAACTTTTCGGAGCTTTTGGTAAAAGAATCCAATTTCTTCCTTTTCTCTTGAAGTTGTATTGCAAAAGAGATATAATGGCTCTACAAGACAAACATTTGAATTTATCCCACCTGTGAACAGTTGAACCTCCCAAGATTATTTTCTCAAGTAACTCTTCTTGCTCATTCATCTTCTCCCTCCCGCCCTGATTCTCTGCCCGGCCCCCACGGCCATTAAAATCAATAGCCAAAGGCTAACACCCATAAAAAGCAAGACCAAGAACAAATAACCTTTATTAGTATGAACAAAAATCTGCAACAAATCATTTCTAAAATCTATGATTTCATTAAAAGGACCAATCAAATGAAGAACATTTAGCCAATTTTCTATTACAATTGCTCCCGGCAAAGCCAAGCCCACAAAACTTTTTGGTTTATATAGAAAAAATAAGAAAATCATTAAAACCATACCGACAAAATAAGGCGAAGCCCTAACAACAAAAAACTGCCAGTTTGAAAGAGTTTCTGCCCCAAGGCAGAAAGTTACATATTCTGGCCTTGCTTGAAAGGGATTTATACTCATAGAAGACTCGAGCCCAAAACCCCTGCAAGCAACAAAATGGGAGAATTCATGCAAATAGCCGAGTAAACAGATCAAAGCAATAGCAGAAATCACAAAAGAAATAAATTGCTTAGATAAATATTTTAAATCTTTCTTCATATTCCCTTTCTCATCCAAGAAACACTCCTTTCAACCGTAATGATAATGTTCCCAATTTGTTCTATAACTACATCATAATCCGGATTTACCAGTGGGTCAACTATATCCATAATAGGTCTTTCATCTTCTGAATCTATTATCATCTTAATCTTAGTAGCTATGATTTTCATTGTTCATCCAGTATCTGAGATTTATTTAACATTCAGTCATCCCCTTAACCCAATCACACTCAACTTCAAATGTTTCTATATTTATTGCTACAATAAATCTTCTCCCATAAATAAAAGCAAAATCATTGAATGTCAAATAAGGACAAGCAGTCAAATAACCATTTTTTCTCAAGAAGGTATCTCTTGAAATAGAATCTACAAAAGTTACCTTACTAATATTTGCATTATTTTCAATAGCATATTTATATGCAGTAGTATTTTTAAAAATTTCTTCTATCCGAGGTATTTTAGAATCTCTATTATCGCTATGAGTAATCAATAAAAAAACAAAAGAAGCTATTGCTATAGATATTAATAAAACAATCCCTACCTCTTTTAATAATTGTTTATCTTTTCTTTTCATTATCTTTTCCTCCTCTGCGATAAAACAACCTGCAACCAAACAGACATCATAAGTAACATAAGCAGAAAATAATTCCAAGCACAGTCAACCGAATTAAGAATTAACCAAACAAATTTAGTAAAAAAATAGGTTACGAGTGAACCCATTAGGATGTGATAGATTATATAGATAGTTTTCATCTTAAAATTCTCCATGCCTTAATCAATATTAGGATCATAATTATAGTTAAAATAAAGGCAATTACTCCATCCCACTTAAACCACCATTCTTTAAAAGATTTTTTCATTTTAGCTCCTTTAACTCATGTGCCTTTAGACAAAATGAGGAGAATATTGATCTGTTTCCATCTTCATCAGAAACCAATTCTCCTAATTCTCCAATAACACAAACTTTTTGATTTAATTTATCCAGAAGATTTATTGAGGATAACACTTCTCCATTAAAAATCACCGCTAACTCTGAAGAATTCGCACACTCTTCGTTTTTATCAGCTATCACAATTTGCTGAAAATCTACCTCCTCCGATCCCTCGTCATAAAGAGATTCTGATCCGCAGACAGCACACCTATCAACTCTCTGAATATATGATGTAAGTTGCAACAAAGAACAATCAGTATTGCATTTAGAACATCTAAATTTTTTATTCGTTGTCATTTTCTTAATTTGCGAACAAGAAATAACATATCCATCTAATTCCAGAATTTTCTCTAGATGTTTACATCTTATATCTTTCAGAGCTATTTTTATAGGTTCTTTGTTCATTTTTTAACCTCTGAGAAATTTAGAAGCCTTCCACCGCAGATCATGCATACCTCATTTCCAAAATTAAATGAAAAATGACCGCAATCTATACATTTCATTTGCTTAGGATTCCTAATCATTAGTTCTTTCCATAGGGCAAGGTTTTCGTTTAATCCCATTTTGTCCTCCGAGATTGATTTTTTTAATCATCTTTATCATCCTCCATCATCTCGTCCATTTCAGCATCAAACAGAGCCTTTCGTTTAGTTCCAGAATCATAACTTAGTTTAGATTTGTCCTTAAATATAATTTCAAGCTTTACAGAATCCACTTCGTCGTTATTAAACAAAGAATCGCCCATCTTTACAATATGTTCTCGGCTAATAACTGGCTTTCCTGAAAGTTTCATTATTTTTGTTTTCATATAAAAATCATATTTTCATTCTTTTTAAATCTTTCTACTAATAAGTATAATCTTATATTATAAGATACAAACATATATAAATAATATACACTTCTATTTTTCATGGAAAGCTATATAAAACAAGAAGAACCCTTAATATCAGAGGAAAATATGGGAAAAAAGGTATTAATTGCAACGTTGTTCAATCCAAACCCTGCAATGTTATCTACAACTAGGATTGGTGCAGAACGGATATTTCTTTTAATGAGCGACCAACCAGAACCAAAGCAAGATGCTTCGTTCAAACTTATTAAAGAATCTCTTGGAAAGGTTATCGAAGTCAAAGCAATAAAGGTTAACATGTATGATATAGTTGCAATTGCTAAAGAATGCGTTAAAATAATGGATGCTCAACCAAATGAAGATGATATTTATGTAGATATTACTTCTGGCAGAAAAACACTGGGAATGGGTCTTCTATTCGCATCCTATGCCCGACACGAGAGAGTTAAGAAGATTATGTATTTGCCTGATGAAGATAAGGGTGCAACAGTCATAAGTTTGCCCAGATTATCATTTAAATTAACCGAGAGTCAAAAGTCCATTATGGAATATGTAGAAACGGGAAAATATGCTTCTATTGCCGATTTAACAAAGGTTCTAGATTTATCTACAGCTATGATTTATAGGGCAATTGATGAACTCAAGGACATGGATTTACTTTCTACAGAAAATGGTCTGCAATTGACTGATGCTGGAAAGATTGCGAGATTGTAAATGAAAAATAGAGACTAAAAAATTTCATTCCCTCCACTTAATCCAACCCCCCGGCCCCTCCAACTACAGAACCTAGCCCAATAAATTTGGCTTTCCGGATTCGGTTAGTGGGAAAAAATGCTTATATCTTGCGGTTTGTTGATAAACGCTATAGATAAGGGGGAAGAGAACTTCTTCTGGTTTAAAGTTAATCCCGCACTCAAAAGAAATCTTCCAGGTCTTTGGATCCCAATGGACTCCATGCTCTCCTAACTTAAAAACAAAATGATGGGCTTGCTCATAACCTCTTACTTCGGGTAATTTAAGTCCTGCAGTTGTAACAAAAGCTGTAAATCTTTCATAGTTTCTATTTCTTTCAACGATAGCCTGTGTCTCCTCTAATGTGCTAAAACCTATTCTGTCTAGTTCGTCTGCTTCCTTAACAATTCCTAGTTCTTTATCTACTCGGTCCATATAATAATGAACTATTACTTCGGGGGTAGAAGCGAATCTAAGTCTTCCTTCTGCCTCTCTTTCTCGCAGTTTTCCACAAACCTCAATTAATGATCTTATAGCATCTGTTTTTGAAATATCTCCCAGAAGAGCCCATTCTAGGTTCCAGGTTCCTAGGTCTCCATGATTTGATAGCCTGAACATGAAATCTCCATCTTGGAAAAATCTCAATTTGTTGCCATATGCAAAATCATGGTCCAGAACTACACCCCTTCCCAAATCGTATTGTTGAAATTGCTCTGTAGGCTCTCCTATACATTCTAAACCTTCCCCTCTTGCATAACCTGTTTCATGATAACAATTTACAGCAGGTCTTTCTAATACTTTTATTCTACTAGAAGAAGCCAATCTTAAGATTTGGTTATCCATCTAACTGAAGACAAAAATTCTTTTTTATAGTTATATGTGCTAGATAATACCTTTTTAATTTTCCTCTAGCTGCAATTCTAAAGGTGGCAGATAACTTAATTGAAGAAGAGGCAAAATACAGCTAAAGCTATAAATTCCCAAAATAAATAAAAAAAATAAAAAAGATTTTGTTTTGGGCCGATTAAAATCCGTCTCCCCTTTTAGTACGTATGTCGTATGGCTGTACTATTACTTTTGGTTCTTCTGGAATAATTGGTATTCCGATTGGAGCCTCATAAACTGGAGGGATATAAGGTCTGATAGGAGGCCTCTCTGGTAACTGTCTTGGGATAAATCTCTCTCCATTAGGCAATAAAATTCCTTCTATTATCATTTTAGTTATACCTCCTTTCAGATATTTGAGGTTGTTCTATTACAATTTCTTCTAGCGAGGGGTTGTTTCTTACCATAATAAACAATAAATTTATATAGTATATTTACTCTATGTAAAATAGTTCACAATTAACGTATAAAATGGCAACAATATCTTTTTGGGTAGAGAAAATAATTGAGAAACAACCATTCGTTATAGATGCTCTCAACAGGGGTCTTATTAATCATGCGGCACTAGCAGAGTCTTTAATTCCTGAAATAGAGGAGAAACTAAAGAAGAAAGTCAAATTCTCAGCAGTTAACATGGCCATAAGGCGTTTTGCGGAAAGAATTGAGAATTCTGATAAGGTGAAAATTTCTTTCAATAAAAACACAAATCTCTATCTTAAACTAAATCTTATTGCAATGACTGTGAAAAATGAGAAAGGGATTTCTGCGCAGTTAAAAACTCTCTATAATCGGATTTGTTCAGATAGGGGTGATTTCTTAACAACTACCCAGGGTCTAAGGGAAATTATGATTGTGACAAACTCTGCCCACGAAGAAGACCTAAAGGACATATTTGGAGAAGCTAAAATCATAAAAAAGATTAACAATCTTTCTGGAATAACTCTTGATTTACCTAAAAATTGTACGGAGACTTCTGGAGTTTATTATAAAATCGTTCGAGAACTTGCGTGGAATAATATTAGCCTCATAGACTTTATTTCTACTTTTGAGGAGCTGACAATAATTGTTAAAGACGAAGACGCTATCTTGGCTTTTGATCTAATCAGAAAACTTATAAAATCAAATATTTGACTTTTTTGTTTTAGGACTATATGAGATCCAAGGTAAATTGCACATTTATTCCGTCTAAGAATGAAAAATACTTATATCTTACAGTCTGTTTACTCAATTAATTCCTTTAATGATTCAAGACTTATTGTATGTCCTCCTTCAAAGGAGATTAATCTAGGAGAATATTTTTTTAGGATAAAATCTATTTCGCTTTTAGAAATTGTATCGTCTTTTTTACCCTGAATTAAAGCAAACTCTTCACTATCTGGGTAAGAGGCTTCGCCGTATTCTTTAATTAAGTCTTCTGTTTTAAATCTAAACAAATTGGGATAGGCTCTCTCTACATAATATAATTCTTCCTTGGCTGGTCCATTATTCTCTTCATTTAATTCTAAACTTATAAATGGAGAATTTAAAATTTTGATTACTTTTTTTGGCAACTTAGAATTTAATACTGGAAGTGCACCAAAACTAAATCCTAACACAAATATCTCTGAACAACCCCAAGAGATTTCTTTTTCTCCAAAAAGTTCAATAGTCTTGCCATACATAACAATCTTGGTTGTATCCTCTATGGTTTTTATACAATTTACTAAAGAAAATTTTCCATTAGATTCGAAAGATCCATAATATCTTGGAATAAACAGATTAATCTTATTTTCCTGACAAAATTTTACTAAGGGGTGGTGTTTAGTTACATAAGATGGAATTCCATTTGCTAAAATTAAATTCTTTGAACTTCCATTTAGGTAAAAGCTTACAAACAAATCTCCTATTTTGGTTCTATTTTCTACCCTTTTTATACTCCTCAAATAAACAACTATCTAACTGCTCCAAGAACTTATAGGCTTTTGTAATTATTTCTTCTGGAACATTATTTTCTTGCTTTGCTTTCAAAAAAATCATGGGGTTGATGTCTAGGTTAAAATATTGAGGGAATATTTCTAATGCATCTGTTTTTGTTTTTGTGATTACTCCTTTTGACGAAAGTGCATAAAGAACGGAATATATACACCATTTCATCAGATTTATCTTTTCTAGATCGTTTAGTTCGCGATTAACTAACATTTTTCTTGCTTGATAGAGCAAGGAGTTTACTACCCTTACACCTTCTTTCTTTAATTCTTCTAAATTAAAACTATTATGTAGAAATGGACTTTCTCCAATAAGAACAATACCATAGAGTGTTATTTCTTTTTGAAAGTAGAGTGAACGATTATTGTGCCAAAAACACTCTTTTCTTTCAGTTGGAGATTCATTAATTGTATGTACATTGAAGTCTATTTCTATTCCCTTATTTGAAAAATCTTTCTTTAAGTCTCTAATTGCTTTTAGATCTTCACAGGAGCATTTTTTTAAAAAAAGAAGTATGTCATAGTCACTGTGGCAGTAAAAATCTTCACAGATAGTACTTCCATATGCAATGGCACATGAAACATTATCTCCTAACTTTTTAGAGACTTCTTCCTTAATAGTTATAAGATTCTCAAAGCGTTTTGAAAAATTTTTATCCATTTTTCCGATTCATTACCTTATTACATATTTTAGGAGTTATAATGCTTGCGGTTCTTACAATTTTGGAGTACTCTTCTTCTAATCCTCTTCTTTGTTGTTCAAAAGATCCAGATAATTTCGCTATTCTTGCTCGATTAGATATGTCTTTTGCAGATCTATTTAATTTTGGTAATGAAGCAGATATTTCAAAAGACAAAACTTCATCTAAAACATCTAAGTATGATTCGCTATCCTTTTGATAATTCAATATCTTTCCAAGGTTACCTAAACAATAAACAAACTTTCTGCCTTCTTTTATTTTTGTCAAGTCTATTCTTGAGGAACCATCTCCAGTCGTAGAGGGAGTACATAGACCGTATCTAAGGAAATCTGAACCATAATCTTCGGCTAGCATTTTTTTCAAATCCCACTCTTCAGCCCCCTCTGCAAATCTCAATTGAGGATAAATAAATATTTGGGAAACACCTGGTGTTCCTCTCAAAACCATTTGTGTTAACATTCTTAAAAATACATAATTTGTCAAATTTCTTTCTGATCCGGCCATAACAACATTTGCATTTGGATATTTATGGTCCCAAAGATTGGCTAATCCGAATAATGGGCCAATATTCTGACCTCCCAGAGGATTTGTTACTGAAAATCTTGTGGGTTTTGTAACCTGATGTGGTGAATTCATATTTTCATTCCAATATCTCTGTATGGCCTGTGATGTTCTTCCACTCATAGAAACCCCCTCTAATAGTGAGTTGAGGCTAATTTTTCCTTTTATCTTCTGAACATCTAAAAAGAACTCTCCGGAACCATTTTTTAAAAGATATCCCCTTTCAAAAAGTCTAATAAAATCGGACTGAATCCCAACTACTAAGGATTCTTCATCATCTGAAAGAGTTTCAGCAGAACAGAGATCGAGTCTTTCCCTCAAGCTTGGTCTTTCTCTATATTCTCTAGCAAATCTTACCGGATCTTCTTGTAAATCTCCTCTCCTGCCAAAAACATTAAAAGCATATGTTGGAAAAGATATATCTTCTCCTAATAAGTCTCTTCTGGCTCTCGTATAAACATCTAATTGAGTCATGTAGAATGCTTGACCTATCGAAATATCTGGATTTTTATATATTCCAAGGGGCGGGTTGGCCACAACCGTTTTTACCATATATAATTAAAAGTTAGGGTCCTTATAAACATTGTTATTACTTTAAAGTCATATTATCTTTTCTGAAAATATTATTAATTCTCTAATTTCTCCTCTCAAGAATAGTTTTTTAAACCTCATTCTTCTAGGAAAAACATGGATAAGATATCAATAGATGATATGGCAATGTTTTGTAAGAGAAAGGGATTTGTGTTTCCTTCTGGTGAGATTTATGGAGGTTTAGCAGGTTTTTGGGATTTTGGACCTCTTGGTGCGGAACTTAAGAAAAATTTGAAAGAGGCTTGGTGGAGGTATCATATTTATGCAAGAGAAGATATTGTTGGAATTGATGGTTCAATAGTTACTCATCCCTCCGTTTGGAAAGCTTCGGGCCATGTGGATTCCTTTGTTGATATTGCAGTTGTTTGTAAGAAGTGTAAGAACAAGTCCAAAGTAGATAAGTGTGAACTTGAAACAACCAAATGTGAAAAATGTGGCGGTCAGTGGGAAAGCAAAGGAGAGTTTAATCCCATGTTTACAACACAGGTTGGTCCAATTAAAGAAGATTCTTTGCAAGCATATCTTAGACCAGAAACTGCCCAACTTATTTTTGCAGATTTTAAGCAAATAACTGATACTACTCGACTTAAACTGCCTTTTGGAATTGCTCAAATGGGTAGATCTTTTAGAAATGAGATTGCTCCTAGAAACTTCATTTTTAGATGTAGGGAATTTGAACAAATGGAAATTGAATATTTCATAGATCCAGAAAAAAAGAATGAATGTCCCTACAACCTTATTGACTTAGAAATTCCTGTCTATTCAGCCGAAATGCAAGAAAAGGGTCTTGAAGCAAAAAAGATGAAGATTTCTGAGGCCTTAAAAAATAAAATAATCATGTTACCTTGGCATGCTTACTGGTTGTCTACCGAACTTCATTGGTTTAAGAATTTGGGAGTAAATATGGATAATTTTAGAATTAGACAACACGGAAAAGATGAGAAATCTCATTATGCTACAGATACCTGGGATTTAGAATATAACTTTCCTTTTGGTTTTAAGGAACTTCAGGGGATTGCAGATAGGGGGGTTTTTGATTTAACTCAGCATCAGAATGTTTCAAAGAAATCTATGGAAATAAGAGATGAAGAATCTGGAAAGAAATTCTTGCCAATGGTTATTTCTGAGCCTTCGCTTGGTGTTGAGAGAGCATTTTTAGTTTTCTTGTTTGACGCATATACTCAAAATTCAAAAGAAGAAATTGTTCTAAAATTGGATCCAAAGCTTTCACCAGTAAAAGTTGCAGTTTTTCCTTTGATTAAGAAAGATGAAAAACAAGTAGAAATTGCTAGAAAGATTTATACAGATTTAAGACAAGAATGGAATGTTTCTTACGATGATTCTGGTTCTGTCGGAAGAAGGTATGCAAGAAACGATGAGATTGGAACTCCCTATTGTATAACTGTTGATCCAGAAAGTCTCAACACAGGTTTTATAACGATTAGAGATAGAGATACTACAAAACAAATACAAGTGAAATCTTCAGAGATTAAAGAAACTATTAGAAAACTTCTTTCTAAAGAAATTGAATTTGAGAATGCGGGGAAGATTGTTGTTAAAAATGAATAAGGTTTCACCACATAAATCCTTTTAAATTAGTTTAGATTTTATTTAATATGCTAACTAAAAAAAGGATTGCAGAGTTACTAGAATTCGCACAGAAAGTTGAAAACATTCCACTTAGATTAGCTGTAGAAGCATATTTAGCAGAAAGTCCAGAACAAATAGAAACTAGAAGAAGGATGAACGTTTTTTGGGATAGTGATTTGCCATTACTTAGATCTAGGTGGCACATAGATTCTTGTGTTTACGATGGTGAAAAATTAAAGAATGCAGATATTCAAGGAATCTTTGTGGGTAATATCAATTTTGGACCAATATTCAATCTTTATAGATTAGATACACAAGAGTCACACGAACACTTTGAGCAATGTCCAAAATGTAATCTTGTTTATTTGATGGGTCCAAGTCCACAAAATTTAGAGAAACTTAGAACTTATGAGCCTGCAGTCTATAGAGAAAGTAATGGAGCTAAGTAAAATTTTAGTTTTTCTATCTTGTTAAAAGTAATATTTTTGAAAAATCCTCTAATTTGAAAGATAGTAACCTTTAAATAATTCATTTGTTCTTTATTGTAATGGATATTTTAGAACTTTATAATACAATTATCTCGGGTAGTTTCATGTATTCAGTTATTGCTGCATGTGTGACCCTTTTGGTTGCGTCTTTTTTCTTGCATTTGGCTGCAAAATTCTTAGGTGTCCGAAGAGGTTATGAAATTGCCTTAGGCGTTACATTTTTTACAGCTGTCTTCATGTTTATTATAAGGTGGGTTTTGAACTTTGTTGATGTAACTTTATCCACGGGTGTTTCTGCCATCGTAGGTTTAATTCTTTGGATGTATCTTGTTAAAAGTAATTATCGTGTTGCATGGGGTCTTTCATTTATTATGTTTGTAGTAATGATTTGTGTTCAGATAATATTCTATTCACTTGTGTCCCTTTTGTTTCTTTTGTTCTAAATAGAACAAACATTTAAATATTGTATTTTTTAAGGATTTATATGGCTGAAAAATTAAGTGTTGAAGAAAGGTTGGAATTGATAAAAAGAAACACTGAAGAGATAATCGGAGAAGAAGAATTAATCGAATTGTTAAAGAATGATGAAAAAATAAATCACTATATCGGTTTTGAAATTTCTGGAAAACCTCATTTAGGTCACGGTCTTGTTTGTATGTCCAAGGTAAAGGATTTTCATGATGCGGGAATGAATGTTTCTATATTCCTAGCAGATTGGCATTCTTGGATAAATAATAAGCTTGGTGGAGATATGCATACCATTCAAACAATCGGAGTTCCCTTCTTCAAAGAGGCTTTAATTGCAGCATACAAATGCGTTGGCGGAGATCCAAAGGACTTGAAATTTGTTCTTGGTTCTGAATTATATCATAATAATGATAAATATTGGGAAACAGTAATTGATGTTTCAAAGAACACGACTCTTGCAAGAATTCAGAGGAGTATAACTATTGCAGGAAGAAAAGAAGGTGAAAGTGTTAATTTTGCTTTGATGATGTATCCTCCAATGCAGGTTGCCGATATTTTTATTCAAGATATAAATGTGGCCCACGCAGGTAATGATCAAAGAAAGGCTCAGGTAATTGCTAGAGAAGTTGCCTTGCAATTAAAAAATGGTTTAAAAAACAAGAAAGGAAAAAAAATAAAGCCTTGTGCTATTCATGGTCATTTAATACTTGGATTACAAAAACCTTCTGTTTGGCCTGTTCCAAAGGAGAACTTACAAGATCTTTGGAGTCAAATGAAAATGTCTAAATCTATTCCAACCTCTGCAATTTATATGGTTGATGGAGAAGATGAAGTTAAGAAAAAAATAGGTGGGGCTTTCTGTCCTGAAGGAGAAGTTGAATTTAATCCTCTTTTAGACTGGGCAAAATATTTGGTATTCATAAATGAGAGTTCTTTTTTAGAAATCAAAAGACCAGAGAAATATGGAGGGGATAAAATGTATAAATCCTACGAAGATTTAGAGAAGGATTTTGCTGAAAAGGCTCTTCATCCCATGGATCTAAAAGCTGCAATGGCTATAAAGATTAATGAGATTCTTGCTCCCGCAAGAGAACACTTTGCTAAACCAGAGATTAAGAAACTGAAAGAAGAGATGGATAAGTTATTGATTACTCGATAGGAAATTTCTTAGTTTATCTGCTGCTTCTATGTGGCCAATATTTCTATAAAAATTTTCTGCCTCTATCAAAGGAAGACATTTTAATTTCAATCCCTCCCAGTTTATCTCTTTGGGTTTAAATAGTTTATCTTCATTCCATTCAAGATAATAATTTATTTCTATCTCTTCATCCAAAATATTTAAGATTAAAGAATGAGCTTTCTTCTCCTCATTGTAAGAATCCTGGATAATGTATCTCTTTAAATTTTTTCTAAATGCTTCTATTCCCTCATCCCATGTTCTAATATCTAGATCTCTGGGATTTACATCAGTTATACCTTGAATTAATAAATTCACACTTCCATCTAGCCTCCATTCAAATTCTTCTTTTTCAATTGATTCACAGATTATTTTTAGTATTCTGTAGATCTTATCTTTATCCATATAGTCTCTTATCTTGGGAAATTATTAAATCTTTGTTTCCGATGGACTCAATAGGGTCTTAATAGATTTGTCTTTTAGTGCTAATTCAATTAATTCTTTCGTTCGAGATATTACTCGTCAGATAGATTTTGATTCTAAAACACATGGAAAATGCTCTCCAGAGACTACAGTAAATGCAACAAGACTTCGGCCGGTCTTTTATGATTCTGCAAGAAGTGTTGGTTTAAATCTTCATTCTACTTTTCTGTCTCGGCTTTGTGAAGCCTTAAATTTTGGTGATACTATTCCTTCTACCAGTGAAGAAATTCAAAAAGCAAGTGCCCTTTATGCAAAAGTCTCACAAGAGTTACTGACAAGATATGGCAGTGATAGTGGAAGAATATAGATCTTGGGGAGAAAGAATAATCTATTTTATGCCGATGTAGATGTAGGTGTTTTTCGAGTATAACTCCATATATCTAAAAGAATTGAAATTTTTTATTCAAAAGATATTTAGGTCTTGTGAATATTTTGCTTTGAGATATTCCAAAAAACTTGAAATTTCTTCCGCTCCCCAGTCGCTTTCAAAAATTTCTGGGAAGGTTTTGTAATGCCTTACTCTTCTATATAGTTGCCCGGGATTAATGGGTTATTTTTTTGAGGTATAATCTATAACTCAATTAATATGACGAACAACGATATAAATATATGAGATTAACAATATTCTTCTGTATTGCGGGAGTGTAAACTGAGCAATTTTGTTTTTCTTCTCAAATATGTTTTCTAAATAGTACGTCTGGAGACCGAGATATTTTATTTTAATCTCCTTAAGGCAATACTTGGGGAATTTTTTTACCATAATTATAAAAAGCTCACAGATTTTATTATTTTATGGATAATTACAAGAAACTTGTGGATTTCCTTTTGGAAGTTGAGAATTTAAAGAAGACCTATAGGTACAGTACTTGTCCAGAATTTGTAAAAGACAGCTCGGCAGAGCATTCTTGGGGAGTCTCGTTTATATCTCTTTCTTTAGAAAAAGAGATTAAAGATGTTGATTTTTTACATGCACTAAAAATTTGTATTGTACATGATTTAGCGGAGGCATTTACTGGGGATATTGATCAATATAGAATTGTGAGGGGCGAGATTACAAAGGAACAAAAACATCTTGAGGAAAGGGGGTCATGACGGACATTAAGGAAAAACAAGAAAATTTTGGGGAGAGATTATACAACTTATGGCTAGAGTATGAAGAACAAAAAACAAGAGAATCTCATTTGGCCAAGCTAGTGGACAAACTTGAAGCTTTGATACATTTAATCAAATCGGATTATGTTGCGCTAGACGATCAAAGAGAGGCAGAGCTTTCAGCTACTTTCGCGGACAGGGCAATAGTTAATTTTCCAGAGTTAAAACCTTTTCTTTTAGAACTTAAAGCAAGACTTAGAATTATTTTAGAAAGAGATGGTTTTCAGTGGAAAGAAGAATATGATTTGGAGTAATTTGTTCCTTCTTTCAATAACCTTAAAAACAACTTCCCCTTTGACTTGATATGAAATCAAGGAAAAATCCTGTGTGGAAGTTTACCAATGGAATTGAACTTAATGAGAAAGAGTTTTGTGATTATGTAGAAAAGAAAGTCTTTAAGACAATTAGAAGATATGGTCTTTTGGCCAACTCTTGCCAAAAGGAAATCCTTGTTTCTCGTTCGAATGATTTGAATACTCGAGTCTTGAATCATATTATTTCAACAAAATTCTTAATTAAAGAGAGCAATAAACCTTTTTTTTCTTCGGAGAACTTATCTGATGTTTCAGAGGAGAAATTTTTAAAAATACTTGATGGAAAGTTCAAGAAAAAGAAAACATTTGAGAAGAAAGGACCACTATATATGCATTCTGACAAGGAGATACTTCTTTATGCAAAATTAAAGAAAATTTCGGGTGAACCTGCCGAAAGGAACAAAAGAATTCAAACACTTTTTAGCAAGTTCATGGTTAAGAATCCTGATTTAGAACATAATGTTGTTAATGCTTTTGAACAATTAAATTAATTTTTTCACTAATTTTTTTATGAATCCATAAACATTACATTTATAAGTTGTATCTACTTTAAAGTTACATGGGAAGGATTATGTTTATTTCAGATATGCATGGAGCCAGTCCAGTGGTTGATATTCAAAACGAAATAGCTTCTGGAGGTATTGAAAAATTAGTTTGTTTGGGAGATTATGATACTCCAGAAATATTGAGAGAACTTTTAAGATTAGATATTCCTAAAAAACTAGTTGTGGGCAATCACGATTATGGTTATGTTAAAAACACAGAGGTAAAATCTATAGAAATGGGAAAGAAGACTTTTAAAGACTATGTCGCTTTATGGGATCAACAAGAATTTTTATTTGAAAGAAATTTTATCGCTAGTGCTTCGGATGAAAAAGATTTAAGTAGAAACGCAGGTCTTATTTTGAATGATGTGCTTTGTGGAGAAAAAGTTTCTTATGCACATTGCGGATTTATTGATGTTGTAAATCCCTTTAGTGAGTTTCCTGAGTGTCTAAGAACAAGAATGCACTGGGTTAGAGATTCAGAAAAGAATATTGTAGCAAACTTTGAAAGAATGCAAGAAGATGATACTTGGATTTTATTTAGAGGTCATGAACATACACCTCTAGTTTTTAGTATATACCGAAATTTTCCTGCAGAATGTACCAATATAGATGATTCTGCTACTTTCAGGGTACATGGAGGGATAATATTAAATCCAAAGCAAAACTATATTATTTCAGTTGGTGCATTTATTGAAGGTCAATATGCTATTTTTGATACAGATAATAGAAAACTAGAATTTCGTTACGCTTTGCCAAAATTTGCTCCCCAAGATAAATAGTCTAAAAGAATTATTCATTGTACTCTTTCATTTTTGTTTCTTTCCCTACATACTCTTGAATTTTTCCACTAGTGTTAAAAGATCTTATTTTTGCTCCAAGTCCATGAACCATCTTTATTCCAAGTTCTTTACAAATTTGTGTTTCTGGAACTTCTCCAAACAACATATCTCCACCCTTGGCAAATATATCGGGTTTTAGGGATTTCAATGTTTCACAAACACTAGCATCTTTATCTATAGACAGAACAACCTTATCAACAAAAGAGATTGTATCTATTAAGTCCATTCTATCTTCTTGTTTCATAAATGGTTGAGAAATATTTCTATTTTTTCTTAATTGCTCATCATTATTAACAATAACAACAAGAAAATCTCCTAAGGATTTTGCCTTGCCAAAATACTCAAGGTGTCCTACATGAAGGGGATCGAAATAGCCACTTACAGCAACGATTATTGGTTTCAAACCATCGATTTTATTTTCTTCTGTCATGTTTTCTTTAAGATTCCAATCTTTAAATAGGTTTCTCTCAAAGCTCCTTCGGAGGTTGAGAACGACAAGAAAGTTTAACTTTCCAATCGAGGTTCTTAGAGTCTAATATCCAGCAATTAAAATCATTCATTTACTCCCTAAATATTACATCCAATGTTTTAGTAACTCATCCCGAGAAAGAGGACTAAAATAAGCAGGAGGAATATCTAACATTGTTTTAGAACCATAGACTCCTTCTTTATTTAGCCTATGACAAGCTCTTGCACAAGCAACCAAGATACTTCCTGTTGCTTCTGGATTGCTAGCCCATTGATTTTGATATTCAATTAATGCATTATTGTTTTTTCCAGTTTTTCCAGAAGTCATAACAAAACCTCCATGAGGCATAGTTTTCAATCTCTCAGCTATACTTTCTGGAGATTCTATTGTAACAGTAGTATCATAATCTGCAAAATATTTTGGCATTCCTACGATAGTTCTTCTTACTTTAGTTTCATCTGCTCCAGGCTTTAAAGCAATGAAAACTTCTCGTGTGTGTTTTTGTCTTGTTGTTATTTCAGGATTTGCTCCACTTCTAACAACATCTAAGGCCGCCTGGGCTGGAACAGTGTATTGGATCCCGTTCAAAACACCATCAACAGCCCTTACTGCTTGAGAATGACCCTGACTTACTCCCTTGCCCCAGAAAGTATATGCTTTTGAACCTGGAATAAATGAGTTTCCTAAATCTCTTTCCAATGAAAACGTTCCAGGATCCCATCCAGCACTTATAACAGAGGTATGTTTATGAAATCTTGCAACCCCATTCATCATCCTATCATAATCTAAAATATCAGCATGGGTATCAAAACTGTCTACAGTACTAAAATAAACTGCATAGTTGGGTCCTTGTTTAGGTAGCTCTGTTGCAGAACCTCCGCAAAGAATTGCTACATCTGTTCTAGAAGCAAGAGCTTCAATTAGATGCATGGAATCTGCAGAAAAGACGTCAGGAATTATCATGTATTTTCTTACCATTTCGTCATTTACTCGATTAGTATTCTTTGTTAAAATTCCAGAAAGCTCTATATCTTGGTTTCTCTCAATTGCATGATAGACTCCGCGACCAACATTCCCATAACCTACAATTGCCACGCGCGTTTTCATAAAAATTAATACCAAAAGAGATTTTTAAAGATGATTAGTCTTCAAGATATACTTTAAATCTTTTTTTCCATGTCAATTCTATCCACACAACTTTTAGCCTATCATAACACTGTCTATTTCATAAGCAGATTTAGAGATTGAATAAAGTTTAAATATGTTGTTCCCTTAAAGATTCTATGAAAAACTGGTTGAAGTTAATAATCTCTGTAATTGTTGTTCAGATTGTGGGAATTACAAGTTCTCTGGCAACTGCAAGTTCTATTTCTGGATGGTATCTAACCTTAAACAAACCCTCTTTTAATCCTCCTAACTGGATTTTCGGACCAGTTTGGACAATTCTTTATTTGATGATTGGAATTTCATTATTCTTAGTTTGGACTACAAAGAAAGATACAAGATTAAAAGATAAGGCCTATATGATATTTGCTATTCAGTTAGCATTGAATTGGATTTGGAGTATTGTTTTCTTTGGAATGCAAAGTCCTGGACTAGCTGCAATAGTAATTTTCTTGCTTTGGATCACAATCATCTTGAATTTTGTCTGTTTTTATAAAATATCTAAAGTTTCTGGATTGCTATTAATCCCTTATTGGCTTTGGGTAAGCTTTGCTAGTGTTTTAAACTTGGCTATTTGGTTATTGAATTAGACTTTTAATAGATATATAATTTAGGAAATTTAGCTAGATCCCTCAAAATGCGGAAGTGAAAACGGAGCAATTTTGCTTATTTTTAGAGTCTCTTTTAGACCTAGAGGTTTAGAAATACTTGGATTGCAGAAGGTTTTGAAGAAACCTTAAAAAGAAAGAAGGATTTAAATAATTATGATAAGTGAACCTTGGCCGTCAACATATGAACAACTAGGAGAAATAACTCCGACTAGATTAACTAGTAGATTTCCTGGAAGAGCCATAGGCCCCTTTAGAAGTACGATTCCTGCATATACTATCGAACCACCCAAGTTCATTTGATTGCTAAGAGTGATGGGCATGCTTTTGAAGAATTGTTAACAGATTTTAGTTTGCCCTTTCAAGTAGGTTTTTGGGATTTCAAAAGACGGGATATTAGATTTAGAATATATTCTCTGGGAGAGGATATTGTTATTCCAGAATATGTTGTTCATTGGCTTATCAACCCAAACAACCAGAAGTTGGAATTTACCTGTGAATATGCTCCATATCCTTGGGATGGAGATGGGGACGAGCCGGAGTTTAGGAATTTCAAAGAGCTTATGTCCTCTGTTTCACCAGACGTTCGAGAGAAATTGTTTGAGACAGATTTGGAAAAGGTGCTAGGATGAGAGATAACTACTTGCAAAGATCAGAGACTGCTTTTAAGAGAAGATATCAAAAAAACTTTCTTCAAAAGATCTAGAAAAAGATAAACTCTACCCTATCGCTATAGGCGATAGGAGCAACCAAGTTCTTAAACCTACTCAAAGACTCTTAATCCTTCCAAATTCTCTCTTAATCAACCTAAAATAACTAAAATACATGAAATATGGAATAAAATCTTCCATATTTATAGAAAAGTTTATAAATAAGCTAATTATTATTAAAATATGGAAAACAAGGCAGAAAGATTTTGGTTGTACTTAATAGAAAGAAAGGTAAAGACAGCTTCAAAGCTCGAAATTGAAAAGAACTACAAAGAATTTCAAGAAATGTGGAAAATCAAAGAAAAAGATTTCGATAAGGTATTTGATATTTTAAGAAAATCAAAAATAAAATATATCTTCAACAAAGAATGGTATATTCTAAACCAAGAAGAATTTCTAGGCTGGAAAACCGGAAAAATTGAAGAATATGAACTTGTTTTTCGTTTCTTAGAAAATAAAAAGATTCCTTACTATGTCGGACTATCTCTTGCTAAATATCTTAATAAATTAACATGGCAGAGCTTAAACAAAATTAAAATCATCAACACTAAATTCAAGCTAAAAAGAAAAATAAATAACATAGAAGTAGAATTAATCAAATTTCCAAAACAACTAATCATAAACCTAGCACTAAACAAAACAAATAATAATTTTTTCTACTCAGACCTAGAAAAAACTTTCCTTGATGAAATATTTTATAAAAAAGCAAAGTCTCCTATAAGCGACTTCGATATAAAAGAATTAAATCTTGAAAAAATTAAAGCTTACTTAGCTTTTTATTCAAAATATAAATTTGTTGAAAAAGAAGTTTCAAAACAACTAAAAAACAATAAATTGACATTACCATGATAATTCCTGAAAAATATATAGGGGAAACAAAGAAGAAGAAAGTTACAATTGAAATGATAAAAAAAGATTTGGCTCTAAGCTATATCTTATATGAAATGTCGGAACATATAAAACAAAATAAAAACTCGCCTTTCTCAAAACTAATCTTCAAAGGAGGAACTCTTTTATCAAAAACATTTCTAGAGTGTAATCGACTTTCGGAGGATTTAGATTTTACTTTCTCAGACAACAAAGAAATCAATAAAACAACCAAGAATCAGAAAAAACAATTTATTAAAGGATATCTAAAGCAAGAATTCTTGCCTGAAATGCAAAAAATAGCCAACAAGTATTCTTTTGATTTTGACTCCGATGAAATAAATAAGCAAGAACAAAACAAGTATTGTCCAAAGAAGGGAGCAACTACATATACAAGATTTAATCTTTATTTAGATAAACAAGATCAAACCCCTATAAAAATAGAAATAAACTTTCTTGAAGAACTTTTTGATGAACCAAGAACTATCTCTCTAAAACATCTAAATCCCAATTCAGAAAGTCTAATTTTTCCCCTAAAAGACACAACCTTGCTTTCTTACTCTCCTGAAGAAATTTTAGTTGAAAAAATAAGAGCAATCTTAACTAGACAAGGAAGAATCCACGAAAGAGATCTTTTTGATTTATTCTTGCTAGAAAAAATAGGCCATAACTACAAACACCAATCAGAAGAAAGAATAAAACAAAAGATAAGACAAGGAATTGGATTTTTAGAGGATAAGAACAAAGAATTAGAAAAAATAGGACTAATAAAAGAGAAATTTCTTACATTAGAAAAAGAGATAGGTGAAGAAATAGACACCATGAATTTAAGGGAATATGATCTAGAGGAATACAAAATATTCTTTCAAGAAATAAAAGAATTCTTAATTAAACTAGATTTTTCAGACCTATAGAACATTAAAGAAGATGACTGAGAAAATTCTCCACCTAACTCTTATGAAAAAATGGTTTGATGAAATCCTTTCTGGGAAAAAGAAAGTCGAATATAGAGAGATTAAACCTTACTGGACCAAGAGACTTTTTGACTCAAATGGGAAGCCAAAGAAGTTTGATTTTATTCTTTTTAAAAATGGTTATTCCAAAGATGCAAGAAAGATGAAGGTTAAGTTTGTGGGGTTGAAGGTTGGGAAGGAGTATGAGATTGGATTGGGGAAGATTACTAGAGGGATAGATAGAAGAAAGATATTTTAGAAAAGAAAAAGTGAGTTTTTAATCATCGACCTTCTAGATAAAAGAATCCCTCATCAACATAACAAAACTCCCTAAACCCTCAATCCCCCATCACAACAATCCTTAAAAGAATCCCTAACATTTTATTTTAATGGAAGATTTAGAAACTCTTCTTACCGGACTTTCAGTTGACAGTCATAGTGGAGAACTTGTAGCTAGATTTAGAAATCTAGGAGAGGTTTCTTTCCCAAACTATTCTCATACATTTTGTTGTAAACTTGGTAGAAAAAAAGATAAAAATGCCCATATAGCTCTCGATATCTTAAAAGAAAAACTTGCCCAATCTAAACATCAAGAAATTAGAACTATCCAAACAACACAAAATTCTTCAAGGGTTGTTTCTAAAGACTGGCTTGTTTATCAACTAGATTTGCCAGTTACTTCTAAAGCAAAATTGCCTGGAGAATTTGTAAGAGCAAACTATACCAAACAAGCAAGATTTAAACTTAAGTGTCCTTGGCACTTTGTTCCCTTACCAAACAATCTAAAAATGGCTCTTGAGTTGAAACAAGATTTACAAACAGAATTAGAACATATTAAGCGTCAACTTTCTGAAGTATATAATCCAGGTTACGCTGGAACAGCCTTTAACGCTCTTCTCAGAGCTGGAATGGTTTTTGATGGTTCTAATCAAGATAGGGTCATTGATTTACTTGATCAAAGCAGAGTACGAAGAATGCCTTCTGAAATGATTGACAGAGTTTTAGATGTTCAAACAAGATTAATCACAGGAAACGCAGTTCTTGGAAAAGATGGAAGACTGGTTTATAGAGAACTTGCAAAGAAAAATAATAAAGATCTGTTAAAACTAGAATCAGAAGATTTTAGCTTTTTAGAACAGGGAAGAATGATAACTGCAAAAGAGATTTTTAGAGATTCTATTTTCTTTTTAGATATTGAAATTCCAAGATTTAGAAGGGAAAACCCTTTAATTAGCTGGGTTGGTTCTTGTCTTCTCTCTGGTGAAAAACCCCTCTACCACATAGATACACTTCACGACATAGGTCTCGAATCACTTGGAGAATTTGGAATTTTTTCCCATGCTGATGAGCGCTCTCAAATTGATGCCATTGCTAGGAGAATTCGCGCACTCAATCCTATAGCTGTTTCTGCACACAATGCTAGATTTGATCTAACAAAACTTAGAGAATCTTGTGCAGGTTTTGGAATCGGTGAAGGCGAGGCTCCCCCGCTCTATAAAGTTACAACTCCTTTTTTTGAAAGACTTGGAATCGATGATCGGCTTGTTTTAGACACAATGAGATGGTTTAAGATCGCACACGCATACGATTTCAATGCAAAACTTGAGATGATGGTAGGAGCAGAAAAATCTATTTCTTATGATGAAATGGAAAAACTAGAAGAGGGAACCACTGATGATAAAAGAAAGATCGCAAGCTATTTAACAGATGACATTCGCGGTCCAGTTGAAAAAGTTCTTGCTTCACCTTCTTTTCGCAGAAACCTTGAAGATGTTCTAGCTATTGCACAAATATTCAACATTAGTCCCGAGAGACTTCTTCACTCTCCTTCTTCGGTAAATGAAGCACAAGAAAAAATATTTTTTGATCAGCTTGGAATATATAGAGACCAGATTCCACCAAATGGAAATACTACTGCTATGCAAAATAAACGGAATAAATCTCGTGAGGCATTTACTCGTTTTGTTACAGAAAGAGGGATTCATCTAAAACCTCAGCAAGGACTTACCTTGGATGTTGTGAAAGCATATATTCCTATTGGAAATATTTTAAGAGAAATTGTTTTACATCGCTTTCCAGTGGCAGAGAAATTTTATGAATATAGGGATGCGCACAGAGAAGATAAACAAAGATTGTTCTTTATAGAGCAATATTCTACAGCTCTTTCAAAATGGCTTAGAGAATATTTTGGAGATTATCTTCTTCAAACAACTAGTATGTTGAATTTGGCTGGAGAAATTAAACCCTCTGAAATTGAGGGAGCTTTTCATGATCTTAGAATGAAAGCAAAATCTTCAGAACCTGACGATCTGAAGGCTTTATTCGGTGGTAGGCTCTCTCATAAAGGTCTTGAAAGAACCACTGGACCCTCATTTAGAAACTTTGTAAGATGTAATGGCTTAAATGAAACCACTGCTTTAGAAATTATAAATTATTTTGCAAAGAAGTCTTCTGCGGAGCGTAGACTAATTGGAAACTTTGATGTTTATCCAAACAAAAGTTCTCTGACAAGAGGTTTTGGTGATGGAACTGGCTTGATTATTAATGATTTATTAAGAAGAGAATTTGCAAAAATCAATGATTTTTTATCTGCGAACGGAATTCGTGCAATTGCTCAAGAAGAAAATTATCTTTATTTGGCTGGAGGAAATCTTTCAGAACTTTCAAGGCCAGATTGTCCATTAGTTGCAGTAGACAATATTTCTAGACTTTTTTGTTCGGATAATCCTTATTACAAAAAAGGTAAATTCTATTCTCATATTAAGCTTAGCGACAATCCAGCATTTCATTTATCTGCCTTTGAATCTAGAACTCTTGGACCTATGCTTGAAAATCTTTTACAAGGAGATTTTGATATGGCTAAAAAATTTTATTTTGATGCTAGAGAGGCCTTAGTTCACGGAGAATTTAGTGGAGAAGATTTACTTTTTCACAACAAATCTAATGACAGATATTTTGTTCGCTCAAGCGTTCCAGGAGGTATTTTGCAGTTTGTTGAATCTGAATCTTTAATTCCTGAAGG
>CAZLFJ010000001.1:1272-6164 GCA_964558795.1 Candidatus Woesearchaeota archaeon | reverse complement strand
GATTGGATTCTACAGGAAATTATTTCATTGATGAAAATTCAGAACAGAGAGTGTATATTATGCCTAGACAACAAGCAATAACGTATATAAATCCCGAAGCTTATTTCAATAAATTAGTAAAGAAAAGTAAATTGATGCTTGGCCCTGCCCTTTTCAAAAGAAAAAAAGAAAATTTTAATCCCAATCAAATGACTCTTAGAATTTAGTTAACTCTGTTTGCTCAAATTTAAATAGTCTAAAATTTATCCATTTTTATGCAAAAGTCAATTAAGGTTATCCTTGGAATCCTTGCAATTGTTCTAGTTTCACTTGTAGTTTTTTATGGATATAATACCTTAACTGGAAAGGTTATTTCGGGTGCTGATTCTCAGACGAATCAATTAGCAAAGCACCTTACCTCTATTGGTGCTAAGATGTATGGTACGGAGTGGTGTTCTTTTTGTTCTGAACAAAAAAAGTTATTTGGAGACTCTTTTGAGTACATAGATTACATTGATTGTGGACAGGATAAAGACATTTGCGTCTCTGCAGGAGTCTTAGGTTATCCTACCTGGATTATTAATGGACAAAACTATCCAGGATTACAATCTTTGGATAGGTTAGAGAATCTTAGTAACTTTAAAAACTAAAAAAATTTCTGAAAATTCACATCCCAATTAAAGCAAGTTGGAAAGTATTTTGTGAATTTTTGAGACTAGAAATTTTAGCTCAGAAAACAAGAAGTCTAGAAAATAGGAAATTTTTTACCCTCCAGAAGATAAGAAATCTTCTGTTTCATTCCCATTTGGTCGTAGCAAGTAAGCTACAGGGTATCGGACCCAAAATAGTAATAAAAAAGAAAAAGGGAAAAATCCCTAATCTAATGTTGTTACCTTAAATCCTAGTCCGCTCTTTTCCCAAACTGCTTCTGGAAATCTTTTGTGTAGATCTCTGAACAACTCATCTGATCTTGTTGAGTTATCATATTCTAAAACATCGTATTTGACACCAATATATATTTGCATTTTGCACCTCCTTACGAATATAAATGCTTGCTTCTTTATATACATCGTTCTATCTAAAATGGTTATTTTCTTAGATAATCATGCTTATAAACTGACTAACTACAAAGTGAAATGTATCTAAAACAGAGTAACTCTTTGGAACTTTTTGGGAGTAAAACTGTGTTTTTTAGGATTAATTTTTCACACAAGCTTCAATAAAACCATAGAACAAGGGTGCCGGTTTTTCGAGTGAGCTTTTAAATTCTGGATGTGCTTGAGTTGCAATAAAGAATGGATGGTCTTTAATTTCAATGAATTCAACTAGCTTTCCATCTTGACTTAGTCCTGAAATTACTAGTCCTCTTTCTTGTAAGACTTTGTGATAATCTGGATTTACCTCATATCTGTGTCTATGCCTTTCAAAAACTTCTGTTGAATTATACAAAGAGAAAACTTTACTGTCCGTTTTTATAACTGCCTTGTAACTTCCAAGACGCATTGTTCCCCCCATATCTACTACGTTCTTTTGAGCATCCATTAGGGTTATTATTTTATCTTCTGTTTTAGGATTCATTTCTGTTGAATTTGCATCCATAATTTTACAAACATTTCTCGCAAATTCCACCACTGCAGATTGTAAACCTAGGCAGATACCCAGAAAAGGAATTTTGTTCTCTCGTAGATAATTTATTGCTTTAATTTTTCCTTCCCAACCACGATTTCCAAATCCGCCAGGAATAATCACTCCATTAAATCCTTTAAATATTTTTGATAAGTCTTCTGCTTTCTCTATCTCTTCGCTATCTATTAACCCTATATCAGCATTAACATTGAAATTTGCTGCAGCATGTCTAATTGCTTCAACAACGCTTGCATAAGAATCTCCGAGTTTTGTATATTTTCCACAAATCCCAATTTTAATTCTTTTTATGTTTTTATCAATCATTCTTTTTGCAAGTGTGTTCCAATTTCCACAGTTTTCTTTACATAACTCTAATCCGAGTTTCTTTTCTATAACTGTAATGAATCCTTGTTTTTCTAATTCATGTGGAATTAAATAAATAGACTCTACATCTTTTCCAGTAAAAACACAATTTTTATTTATATTACAAAACAAAGCTATTTTTTCTTTTAATTTTTCTTCTAAATATTCCTCACAACGACAAACAATTATATCTGGCCAAATTCCAATTTCATTTAATAATTTTACACTCATCTGTGTTGGTTTAGATTTTTGTTCATTCACACCCGTAGGTATAGGAACATAAGATAAATGAATAAATGCTAAATTTTCACGACCAACTTCATGTGCTAGTTGTCTTACTGCTTCCAAATATAATGCATTTTCTAAATCTCCAACTGTTCCACCAATTTCTATAAACAAAACATCTGCATTTTCTTGTTCGCCCACTTTTTGTATATAATCTTTTATTTCATCAGTAACATGAGGTATTAACTGGACAGTTTTTCCTAGGTAGGCTCCTCTTCTTTCTTTGTCTAGAATAGACTTGTATATCTTTCCCATTGTGATATTCCAGTTACCCTTGGATGCTATTTGCATAAATCGTTCATAATGGCCAAAATCCATATCGCATTCAGTTCCATCATCTAAAACAAATACCTCTCCATGTTCTACAGGATTCATTGTGCCAGGATCAATGTTTAGATATCCATCACATTTTACTGCTGCACATTTGTATCTATCTGCAATTAATTTTCCTATAGAAGCTGCGAGAACACCCTTTCCTAAACCTGAGATCACACCTCCCGTAACTACAATATATTTTCTCATGGGTTAAACTAAAAAATCTTGTTTATAAAATTTAGCTATATGGAATACATGTCTTGCTTTACGAAAGGTTATTAAATGCTCCGAGACCTTCTTATTATATGCCCAATTTTTCTGTGGAGGTGGGATTTTTAAAAGAATAAGGTTTTTTAGGTATTTTGGATTACTTTTTTCCGATTATATAATCATTAGTTGAGGAAACAAAACCCGATGGAGTATTCATATAGAATTTTTTATATTGTGGAAAATAAATATCTAACTTGCCATCTTTGTTAATATCAACCAGCCTTACATTTTCAATAGCCTTTGTAAATCTTTTTTGTGCCTGAATGTCTTTGTATGCGTCAAATGCATGCATGAGGGAGAATGTAATTGCTACTGCCGTTAATTTTTCCAGAAGCTCCATTTTAATTATTCCCCCTGGATTGTTTTAGCCATTCCATTCTATTATAAGATTTACTGAGCAAATCATCTTGAAGACGGGATTCTTGATAAAAAATGTTCCTAGTGTCTTCCCAATTATCATCTAGAGAAATTATGGTAAGACCCATATAGACATCTCTTAATCTGCGATTCTTTTCTGAGTATATTTGCGGGAGAATAGCGTTGTAGATTCTATTAAATAGACTAGAAGATGGAGCATCCGCCCTTCGGTCATATCTTACAAGTCTAGAAATATTCTTGAATGTTTCTTTTTTCATTTTTCTTTCGTTTATCTGTCCTATAAAGTTATTAGAGTGTCCCTCTATGGAATGAATTAGCATCTGCCTATCCGTAGGCTCTGGAGACCAATCTTTTTTGACGTAGTCTCTTGGCTTACTCCATTCTTGTAATTTTTTATAAACATCTATGTTTTCTTGTTTAGTACTTTTTGGTTGTGTTTGTGTTTCCATTTTATTTTTCCTTTCGGCTCATGCCTCATCAGTTATCGGAATTTTACCGACAATAGGATCGAGAGCAAAGCTCTCAAAAATAAATTTAGTTACTTACCTCACTTTCTAATCCCTCTATTTGTTGAAAATAAGGAACCTTGTTATTGTCTACTCTAAGCAAGTAAGCTTTTCCAGCATAATTTGCGATAGTTTCAGTTTTTCCGTCTTTGTTTAAATCAACAGAAGTTACTTCAAATCTTTGAGGAACTACATAGCCTCTTGATTCAGTATTGTCCCAGTGTTTGTCTACAAGACTGCATCCGTATCTAGCTGTAGGAATAACTAAACTGGATATTACGCTTCCTATAAGCATAGTTTTTAATAAATTGTTTGCCATTTTATTTTAAACCTCCTTTCATTTGGTTGATTTTATTTTGTGTTTCCATTTTGTTTTTATCCTTCGAATTGTTCATTCGTTGTTACTGTTTAGTAGTTTAATAGAGTATATTAAACTTTTTATCTAAAAGTTGTTCTAAACGCAAGATTTAAATACTAATTTTGCATATAAAACAATATGGAACAGATACCTAAACTAGACCTTAAAGACAGGAAAATCTTGATAGAACTAGATAAAAATGCAAGGCAAACCATTTCAGAAATTGCCAAGAAAATTGGCCTTAATAAAAATACTGTGAATTATAAAATTAAAAGAATGACTGAAGAAGGCATTATTACAGGTTATTGGGCTTTTATCAATCCTTTCAAGATAGGATATTTTATGATGAGAGTTTATTTAAAATTCTTTAATTCAACAGAAGCTCAAGAAAAAAAGATGATTGACTGGCTTATGAATCATCCAGCAACTGGAATTGTTGGAAAAATAGAAGCTCCTTATGATTTGGTTTTCATGGCTTTTGTAAAAAATATACAAGAATGGGGAAATATCTGGGATGAGTTTAAAGAGAATTTTAGAAAGAATTTTTGGCAGGAGAATGTTCACATTTTTTCGGGAGTTAGGTATTACAAGAGGAATTATCTTCAAAAGGACAAAGAGGATTATGATTTTAGTTTTGAAACAATTGGTGGAGAGGAAATAGTCAGTTTTGACGAACTTGATTTAAAAATTTTAAGAATGCTCGTGAAAGACGCCAGGATTCCTTTGATAGAGATTTCTGCAAAAACAAAAACTCCTGAGAGAACAGTTGCCTTCAGAATAAAGCAAATGGAGCATAAAAAGATAATTCAAGG
>CAZLFJ010000001.1:0-1262 GCA_964558795.1 Candidatus Woesearchaeota archaeon | reverse complement strand
TATGTATGTAGGAAGAATGGATATTCAAATTAAAATTCAAGGATATAGGGTAGATCTAAATCTGGAGAAGATTGGATATGAATACTATAAACTGAATTTTATGATGGAAGATTTTCTTAGTTATAAGGATGTTTTTGATTTTTGTGAGAAAAATCCGAATGTGATTTATATGGACAAGACTCTTGCAGACTACGATTTTGAAATAGATGTAGAGGTTAAAGATAGGCAAGAGCTTATGGATCTTATTGCAACAATCAAGAAGAAGTTTTCGGTGAGAGACCTAGAGATTTTAAGTTTCAAGGAGTATTTGAAACTAGAAAGTATTCCCCAAATATAAAATTCGTAATAAATAAATTTTTCAAGATATAATCTATATTCGGAATATTCCGCATATTGGAAGTTTCTTTAAAGGATAGATTATTTAATTTACTATGGACTTAAGAGAATTTGAAATTCATGAAGGAGATTATGGAACAGTTAAATCTAGGGCGAGGGCAATAGAGTTTCTTTCTGGACTTGAAATTTCAGAAGAACTTCCAAGGGAGGAGGTTGGAAAAATCGTAAGTCTTGCAGATCATGTTTGGTTTTGTGAATTTACTGATGACTCAGGGTATATTCCAGGAGATATAAAATTTCAAACTTTGAATTCTATCCAAGAGAATACGAGAACAAAAATAATTGAATATTTTCGTAGAAAAGGAAACTGGATAATTGAGGCTCACGTAAGCGATTATTATTCAAAAAGATATCTTGGTTCAAAGTCTAGTGGAGGAACCATCTAAACTATTTGACTCTTATCTTCTTCTTGCTTATCTTTCTGTCGTCTTCGGTTTTGTAAGCTTTTTTTACCTTCTCTTTAAATTCTTTGAATTTGCCCTGTTTTATTGCTTTTTTGGCTTCTTTTATTAAATTTTGCAAGTAATACAAGTTATGATATGATGCAAGTCTCATGCCAACTGCTTCTTCTTGTTTTATTTGATATCTTATATAGGCTCTTGAGTAATTCTTACAAACAAAGCATTTGCAGTTTTCATCCAGGGGTCTTTTGTCTAGTATAGATTCGTTTCTTCCCAGTCTTAATCTTCCATTACTTGTAAATATTGTTCCGTGTCTTGCACATTTTGTTGGGAAACGAGAATCAAACATATCTACGCCTAATGAAATTGCTTCAAGTATCTCTGTAGGATTTCCTGCACCCATTAGATAACAAGGTTTTTTTTCTCCTATAATCTTTTTATGAATTTTAACCATCTTCATTTCTT